>NZ_JBOGCC010000087.1:0-11791 GCF_051656525.1 Clostridium sp. | reverse complement strand
ATATGTTAAAATTTAAATAGATTAATGAAAGATTTAATCTATTAAAATTTAAAAAAGGGGAAGTATATTTATGGGGAAAAGGAATAAAATTATAGTAGCTAGTTCAATCTCAATATTAGTTACATTGGCTTTGAGTATTAGAGTTTTTATGAAAGAGGAGTATAAAATTATTATTCAAAATGATACTAATAATGTTATTACTAATTTAGAGTTAAAGTATATAAAAGGAGAAATTATAAAAGAAAAATTAATGGTAAATGGAAATGAAAAAATAGAATATACTTTATCTACTAAAAATCTAGAAGGTAAAAATGTAGTTTTATTAAGTTATAAAGATAAAAATGGAATGATGCAAGAAGAGATAATTATAGGATATTTAGAAAAAGGATATGGAGGAAAGGTACATGTTACTATAGAGAAGATAGATAGTGACGGAAAGTTAGATATGAAAATTAAAAATGTATATTAAAATTTAAATAGTGTTTCTTCTTATTATAGGATATAATCGTAGTATAAAACATAATTAAAGGAGATTTATATGAATACATATAGCATAAATTTTTATTTACAAGAAGAATCACATGGATGTGGTTGTGGGTGTGAAGGAGAAGAGCATACACATGATCATGAACACGCTGTACGTGATGATTATGAAGTTGTAGGAACTATTAAAACTTTTGGTGCTTGGGCCAATATTATGCCAGACAGCTTTTTAGTTAAAAGTGAGTTAAGCGCTGAAAAGATGAAAGAGAAGCTTATGGAGCATTTAGAGGCTTCTGACATCTTACTTATTACTAAAGTAGATGGAACAGATAGTGCATCATCTATAACACAAGCTATTGACTGGATAAATCAATAAATTTAAAAGCTTCTATCATTTAAGATAGGAGCTTTTAATACTATAATATATTATCAAGGTTGTAAATGAAAAAAATTACAGCCTTAATTTTTATATGGAGGAAAATGCATGAAAAATAAATTTTCAACTGGTGATGTTAGTAAAATGTTTGATGTGAGTGTAGATACATTAAGATATTATGATAAAATTGGAATATTATCTCCTATGATTAATAAAGAGAATAGATATAGAATGTATGATTTGAAGGAACTATATTTATTATCATTTATATTAGGAGCAAGGTATTTAGAGATTTCAATAAATGATATTAAAGAATGTTTAAATATGGAGGAATTAGATTTTGATAAATATATAGAATTTATGGATAAACAGAAAAAGATAGTTAGTGAAAAAATAGAATATTTGAAAAGAATAGAGAAGACTATAAAATTAAGTTCTGAAGTAATTAAAAAATCCCAAATTCATAGAAATACAAATAGTTTTAAAGAAGTGCAGATAGAAGAAAGTGGGATTTCGTTTTTTAGATTACCTATTGAAAGTTTAATTTTGAAAAATATATGTAAAAGATTTAGCAAATCTATTGAAATTGAAAATGAAACTATTGAGTATTTTACTAAAATAGAAGTTCAAAAAAAGATAGATAATTTATTTTTAAAGGGTAAATATATTTATATCGAAAAGTCTAAAAAAACAGAAAAGATTATAAAAAAAATGGAAAAGATTATTAATACTGAAATTTTAGAATATAGTATAAAGGGAAAAATAGTAGATATTGAATTTTTAGGAAATGAAGAAGAAATTTATGATTATATAAAAGGGTTAAGAGAATTTTTTAATATTGATAAAGGAGATATTTTTATAAAGATATATACATTTTTTAAATCAAAAAATGAAGAAAAATCTTTTGTTAGATTAATATGCAAAGTTTAAAATATACTATTGACTCTAGAGTTACTCCACACTTTATAATTGTGTATTGTAAAGAAAATTAGAGGAGTGATTTAAATGAGTAAATCTTTAGCTTTTAAAGCATGGGTTTTAGGGATAATTGTATTAATAACATTTATCCCATTTAAGCTTGGGAGCAATATAATGGTTGCTATGGCATCGATTCTATTAGTACCAGAGCTTGCAAAGGATGACTATACAGAAGGGAAATTAAAAGAAATAATAAAGCTTGTAGTAGTATGTAGCATACTTTCTTTTTGTGCATCTATATTTAGTTATCATATATATTTAGGTACATTTTTAACATTTATTATAGGATTTTGTATTTATTATTTTTATACATATGAAAATAAAGAATCTAAGTCAATGATATTTATGATATATTATATTCTAATTTTATCAATTCCAATGCCAAAAGGTGATTTAGGATATAGAATGATAGCAACAGTTTATGGAGCCGTTATAGCTATGGTTCTTTATTTTCTTGTTATGAGATTAGATTTTCTTAAAATTGCAAATCAGAAAATGAAAAAGGCAAAAGAATATTTTAATGAATGGGAAGAAGAGAGAGATAATAGAGAAAAGTTAGCATTAGCGTTAGAAGAAATACAAGAAGCAGAAGATTTGCTTATTAAGAAAACAGAGAAAAATAGTAAAAATAAAGTGCAGCTAGTAAAAAAAATTGGAGTAATAGAATTAATCAAAAGCTTAGGACTTACTATGGATGAAATAAAGAGAGATGAAATAAAAGAAACTTTAATTAATTTAATTAAAGATGGTTTTGATTTTTATGAAATGAAAGAAGAAATTAGATTTTATGAAAATATAAATAAATTTATAAAAATTTATAAAAATGAGAAATTTATTAAAATTATAAAAGAAAGTTATTTGGAAAATATAAATTTAAATGAAAAAATTGAAAAAAGTAAAGATGGTTTAGAAATTTTAAAAATAAAAAAAAGAGTATTAAATAAATATAGTGATGAACTAAACTTAAACTATAAATTCAAAATAAGTATGACGGGGATAAAATTTAATGCTGCAATAAAAGGAGCTATTTTAACAAGTATTGCAGTATTTGTAGTATTTTATTTTAATATAAAAGATGGTAGGTGGCTTTTATATACTATTACAGTAGTATATTTACCTTTTGCAGAGCAGAGTATAAAGAAACTTAGTCAAAGAATTTTTGGAACTTTAGTAGGATTTATATTATTTGATATACTTCTAACTATATCACAAAATAATATTTATGTATGTGCTTTAATGTTAATAAGTCTTTATTTTTCCATCTATCTTATAGATTACGGAAAACGTGCAATTTTTATAACTTATACAGGAATAGCAAGCCAATTTATAATGAATAAAAGCCAAGCCTACTATATATTATCGTTATATAGAATATGGTATGTAGTATTAGGTGCTATAATAGTATTTTTAGTGATAAAATATATATTTCCAATAAATTTTAATAAAATTATTTTAGGAATTATAGAAAGTTATAAGAGATTAGATGATAAAATATACGAATATGAAAAAGGAAAAGAAATTATAAATAAAAATGAAATATTAATAATAAGTAGATATTTATATATGAAGAGTAGGTATATTTATAAATTAACTAAAGATGAAAAACTTAAAAATATTATAGAGAGTGAGATAGTGAGAGAAAAAAATTATAAATTAATGTAGTAATAAAAATAGAATATTTAAAAATCCCAATAGAAAAATTAAAATCTATTGGGATTTTTTTATAAGGGCTATTGAATAATAAAAATTATGATAGTATTTATTTTTATATTAAGAATTAAAAGCTTCTGATAAACCTGTTATTAATTCATTATATTGTTTAGATAATTCTTCAATGTAAGTTTTAAGCTCATTAGGTGAATTAGAACTTTGTTGACTTTTAACAAAAGCATTAGTATTATAAATATTTTCCATTTCAATAAAGTTTTGATTACTTAATAAACCGTTTATGTTATTCACTAAATTAGTAGTATCTGGAATTGTTGGATTTGGTATTTTATTAAAATTATCTAAAAGTGTGTAAAAAGCTATATTTAAATTATCTTTACACAAAAGATAATTAGAAGCAGCAGCATAATTTTTAGCTGAAGTTTTAATACTACTATTTAGAAAAAATGAATTACCTAAATTGTTAAATGAAGTTGTTAAATTGTTTAGAGAAGTAGCATATCCCTTTAATACATCTTGAGATGGATTTTTAGGAAGAGTAGTTAATTCTTTATTTAAAGTTGTAAAAGTTGTAAGTGTTTTATTGTAAGCTTTTGTTTCAACATTGTTTTTGTAGAAATAAAAACCTACAAGAGCAATAATTATTATAACTATAATGGTTATTGGTATTAGTATTTTCTTTTTTTTATTCATAAAAACCTCCTTAAGTACAAGAAGTATTATACAATAAATTTTTTGTATAGTTAAAAGATAAATTGTTAATTATGGGTTTAAGAGGGAAAAATAGATAAATAAATACTTTAATAAGAAAAATTAGAGGTAAATGATAAAGAATGAAATGAAAGTTTAATAAATATAAAAAAAAGAGTGCTATGTGAAGCACTCTTTTTTAACTAATATTAAGCTCTGTTAACTGATCCGAAAAGAACCATTTTTTCTTTAACGATATCTTTTATAGCTTCAAAACCAGGGTTTAAAAGTTTTCTTGGATCAAATCCTTTTCCTTCTAAATCTTTTCCAGCTTCTATATATTTTCTAGTTGCTGCTGCAAATACTAATTGACACTCAGTGTTAACGTTGATTTTAGCAACTCCTAAAGATATAGCTTTAGCTATCATATCATCAGGAATTCCAGTTCCACCGTGTAATACTAATGGCATGTTTCCTGTAGCTGCATTGATTTTAGCTAATGCATCAAAATCTAATCCAGCCCAGTTTGCAGGGTATTGTCCGTGAATGTTTCCAATACCAGCGGCTAACATTGTAACTCCTAAGTCAGCGATTTGCTTACATTCATTAGCGTCAGCGATTTCACCAGCTCCAACAACACCGTCTTCTTCTCCACCGATTGAACCAACTTCTGCTTCTAATGATAAACCTTTTTCGTTAGCTATTTTAACTAACTCAGTAGTCTTAGCGATGTTTTCTTCTATTGAGTAGTGTGATCCATCAAACATAATTGATGAGAAACCAGCGTCAATACATTTAAAGCATCCTTCATAACTACCGTGGTCTAAATGTAATGCAACAGGAACAGTGATGTTTAATTCTTCTATCATAGCAGATACCATTGCTGATACTGTTTTATATCCTGTCATATATTTTCCTGCACCTTCAGATACTCCTAAGATAACAGGTGAATTATTTTCTTGTGCTGTTAAAAGAATAGCTTTAGTCCATTCTAAGTTATTGATGTTGAATTGACCAACAGCATATTTACCTTCTCTAGCTTTTTGTAACATTTCTTTTGCTGAAACTAACATAATACAAAACCTCCATATACTTGTAATTTATATACTAAGAAATATATAAGTATTCATATATTTCTTACGTCTTCACTAGTAGTATACCCCAAAAAGAAAAATATGCATAGAGGAATGGAGAAATTTTGCTAAAAAAGTCGTAAAATTTTTTATAAAAAAAAAGAGTAGGAGGTGTTGTTAAATGGCTTTATATAAGAGTTTTATAGATAGTGGGAACGGATATTGACAGGTGGGAAAATTTTGTGGAATATGAGTTAAAATAAAAAACCAAATTGGCTTTGCCAATTTGGTTTAAACATTTAAAATTTTAAATTCCTAATTAAAACTAGTCTTGGTAAAGATAATCTCTAGTCATTGGAAGAGTATTATTTGTTCCTTTTGTAAATAGCATTTGGTGTATATCTATAGTCCAGTAATGGAATCCAGCAGCACATGATGCTAAGTATAATCTCCACATTCTTATGAATCTTTCATCAAACATAGTTCTAACTTGATCTATGTTATCATCAAAATTTTGTAACCAATGCATAAGAGTTTTCATGTAGTGTAATCTTAATGATTCAATATCTACAATTCTGAAGTCTAATTCAGCAGCTATATGAACTTCTTCTCTAACTGTTGGAACATATCCACCTGGGAAGATATATTTAGTAATCCAGTGATTTCCTTCACTTTCAAGTGGACTTGTTATGTTGTGTAATAAGAATAATCCACCTTTTTTAAGAACTGCATTTATATTTTCAAAGTATAAAGGTAAATTATTATGGCCAACGTGTTCAGCCATACCAACACTTACAACTCTGTCAAATTCAAGTCCGCTCTTTTTAAGATCTCTATAGTCCATGAATTTAATTTCTACTAAATCTTCAAGACCTAATTCTTTAATTCTTTCATTACCTTTTTTGAATTGTTCTTCACTTAAAGTTATTCCCATAGCCTTAACTTTATAAAGTTTAGCAGCTTCAATAACTAGATAACCCCATCCACAACCAACATCTAAAAGTGTTTGACCTTCTTTAAGGTTTAATTTCTTTAAGATATGGTGTATTTTATTCATCTGGGCATCATAAAGTGTATCATCTTCGTGTTTAAAATAGCCACATGAATAACTCATAGTTTCATCAAGCCAGATTGAGTAGAAGTCATTTCCGATGTCATAGTGACTAGCAATATCAGCTTTTGATTTTGATCTTGAGTTTGAAGCTATTTTTCCAACAAATTTTAAAAGAACACTATCATTTAAGAAGCTATCACTTTGTCTCATGATACTTTCAAATATTTCTTGAAGATTTCCTTCTAAATCAATTTTTCCATCCATATATGCTTCACCAAGTGCAATACTTGCGTCAGCTAAAATTTCTTTTTTTGGAGGGAAGTCATTTATTATTACTTTAAATTCAGGAGTCCCTTCACCATAGTTTATTTCTTCGCCATCCCAAAGTTTAAGTGTAAAAGGTTTATCACTTAATTTTTTACAGAATGATTTAACAATCGTTTTATCCATTGCCATTTTATTCACCTCTTGTTTAAATTTGCGTTTAATATGTATCTATATAGGATTTAATGTTACTATATAAAATTATTAACTTAACATAGAAAGATTATACATTTATATAAAAATTAAATTAAAATAAAGAAAAAGATGAAAATTAGTTAAAAAATACGGAAATTTGAAAAAAATATAGTAAAAGCTTGAAAAAACATAGAAATACTAAAAATATCTATACAAGTTCAAATTTGAAATGAATGAAAGCTAATAAAATCAAGGGATAAGAAGGTATAAGAAGGAAATAAATAAAAATAATAACTTTTAATGAATAAAGGGTAGAAATATAAAGAAATAACAAGAAAAATTAATAAAGTTAAGCTAAGATGTATTAATGGTTAACAAAATAAAAATGAAATAAAAAAAATAAAATTATAAAATACTACAAAAAAAGAGACTCTAGTATATTTTTTATAGAAATTAAGTTACAAAAAATACATAAAATAATTAAAACTCCATAGAGGAGTTTTAAAAAAATACAAAACAATAGATTATAGATAGAATGATTAGAAGTGAGAGTATTAAAAGTATTTTTGTAATAAGAGAAAAATGGGAATGTTTTTTAAATGTATGACTATTTGAAAAGTTAAGAATTGGTGCATTATCATGAAAGGAATCTTTTTTTAAATGGTTTTTATAAAGATGACTAACTTCTATATAGGATTTATCTATAGATGAAATTATAATATGATTTTCAAATTTTTTTTGTTTATTATTTAATTTTGTAGAATATGCTTTTGTGTAAAAGCATATTGTATTAAATGAAATAAAAAGTATAAGAATAATTAATAATTTTAAATATCCTTTAGATAAAAGCTTTATCATATAAATCTCCTTTGTAAATTTTTAAGTTTTTTCATTATAATACAAAACTAAAAATAAATAAATGGCAAAAATTATAAAGAAAAAATTGAAAAAGTTTAATTTGTTTAAAAAATGACAAAAAATTAATAAAAATATACATAAATGTATCAAAAAATTAACTTTTTTATTTTAAAAATAATGTAAAATAATTATAGAAACAAAATGTTTAATTGTTCTGGAGGGGAAAATAATGGGGAACAGAAGAAGAAAAAAAGGAAATTATAGACTTGTTATAGCAATTATAGTTGTAGTTGTAGTTGTTGTGGGAGGAGCTAGTATTGCATTCGCTCATAGTAAGAAGGAGACTGCTATAAAAGATAGTAGTAAAGAAACCGTGACACAAGCAAATACACAAAAAGAGCAAGTAAAAGAAACACCAAAGCAAGAGGTGCCAAGTAATAAATATGGATATCCTCAAAATGGAAATAATATAATTGATAGTGCAAAATCTTATGCAGTTCCAGCAAATCAAGTTTTTGATATGATTGAAACGGCTAAAAAAGTAAATAATGAAAAAGAAGTATTTTTAACTTTTGATGATGGACCAAGTGAAAATACACCTAAAATTTTAAAGATTCTTAAAGATAACGATGTTCATGCTACATTTTTTGCAATGGGTAGTAATTTAGAGTCAAAACAAAATCAAGAGTATTTAAAAGAAGCATATGAAAGTGGGAATGCTATAGGAAATCATACATACTCACATGATTTTCATAAATTATATCCAGGAAATAGTGTTAATGTAAATGTATTTATGAAAGAGATAACAAAAACAGATGATATGATGAGAAATATTTTAGGGCCTGGATTTAATACAAGAGTTATAAGAATGCCAGGTGGGTATATGTCAAGAAGTTATTATCATGATCCAAACTTAAAGGCTTTAAATACTGCATATAAAGATTGTAATATAGTTTCAATTGATTGGGATGCAGAAACAGGAGATGCAACAGGAAATAATATTGCACCAAGTAAGCTTATAAGTACAGCAATTAAAGAATCAACAAATGAAGAACATGTAATTTTATTAATGCATGATGCAGCAGCTAAAGGAACATCAGTTACCGCATTACCAGACATAATAAAATACTACAAAGATCACGGATATTCATTTAAAGTAATAGAAAACTCACCAATACAAAACACAACAACAAGTAATACAAATACACAAACAAATAGTAATTAATAATTAAAAATGAAAAATTAAAAAAGCTATGGTAGGAGAGAATATCAAATCATAGCTTTTTTCTTCGTTAAAAAAACTCGCCTAAGCGAGTTTTCTCATTAATTCTTAACTACTTAATTTTCGAGTTTTTCCATGATTTAACGAATTCTTCTAAAATATTATGAAGTATGTTTCCAATTTTAGAGTATGCGTTATCATTTAGGTTAGCTAGAGATATTCTTATAGACCACTCAGGACCTTGAAATCCACTGCCACTTAATAAAACTATCGAAGACTCCTGTGCAAGTCTATAAAGTATATGTGATGGCTTATGATACTTTTGAAGGTATGCAGCAAATTCTGATCCATAATATTTATTAGCCCATTCTAAAAGGTCGAATTGAGTATAATAAGCTGCATCATATTTATTATTAGGTAACTCTAAATCTAATCCTTCAAATAATAGTTTTTGTCTATGATGACAAATATCTATAGTTTTATTTTTATATCTATTATTTGTATCTAAAATTGCAAACATACAGAAGAATGCCATTTGAACTTGTTGTGGAGTGGAAAGACCTGCTGTATGGTTTAAAGCAACCTGTCTACTATCAGCAACTATTCTATCTATGAAAGGAACTGTTGAAGGATCTTTACACATATCACCATATCTTTTATTTAAAATCTTTTTATGTTCAGCTGGAAGTTCTTTTATAAGTTTATCAAAAACATTGTTTTCATGTAGTGCAATAGTTCCAAGTCTCCATCCAGTAACACCAAAATATTTAGAGAATGAATATACTCCAGCAGTATTATATGGTAAATCATTCATAAGAGAACGGAAACCGGGTACAAATGTACCATAAACATCATCTGAGATTATTAAAAGATTTGGATTATGTTCTTTTACAATAGATATAATATGATCTCTACATCTATCACTTAAAGCAATTGATGGTGGGTTACTTGGATTTACTATAAATAATGCTTTAATATCCGGATTTTTTAATTTATCAAGCTCTTCCTTAGGATATTGCCAAGTATGAGTGCCACCAGCACTTTCACCACTAGAACTAATAGGAACCACATTAAAATTGTAATTAGGAAGAGTAGGAATTTCTAAATATGGAGTAAAAATTGGTGTCATTATAGCAATTGTATCGCCTTCATTTAAAAGATGATTAACCTTTAATGAATCGAAAAGATAACACATTGCAGCGGTTGCACCTTCAACTGCATAAATATGAAATTTATCATCTTTATTATTTCTATATTTCATTTCTTGAACTAAATAATCGTGAACTACACTTTCGATATGAGTAAGCATTCTATCTGGAAAAGGATAGTTATCTCCAATTATTCCATCAGTTAATTCAAAAACCCAATCATCAGGAGTGAAACCTTTAGTTTCTACACCATAATTAATCATATTTTTAAGGAGATCCATGCCTGGAGCGTCACTGTTTTCATTATAAAACTCTAAGAATCTATCATAAATTCCTTCTTTACTTGGCATACCAGCTAAGTCCCAATTTTGCCAAGTTCTTTGAGTTTCTAAAACAGCAAATTGACCAAATGTGAAAAAAGCTTGACGAGGAGTAGCGCAAGTCCAATTTGGATTACCACGTCCAGCATCTAAAAGGGTACGTGCACCTTTTTCCTCAGTTGCAAGACCTATAAGTTTATTTTTAAATTCAAAAGGACTAATTTTTCCATAAATTTTTTCTATTTCTTCACGTTGAATATTAATATCCATAAAATACCTCCACGAGTAAAATTATTTACAAAGTATAAAAAGTATAGACAGATTTTAAAAATAAAATTTGTCTAATATCTAATAGCATATTTCCTATTTGAAATAGGAAATATGCTATTAGATAAAGAAAATTATACTATATATTTTCTTATTAAAATAAAACAAAGCTTTATAATAGTGTTAATTTTTTTTGACTATTTTATTATGAAAATTTAAAAAAAGATAAAAATAATAGCTACCAAAATACTAAAATAAACCCAGTAAGAATCTTCCTACTGGGTTTAGTAAAACTATTTTGCATTTAAAATGTTTTGAATATCTGAATTATTATATTCCGAATTAGGGAATTGTGATTGTAATTCTTTTGCGTAAGTTTGAGCTTCTTGTACATGACCTTGAGCGAAGTAGTACTTAGCTAAAACATAAAGACATCCTGAATTATAAATATTATCATTAGGGAAGTTCTTTAAGTAAAGCTTGTAGTATTCAACAGCTTTAGCATGGTCACCTAGTGCTGAATAAGATGCTCCCATAAAGTAAGTTAAATGTGGAGCTAAATAATTACCGTTTGCAAATGGCAATGCTTTTTGGAAATTATTTATAGCAGCTTGGTAATTTTTATTGCTATAATCATTCATACCTTGATCATAGAAGTATTGAATACCACTATCTTGCATAAGTTTTAAACCAGCAGTATATGAAGCTTTTTCAGCAGATGGAACTTCATTTTCAGGTGCCTTAGATAAAAGTGTAGCAAGCTCATTATAATTGTCACTACTAATAGCATTTTGCATTGAAGTATTAAAATTAGTCCAATCTACTTTAGGTGCTGTAACCTGTGGAGTTTCATTTTTTTTTGATGAGCTACTAGAAGCAGCATAAATTCCGATTCCTCCAGCAACTACAACAACAGCAGCAATTACTATAGCAACAACTTTTTTATTAAAGCTTGTATGACTAGTAACTTTTGATGGTTTTGCAATTTCAATTTTTGGTGATACTGGCGATTTTTCAGTAGAAGTTTTATTCTCTGAACTATTTTTAAGTTTAGCTTCAGCTTCTTCTTTAGCTTTAGCAGCAGCTTTAAGTTTAGCTTCAGCTTCTTCTTTAGCTCTAGTAGCAACTTTTATTTCAGCTTCAGCTTTTAAAGCCTCTTTTTTAGCTTCGGCTTCAAGTTTAGCTTTTTCCTCAG
>NZ_JBOGCC010000086.1:0-4232 GCF_051656525.1 Clostridium sp. | reverse complement strand
TGCTTACCATATTTATTACTCATTTTTTCTCCTTTTAATTTATTAAAAAAAATAGCACCTGCTGGCATAGGTGCTATTTTGAATAATTAACGCTTATCTATATTAAACATTTTTATTATAGCATTTATTATATCCATTTTAATTTTTTTTTAAGCTGATTTATTTTATTTTCTGTATTTTTACTCCGTTGCTCCAACTGATCCTTAAACTTATTTTTATAATTTTCTTTTTCTAACTGCTCTGTGATAAGTAAATTTACTACTTCTGAAACTGTAATACCTTTCTTTTTAGCTAATTTTTTTAAATCTTCTTTTGTCTTACATTCTAATCTTATTGTAATACTAGCATTTTTCTTATTCTCTACACCCATTTTTTAATCCCCTAAAAATTCTCTTAACCCTTATATTCTCTACGTCTTACACAAATCCCTTTTTGTCTTACGTAATTTTTACTGTCCCCAAAAGCCAAAAAATATCCCACTAACCCTAAGACCACCATAAAATTAAGATTGAATAAAATAATATGTTAATTTTTAAGAATATCTAAAATTTTAGAGATTTGAAAATATGCTAGAACCCCCTAAAATAGGGAAGTATGAGTTATAAATAGGCAGTGTTCTACCTAAAGGAAGAACACACACTAATATGTAGAGCATTTTTAATCGCAGTATAAGGTAATAAATACCCTATACTTATTTTAATATATCTCTAACTTTATACTCACTTATCTTTAATATCTTTGCTATTTGTCTATTGCTTAAATTTTCTTTTTTAAATTCTAATACTTTTACCTTTAAATCCTTTAATTCCTGCTGTTTATTAGTTAATCCATTTTTATTTTTTGGATTTCTTCTAATATTATTTCTTCTATATTTCTCTTTTACACTTATTAGAATTAGTAACTCTTTTTGCTCTTCTTCTGTTATATTTAAAAGCTTTATTAAACTAGCATTAGTATAATTGTACCCTTTTAATTTAAACTCTCCATTTTCAAATATTGTTATATCACCATTCTTTACACTTTCTATGTAGGCTTTATAAGCCTTTTCTGCCGATTGAGTAGCCTTTATAACTTCATTTAATGGTAGTGGCTCACTAAACTTTTGGTTAAACTTAAGCATTTTATCAATCGCCTTTTTACAGTTGCCATCAACTAAACAAGAATAATATCTATATAGAAAACACATAAGCTCTCTATATCCATTACACTTTCCATTTCTAATATTCTGTAACCTTTCTATATCTTCTCTTCGTTTCCAGTGCAATTCATACGTATTAAGCCCCTTTTGCCCTGCTGTTATATTTAAAACTTTAGGTTTTCTTTTTCCAGTAGTCTTTGGAACATATTTAAAATATTTTTTCTTTAACTCATCCAGTCTATATATGTTATCGTTAAAATCTAAGATTTTTGCATATGTTTTAGATTTTGTATTATAAGTTGCAGGAAGTCTAAATACCCTTGTAACATCTGTACAGCTTGTATCTATTTTAAATCCTCTATAGTTTAACTTTTCTAATTTTTTAACCATTTGATTTTCTATGTTCTGCCAAAATTTTAATGCTTGTTTTGGTAGATGCTCTAATAATATTATTAATTGTATTCCTCGCCCTGTGCTAACTGTTATGCTAGGCTTAGGAATTAACTTATTATAATAATGCTTTTTTAGGTGCTTTATTAACTCTTGTACCATTTCCGTTGTTACAATGCTATTGTGGTTATCTATGTCTAGATAAAGAGCATTAATTCGTTTAATATTATTTGCATTTCTTACGGGAATATAAAAACTATTTATACTTACATAGCTATCTGTTTTTTGTTTGTGCAAATGTTCTACTGCTCCATTAATCTCTTGTAATTTATAATGCCATTGGTTAAAACCATCTACATTTTTTAATGCTAATGTTATATATCCATCTGTTTGTCCATGTACTTTATCTATAAATTTTATACTTTCCTCTATTTTTTTAGGATTTATAATCCTTAGATCTCTTAAATATTTAATTTCTTTTTCTTCTCTTTTAGCTAAATTGCTCATCTCTTCCTTCTTTCCACGAACTAGCAACTTATCCAAATTCCTATATTTACTTTTAAACTCTTATTTGTTATTATAATAATATAATTAAAAAAGTTTAGAAGTCCTGTAGGACTTTGGCTAAGTTGTAAAAAAAGAGTTCAGACGTCGAAAATTTGAAACTCTTTTTTTTGCGTTATCCGTACATTTTTTATTTTATTTATTCTATTTTAACACAATATACGACGTCTAGTATATTTTTATTTCTAACGCAAACTCCTAACATAGGTTTTCATTAATTCTTCATCACTATCACCTCTTTCTTGCGTATGCCCTAATTGCTCGCTGATGTACTCTCTAGCCTCCATCACAGTCATTCCTGTTTCTCTCACTCTATTAAATGTTTCCTCTGCGTATAACTTACGCACTGCGTGTGTACTTGTCTTTTCGTAGTTCTGCTTTATTCCTAGCTGTTCCATTTTTCTATTTAATTCTTTATTTACGGAACTTGGCTGTATAGGTACTATCCTTTCCTTTGCTCCTAGAACGCTGTTATATAGTCTTTTAGCTACCTCCATTTGCTTTTCTGTTGTAATATCTACTTTTCTAGTTTTTTTCCCCTTACTATCTACTACTTTTACATATCCTTCTTTTATGTTTATATCTCTTTTTTCTAGCTTTACTACTGCACTTACACGTAAACCAAAGTATCTGCCTATATCCAATGCTTTAGATGCATTGGGGTTTACAATCTTTTTAAGATTCTCCCAATCTTTTACTGCCATCTGCTTATCTCTTATTTTTTGTTTATGTTTAATTTTTTCTGGCAATTTTATATCTAGTTTATTGTTTAAGTTATATGTCTTATTAATTAAACGTTGCATTTTATTACTTTTAGACATATACTGCTCCACCGTTGCTTTACTGCAAGTTTTACCTTTAAAATCTAAAAATTCTTGTACGTGCATAGAATTTATATCTTTAACTTTTCTAATTTCTGTATGTTTTACAGACATCCAGTTGGCAAAATTAGCTGTAAAGTCCACAAGATTTTTTCTGTCTGCATAAGAAAAAATTCTAATTCCGTCCATTTTCCCATCTTTTTTTAAGCTGTGCTTGTCCATTCCTTCTTTAAAATTTTGGTTAATTGCATAATATAATTGCTGTTTTATAGACCTACTTTTTACCCTTGCCATGTTTCTTCCTCCTAAATTTTTTAGGTGCTACGCACCTATTTTTTTATATATTTTTTAAGCTTTTTTAGCTAAATAGTATTTTTTATCACTTTATCGCATGATTAATACTGCATTAACTCCGTTAATGCAGACAAGACAAATTAAACTAAAAAAAATTATCAAAGAACGTTGTATCTATTGCTATCACTTGCTTCAGGCTGAACCGGTACAATCACAGAACACAATACAAATTGTAATTTATATAAATCTGTGAGACCTAAATATGGAATTTGCTCCTTCCAGGAGACCAAATTCTTTTTGCAAAAATTTTTGCAAAATAGCTATTAGCATTTTTGCTAATAGCGTTGCTCTAGCAGAAATGCTAAAGCTATTTTTTAAAATTTTATTTTTTTAATTTTAAAAATAATTTTTTATACAGGCTGGCTATTCCAGCAAAATGGGAAATTAAAAATTCTGCTATAAGAATTTACTTATTTTAAAAAATAAGTTCTGTATTTTTTTATCTCTAAAATTTTTTTAATTTTTTGTTTTAATAATTTTTTTATTTTAATTTTATTTTTTTATTTTGTTATAATTTAGGTTTTTAATTTATAAATATAATTTTTTTAATTGCCTACATAAATTAATATGGGACGTTTGCTCCAAAAAGTAATGAACAAACGGTAAACATTTAGTAGCTATTATATTAAATAATTTTATTACTCCTTAGCATCTGCTAATTATTTTTAAATTACATTTTTCTTTTAATGTGAATAAATCATTTTTTTAATTACCTCTCTATTATTAATGTGCTACGCTCCACCTAAAAAGTTTTGAACAACTGGTAAAAAAAATGTAACTAACCCGTAAATGTTATATTTTAAAATAATTATTTTACATTATCACAGCTAATTTATTTTATTTTTTTAGAGAAAAGTTTAGTATTTCTAATTTTTTTTAACACAAAAAAGGCTCACAAACGGCTTAAAACCGTTGTGAACCTCGTGATGTATGTAACTCATTGATTATTATGTTACATCTCTAAT
>NZ_JBOGCC010000085.1:0-4011 GCF_051656525.1 Clostridium sp. | reverse complement strand
ATATAACCAGTACGCTATTTCACAATGAGCTATGTGCCTTTAGAGTTCTTTCGTGTGATACCTAACCGACGCATTTTTTCAACAAGAGTTGTTCTTTGTATGCCTAGTCGTTCAGCTGCTTTTGTTACAATTCCTCTGTGCATCTTAAGTGCTGTTGTGATGAAGTTTGTTTCAACATAATTGATGAGCTCTTTTAGATCTAAACCATCCTTTGGCAAGGATATGGGTTTTCGATTTATGATCTCTTTCGTGAGTAAGTGAAACGCATGGTTATCAGTTATGCTATCGATAATGAAATGGCGGTCACTATTTTCAGTCTCTAACTGAATCATCATACTACGATCTGCATTGGGTGGCAGTATGTGAGCCCCACGGCGCTTACTCTCTATATTAGTAATGTCGAATTGGAATTTTTCTGGTAAATCTTCTAGGTTGACCTGCTGTTCTGGATGGCAAATAGCTAAACGTTCAAGTAAATTTGATAGTTCGCGTATATTCCCTGGCCAGTTGTATTGCATTAGACTTAAAACTGCTCGTGGTGTTAAGTTGGCTGCACTGAATCCCTTTGTAATAAGTCGTTGATTTAACTCTCTTATAAGTAATGGTATATCGAGCCGCCTAGACTGTAGCGATGGAACATTTATAGGATATACATTGAGCCTATAGTATAAGTCTTCACGAAAATCACCTGAAATGATCATTTCTTCTAAATCTCTATGTGTAGCTGCAATAATACGAACATCTGCTTTAATATTTTTACTGCTGCCAACTCGCTGATAGATTCGTTCTTGCAGAACTCTGAGGAGTTTTACCTGCATGTCATGAGGCATATCACCAATTTCATCAAGAAATAGAGTTCCTCCATCAGCGATTTCAAATCTTCCCTTGTAAGATGTAATTGCTCCTGTAAATGCCCCTTTTTCATGGCCAAATAGCTCACTTTCTAATAGTTCTTTTGGGATAGCTGAGCAGTTAATCGGAACAAAGGGCTTATGCTTGCGATTTGATGTATTGTGTATTGCTCGTGCGATTAGCTCTTTTCCTGTGCCTGATTCTCCTCTTATGAGCACGTTGGCATTTGATGGTGAAAGCTTATTCACCATTTTGCGCAGTGTCCTAACTTCGTTACTGTTTCCTGTTAGTTTTATCGTGCTTAAGTTAGATTCATTGATATCATGCTTGATTTGTAAGCAGTGATCTAATGCTGATGTTAGTTGAATCTTATCTAATGGGTGAGAGTAGTACCCTATAACATTAATCAAACCTCCTTGAAGCTTATTTTTTAGATGCTCTAGTACAATTATTGGCATCTTTTTGCCGTGTGCGGCTATATGCGTAGCAACATTAATTAAGTCATTTTCTGATATGGAGTCGATAAAAATTGCATCATGCTTAGTAATTTCATTAGCCGCAATGTTTAATAAGGTGTTAGAGGTGACGTGAGTCACCTCTACACATAAAAATCTCATCACGATATTTGTGGTTGACAAACCAATGCTATTGTCAACAAGAATTATACTTGGAATCATACTATATCGCCGAGTTATCGCTGACCATCTCTTTCATGATTGATGCTTTTTGTCTTATGCCAATAGCTTTCGTGAGTAGTAAGCTTCTATTTTTAACAGTAAAGCACTCACCCCGAGCATGACATATTTGGTCTATCAGTTTCTCATTAGCAATGTAAATATCAGACACAATAGACCTGCATAGGAAATGTTGATTTCCATTTATCAATATTGATAATGCATGGTCAATGTTGTCAATTGCTTTTGCTAAATCAATTAATGATATTGATACTGATTCACTCATAAATAACTCTATAGTGCTGTTATGCTATAAATTGACCTGTGACTTTTTGTAAATTACTTGCGAGCATACTTAGGTCAGTACATGCTTTTGATGTTTGGTCTGAACCTTCCACTACTTCATCAGTAATGTTATTTATATTGTTAATGTTTATGTTTAAACTTTCAGAAACGGCATTTTGCTCTTCGGTTGCGCTGGCAACTTGAGTGTTCATGTCATTAATTAGCATTATGCTGTTATTCATTCGTTGTATTACTGCACCAGATTTCTTTACTTGACTTACTCCTTCAATCATTAACTCTGAACTGGCCAGCATTGATTTTTCAGCTTCATTTGCTTTCTTTTGTAAGCTCTCAATGATTTCACTAATCTCAGTTGTAGATAGCTGTGTTCTATGGGCTAGAGTTCTTACTTCATCGGCTACTACAGCAAATCCTCTACCTTGTTCTCCAGCTCTTGCCGCTTCAATCGCTGCATTTAATGCTAGTAAATTGGTTTGCTCTGCAATACCTTTGATAACGTCAAGTACAATGCTGATTTTAGAGCTTTCTTTCTCAAGCTCTTGTACAACTTGGCTAGCTTTTTGGATGTCAGCAGATACTTTGTCGATTGTCTCTACTGTAGTATTTATTACTTCAGTGCCTAATTCAGCTTCCTCTACGGCAGACTTTACTGAATTTGCAGCGTCTTCCGCACTACGTGAAATATCATTTGCTGTTGATTGCATTTCATGCATTGCTGTAGCAAGTAAAGTAAGTTGCTCACGCTGAGTATTCATGCCAACATTAGATTGAATTGCTACTGCACTAACTTCTTCTGCTGCACTGCTTAGTTGTGAGGAACCACTAGCTATATCAAGTATGATAGTTTGCAAGCTGCAACGCATACTCTCAATTTCTTTTGCAAGCATGCCAATTTCGTTTTTGTCTGAGCATGAAACAGCAACTGATAAGTCTTTATTTGCAATCCGTTTTGTTATATCCAATAGAGCTTGGAGTTGAGACGTTAATATTTTACTAACAACGAATGCAACACTACTTCCGGCTAGTACAGCAATTAATGCCAGTATTATTTGTTTTACAGAGGTATTGCTGTTAATAGACAATATTTCTTGTGCTAGTTCAAACCCGCTGTTACCAGATCTAGCTGCCATAGACTCAAGTAAATGTTCTAATTGTGAACCTAATTTATCAGTTTGCGAGTCGGCAGCAATGTATAAACTATGCCCATCTTTTATGGATAGCAATGCAAGGTGGTACTTTTCTATCAAAGTGATTATTTCATTAGTCTTTGCATTGAAGTCTTTGTATTTTCCAATTTTAGCTTTTGCATCATTGATATCATCAATTGCTTTATTTAGCTCATTGATTCTTAGCCCGCTTAAGAAAGAGTGGAAATTAATCCTTACTCTGGCGATACTATCCATTATGATAGATACATCACTTTTATACTCTGATGGAAGGTTTGATGAAGCAATGTAAGTGCTAAATTCATCAAATTTCTTAGCGCTTCCAGCTATTCCTGTTTTTATATTTTCGTCTATGGACTTGAAGTAATCTAGTATATTTCGTGCTTCCTTTGAGTAGTCAGCTACTATTTTCTTAAGTTCCCAGCCAGTTTGGCTTCTAGGCTGATACTTTTCGGTCGATAGAACCATTGTTGATATTGCTAATTCCGCATTTTTAATTGTATCCAGATTTCTCATCTGGGCCATTGACGTAACCAGCAGCATTCTTGCTTTCCAAATATCAAGATTAAGAGAAATTGTGGCATTATTTTGCATTTCTCTGGTTCTATATTGAGAGTCGAAGTTGTTAGATATGTCTCTCTGGTATACGAAAACTAATATGGATACTAATAGGGTTATAACTCCAACCAATACTGCAGGTAGCATGATTGAAATGTTGAATGGTGTATTTTTTATTTTAATAAACACGTGAACCTCTCCGAGTTATCGCTGTCTCATACAATATTCTCTTACATAAAATATTGAATTGGATAACGTTATTAGCTATGTAGGACAAGAGGGTGTGATCTCTATATATGCAATAGGTGTCACTTTGTGGGTTGGTTTATATTATTGAAATAAATCTATAAATCACACTGTCTTGTTATCGCAGTTTTGCATGGATATTTGACGTCAAATATCTGTCAAGGTTGTTTTTTTAGTGTGTTCATCGGACGCCATAATCTAAAAGATGG
>NZ_JBOGCC010000084.1:0-2874 GCF_051656525.1 Clostridium sp. | reverse complement strand
TAATTTTTCTTCAAAAACTGCTGGATGCATAAGATCACAAACTCTTAATCCGCATCTTTCATATTTATCTGTATAACAAGGACCTATTCCTTTTCCTGTAGTTCCTATGTCATTTTTTCCTCTAGCTTTTTCTTTTAATATATCTAATGTCTTATGGTAAGGCATTATAAGTTGCGCTCTATCACTAACTATTAATTTTTCTGGTGTAACTTTTACTCCAACACCTTCTAAATATTCTATCTCATCAAATAACGCTTTAGGGTCTACAACAACACCATTTCCTATAACGTTAACTTTGTCATCATATAATATTCCTGATGGTATTAAGTGAAGCTTATATTCCTTATCTCCTACTACTACAGTATGACCTGCGTTATTACCACCTTGGAATCTAACAACTACATCTGCATCCTCTGCTAAGTAGTCTGTCATTTTTCCTTTTCCTTCATCTCCCCATTGGGCTCCTAATACTATAAATGCTGACATTATAATCCTCCTTCAGACTAATTAAATAATCTTCCTTTATTTTTCATGGAGTAGTTTATATTATTATTATTTACAATAATTCTAAATATAAACCTATTTGGATTTATCTCTCCCATACACAATAGTATCAAAATGAATGTTGTAGGTCAATGAAAATTCGAATGTTTTTTATTTTTTCAAAATAAATATTCGTATATAAAAAATTTTTACCAAATAAAAAACTCTAGAGGCTGTGAATCTCTAGAGTTTTGTCTTAATTATAAATTAAGAGGAGTCTTGTTCATGTGTTTGTATTCATTGTGTGTTTTTTCTTCTAATAATCAATTTAATATATAATTGATATTGATTATCATTAACTTATTTTTATTATAATTTATTTTTCAAACTTTGTCAACAAGATAACTACATATTTTTTGATTTTTCTGCACACGTTTTTATTGCACTAATCATAGTATTTCTTATTCCATTTCTCTCTAAGTCTGCTACTGCCTCTATTGTTGTTCCTCCTGGAGAACATACCATATCTTTTAATTCCCCTGGATGTTTTCCTGTTTCTAATACCATTTTAGCTGAACCTAAAAGACTTTGTGCTGCCATTTTATATGCTTTATCTCTAGGAATTCCTAAATTAACAGCTCCATCTGCCATAGCTTCAATAATCATAAATACATATGCAGGAGATGAACCACAAAGTCCTATAAATGCATGAAAATCTTTTTCAGCTAATACTTCGTACTTTCCAAACACACCAAACATCTCACATACAAATTCTAAATCCTCTTCTTTAACATTTTCATTTGGACATATTGCAGACATTCCTTCGCCTACAAGTGCTGGTGTATTTGGCATAGTTTTAACTATTTTTTCATCTACACCTACCCATTCTTCTAAATCAGCCATATTTACTCCAGCTGCAATACTTATAATAAGCTTTCCTTTTAATTCTTCTTTTACCTCTTCTATAACTTCTTTATACATATAAGGTTTAACTGCAAGTATTATTACATCTGCATTTTTTGCTACATCGATACTTTCTGCTCCAATTACACCATACTCTTTTTCTAATCGTATTCTTGATTCTTTTCTTTTAGTTGAAACAAAAATATCCTTAGAATCAGTAAAATTCTTTTTAACTAATCCTCCAAGCATAGCGCCTCCCATATTTCCACAACCAATAAATCCAATCTTTTTACTCATTATAATTTCCTCCTTAAAATCAAAATTTCTATAAAAAATTATCTAGAAGCATATACTCTTCTAGATAATTCTATAATCTTATTTATTATTCTTGATGTATTGCTTCATAATTAGCAAATTTACTGTATTGCCCAAGCCATGCAAGTTTCACTGTTCCAACTGGGCCGTTTCTTTGTTTTGCTATTATACACTCACCAGTATTTTTTTCTTCTGTGTCTTTATTATAATACTCATCTCTATATAAAAACATAACAACATCGGCATCCTGCTCTATTGAACCTGATTCCCTAAGGTCAGAAAGCATTGGTCTATGGTCTGCTCTTTGCTCTGGGGCACGGGATAACTGTGATAATGCTATTACAGGACATTCCATTTCCTTTGCTAATGCTTTTATAGATCTTGATATTTCTGATACCTCTTGTTGTCTATTATCTGAACCTGATGAACCTGACATAAGTTGAAGATAGTCTATCATAATTAAATCTATACCATACTCCATTTTAAGTCTTCTACATTTAGATCTCATTTCCATTACAGTAACCCCAGCTGTATCATCTATATACATTTTAGCCTTAGATAATGGTCCTGTTGCTCTTGCTATTCTATCCCAATCATCTGGTTCTAGATTACCTGTTCTAAGTTTAAGCATATCTATATTAGCCTCTGAGCATAATAATTTATATGCAAGCTGCTCTTTTGACATCTCTAGAGAAAATATAACTACACTCTTACCTTCTCTAAGTGCAGCATACTCTGCTATATTTAAGGTAAATGTTGTTTTTCCCATTGAAGGTCTTGCTGCAACAAGTATCATATCTCCTTTTTGGAATCCTGATGTTTTATCGTCTAAATCTTTAAAGCCTGAACTTACTCCTGTAACTTCACCTTTATTATTATATAATCTTTCAATTTCAATAAATCCTCTTTCAAGAACTGTTCCTAATGATTCAAAATCATTTGTTGTTCTCTTCTCAGAAATATCGAATATTCTTTTCTCTGCTTTATCTAAAACTCCTTCAACTTCACCTTGCTTATTATAACTCTCTTCTATTATTTCATTAGAAGCTCTTATAAGCTTTCTTAAAGTTGATTTTTCTAAAACTATTTGTATATATGAAGAAAGGTTAGCTGTACTTGGTACTGATGCAGATATTTCTGTAACATATGTAACTCCACCTGCTCTTTCAAGCA
>NZ_JBOGCC010000083.1:0-1088 GCF_051656525.1 Clostridium sp. | reverse complement strand
ATGGATACATTAAGAGATAATACAGAATTAAATGCAATGTGGGATTCAGGGAAAGCACCTTGGAAAAAATGGTAGAAGGGTAGCGAAAGCTACCCTATATTTTTAAGGGAGAGAAAAGATGATAAAAAACTTTAATAATATTTATAAAGGAAAAAAAGTATTAGTAACAGGGCATACTGGTTTTAAAGGATCTTGGTTAGCGATATGGTTAAAAGAGTTAGGAGCAGAAGTTATAGGTTACTCTTTAGATCCTTATACAGATAAAGATAATTTTGTGCTTTCTAATTTATCAAATAAAATTATTGATATAAGAGGGGACTTAAGAGATAGAGAAAAATTAGCAGAAGTTTTTTCAAAATATAAGCCAGAGATAGTATTTCATTTAGCAGCTCAACCTCTTGTTAGACTATCTTATGATATTCCTGTTGAAACATATGAAGTCAACGTAATGGGAACTATTAATGTAATGGAAGAGATTAGAAAAACTATTGAAACAAAAGTAGGAATACTTATAACAACAGATAAGTGTTATGAAAATAAAGAGCAAATCTGGGGTTATAGAGAAAATGAACCTATGGGTGGATATGATCCATACTCTTCATCTAAAGGAGCAGCAGAGATAGCTATAAACTCTTGGAGAAGATCATTTTTTAATCCAAAAGATTATGAGAAACATGGAAAAAGCATTGCTTCTGTAAGAGCTGGAAATGTAATTGGGGGAGGAGACTGGGCTAAGGATAGAATTATTCCAGACTGTATAAGAGCTCTTGAAGAAAATAGGGTTATTGATATAAGAATGCCAAAAGCAGTTAGACCTTGGGAACATGTATTAGAACCTTTAAGTGGATATCTACTTCTTGGGCAAAAAATGTTAGAAAATCCAGGTGAGTATTGTGAAGGATATAATTTTGGACCTACTTTAGATGCAATAGTTCCTGTATGGGATGTGGCAACAATGGTAACTAAATTTTATGGAAGTGGAGAATTAAAAGATTGCTCTAATCCTAATGCTCTTCATGAAGCTAATCTTTTATTATTAGATATAACAAAAGCGAGATTTGAATTAGATTGGAAACCAACTTTAACAA
>NZ_JBOGCC010000082.1:0-4032 GCF_051656525.1 Clostridium sp. | reverse complement strand
TGATAAACTAAAGACAGTGATTTTTTTATCAATTATTTTAAAGAGAAAAAGTCTTCTTATTTGAATTGGTCCTCAAATAAGAAGGCTTTTTTTGTTATATAAAAATATAAGAGTATTAAACTAGGTGTAAAAGTGTATTTTTTATTAAAAAAAAGATTGAAAGTGTATTTAATTTTAAGAAGAATGTATTAAATAATTTTTAGAAAACCTTTAAATTTGGATACTTTCAAATTTTGGAATAAAACTTGCTATAAAAGAGTTTGAGAATTTAAATAATGAGGGGGAAGAGAAATGTTTTCTAAATTAGAAAATATATTAATGCCTATTGCAGCAAAGTTAAGCTCAAATAAGGTGTTAATTGCTATTCGTGATGGTTTTTTAATAACTACACCATTAATAATAGTTGGATCTATATTTTTACTTATTGCAAACTTTCCTATAACAGGATGGGATAGTTTTTGGACAAATATCTTTGGGCCTGATTGGTCAAGTTGGTTTATAAATGTATCTAGAGCTACATTTAATTTAATGGCTATATTATCTTGTGTTGGAACAGGGTATTCATATGCAAGAGAGCTTAAAGGAGATGCTATTCAAGGAGCTTGTGTTGCTTTTGTAGCCTTCTTTATATTAATGCCAACTAAGATTGCTTATATGGGAGTAGAAGGAGAAGCTACTTTAAATGGAATCTCATTTGAGTATGTTGGTTCTAATGGGCTTTTCTTAGCACTTGTATCTGCAATTATTTCAGTAAGGCTTTTCATATGGGTGTATAACAAGGGGTGGACTATAAAGATGCCACCAGGAGTACCACCAGCTGTATCATTATCTTTTGCAGCTTTAGTACCTTCTGCTATAGTAATGCTTTTATTCTTTTTTATAAGAATAGGAGTTAGCTTAACTTCATTTGAGACAGCCCATAACTTAATATATGAAGTACTTCAAACACCTCTTCAAGGTGCAGGAAATACTTTATTTGCACAAATAGTTTATAGTTTAGCATGTACTGTTTTCTGGTTCTTTGGAATAAATGGACCTGCTGTTGCAAATACTGTTTTTGCTCCAATTAGTAAAGTTTTAACTATGGAAAACTTAGAGGCTTTTCAAGCAGGATTACCTCTTCCTAATATATTTACAGATCCATTTTCAAATTTTTTCACAAACTTTGGAGGAGGAGGAAGTACACTATCATTAATTATAGTAATGCTTCTATTCTGTAAATCTAAGAGAATAACACAACTTGGTAAACTTTCAGTACTTCCAGGAATTTTTGGAATAAATGAGCCAATTATCTTTGGATTACCAATAGTATTAAATCCAATATTAGTTATTCCATTTGTATGTGTACCAGTAATTAATTTAGTCTTGTCCACCATAGTCACAACTATGGGAATTATTCCATATACAACAGGAGTACCACTTCCATGGACAACACCAATAGGTTTCTCAGGATATCTATCAACTGGTAGTTTAGTGGCTGCAGGCTGGCAAATTTTCTTACTAGTTTTAGGGTGTTTAATATACTATCCATTTATAAAAATGTTAGATAAGCAATATTTAAGAGATGAAGAAGAAGCTAAAAAAGAGCTTGAGAAAGATGAAAGCTTTGACTTATGCTTTGATGATGTATAGGAGGATTTAAATTATGAGAGTTGTTATGATATTTGATCAAGTACAAGCAGGACTTGGAGGAAAGGAAAATCCTAATTTACCTTTAGGAGGAAAAAGTATTTCTATAGGTGCAGCTAGTATGCTTGAAGATAATTTTAAGGATATTGATGCAAAGGTTGTAGGATGCCTTTATTGTGGAGATGGATTTTTTGATCTAAATGAGGAGCTTGTAAAATCAAAATTTGTAGGAATGGTTAAGAAACTTAATGCAGACTTTGTTATTTGTGGACCAGCTTATGACTATAAAGGATATGGAAGAATGTGTGCAAGTATTGCAAATGAAATAAATGAAAAGACTGACATTATAGCAGTGGCTGCTATGTCAAAGGAGAATGAAAAAACTATAGAAATGTTTAAAGATAAAATTGATATAGTTAAAATGCCTAAAAAAGGTGGGATAGGTCTTAGTAAGTCTCTTAAAAACATATGTGTTTTAGGAAGAAAGAGAAAAGATAATTCAAGTGATTTAGAAAGCTTTGTAAAAGAAATATGTTATTAAAAAAGTTTTAGGTGGAGTGTATGCTTCACCTAAAATTCTATATAAGAGGGAGGATTTTATGGTAGATTTAATAAAAAAATTAAGTGAAGAAATTGGAGTTTCAGGAAGAGAGGAGAGAGTATCTAAACTTCTTTTAGAAAATTATAAAGATATAGCAGAGAAGGTTATATATGATAATTTAGGTTCTACATTTGTAGTTAAAGAAGGAAAAAGTGAGAAAAGAGTAATGGTATGTGCGCATATAGATGAGAGTGGATTTATAGTAAAAGAGATTAATAGTAAAGGGTATTTAAAAGTAATTTCTTTAGGAGATATAAAGTTAGAAGATAATATAGGGCAAAGAGTTATAGTAGTAAATAATTTAGAAGAAAAAATTAATGGGGTAGTAGTATCTATTGATAAGGATGTACTTATAGATATTGGAGCAACTTCAAATGAAGATGTTATAAAAAATAATATAGGACTTGGAAATGAAGCTATATTAAAAGGTGAGTTTACAAGACTTTTAAATAATAGAATAACTTCAAAAGCTTTAGATAATAGAGTAGGTTGTGCTTTAGGAATAGAACTTTTAAATGAAGTATCTAAAGAAGAGTTGGACTTTGACCTTTTTGTAGGAGGAACTGTTCAAAATAAGGTTGGATTTAGAGGAAGTATTACAAGTACAAATTTAGTAAAGCCAGATTTTTCTATAGTACTTGATGTTTTAGAGTGTAAAGAAAAAGATGAAGAAGGAAAGCTTGGAGAAGGTCTTTTAGTAAGTTTTTATGATAAAGGAATGATGCCAAATAAAAAAGCTTTAAGATATCTTATAAATATATGTGAAGAAAATAATATTAAATATCAACATTATTATTCATTAGATCAAGGTGATGGTGGATGGATACATAAAGTATTAGAAGGGTGTCCAACATTAAAAATATCAATTCCAGGAAAAAATATAGAAGGCAATAGCACAATAATTCATATGAATGATTATGAAAATGCAAAAAAAGCTTTAGTAGAAATTATAAAAAGTTTAAGACTTAAGGATATTGAAGACTTTAAAACAGAAAATAGATAAGAGGAGGAGAAACTTTTATGATAGATATGAAAATGTTAGAAGAGCTAAGTAATGCAGATGGAATATCAGGATATGAAAAAGAAGTTAGTAGAGTAGCTAAAAAGTATTTTGAAAAATATGCAGATGAAACAAGATATGATAATTTAGGTTCAATAATAGGAATAAAAAAAGGAAAAGAAAAAGGAAAAAAGATAATGTTATCAGCCCATATGGATGAAGTTGGGTTTATAGTTAGAGGAATAACAGAAGAAGGCTATATAAAACTACTTCCTATTGGAGGATGGTGGGGACATGTTATGCCTTCTCAAATGATGAGAATAACAACAGAAAAAGGAGAAAAAATTAAAGGTGTAGTTATAGGAAAGGCACCTCATGGAATGACAAAAGAAGAAAAGGAGAAGGTAATAGAACCAAAAGACTTATTTTTAGACTTAGGAGTAGATAATAAAGAAGAGGTATTAAGTTTAGGTGTGAAAATAGGAGATATGATAACACCAGATGTAGATTTTTCAGTAATGAATAATGGAAACTATTTTTTAGGAAAAGCCTTTGATGATAGAGTAGGCGTAAGTATAATAATAGAAGTTTTAAAAAAATTAGAAAAAGAAGATATAAAAGGTGAAGTATATGCGACGTGCACAGTTCAAGAAGAAGTAGGTATTAGAGGAGCAAGAACTGCAGTAAACTTAATAAAACCAGATATAGCTATAGCGATAGATGTAACAAAATCTTTAGATACACCTTTTGAAAAGAAAGGCATAGGACTTGGAGAAGGTGTAAACATAACATTGATAGATGG
>NZ_JBOGCC010000081.1:0-2432 GCF_051656525.1 Clostridium sp. | reverse complement strand
TCCTCCTATTCAGTTATCACTGTTCTTATATTTATATTATAATGCATTTTATTCAAAAAATCAACAATTATTTTTGATTTTTTGAATAAAATTCAAAGCTTTCTATAAAGAAAGCTTTGATTTTAAATTGTTTAGTGTTTCTAGCTTATCACTAAAAAATTCTTTGAAGTTATCGTATTCGTTATCAAACCAGATATATAATAAATCTTCTAGTGTGTAAGGATTATTTTCGTAATCATCGAATATAAAATGTTCCTCGTTGAATTTATTTCTACTAAATTCAAAACCGCAATCTACTAAAATATTTTCGAATACTTCAATTTCATCTGAATCTAGCTTTCTACTTGCGTAAAATTCTGTGAAATTATACTCCTCTTTAGAATGTAAGAATGTTCCTATCTCAATATTTTTCATTCAAATCGCCTCGCTTTTATTTAATTTTTATTGTTCTTTGTTCTTTATAAATATATTATATATTATAATTGAATAAAAATCAACAAAAATTTAAAATTTTTTGAATATTTTTTAATGTTTTTATGCATTTATTGTTAATGCAATAGCAATATAAAGCTATAAAACTGCGTAAAACGCGTTAAAATGCGCTATAATCAATTGCAATGCATAGCTATATATTTATATGCAATTCAATTAAAATAGCGCTTAAAATCAAAATTACAAATTTGCAAAAATAATTTTTATTTATGTAATTAGTAGCCCCAGCGGCAATAGTTTGACAATCAAAGTGTTTTGTGCACAAAATATTTAAAGGCCACATGCTCATAGTATAAAAATAGCTGTCGCAGCAATTGTTTGACAATCAAAGTATTTGAATATTAAAGTAGCCCAGGGGGCAATAGTTTGAGAGTCAAAGTATTTTAGTCTAAAAGCAGTCGCCGCAGCAATAGTTTGATAATCAAAGTATTAGGCGCTTGAATAGTTTGATAGTCAAAGTATTGCTACTTGGGCCGTTAATATCATACACTAATTTTTTACATAAGGCACTAGCAAAAATTGACTATCAAAAATTGAACGGGCCAAATATAAAACATTGTGGTATAATATCGTCATACAATAAAAAATAATAAAAAGCACGTACAAAAAAATATTTTAAAAAATATGCAAATAATTGTTGCAATTTATTCAATTATATGTTATAATATATGTATAAATAAGAAGGAGAGTGGTTTTAATGGAAAACAAAATTAAAAATTTAGTAGGTAGAATAGAAAATTGTAGAGAAGTATTTTTTGTAGATATGGAAACAGAATTTGCAAGTAGCTACCATGAGTGTTTTACAGAAGGCGAAAATTTAGAAGTATATTTTACAGAAGGTAATTTTTCTATATTTATAAACGGTGTAAATATATTAGTTACAGAAGAAATAGAAAAAATTACAATTACAGAAGAAGTAAAAATTTCGGAAGGTACTAGTAGCCCGGGTACAGAATTTACAGAATTTACACTTAAATATAAAACACTAAATTTAGTAATCGGTATACTTGAAAAATAAAAAGTGCAACTAATAGTTGCATTTTTTATTAAAATGTAGTATAATATAAATATAAAATAAATAGTAAAGGGGGTGTTTTAAATAATTACTTTACTGTTTAAAATAACAGTTAAGCTATTTGTACTACAGCTACTAGTTATTAAGTTTTTATTTAGGGGTTTTAAATAGCCCCTAAATTTTAAAAATTATTACAATTTTTTAGCCCCCACCTAGACTAATAGTTTGATTATCAAAGTATTTGTGAATCGAAATGTTTGGAGTACCAAGCGCGAATACTTTGGGAATCAAAGTTTTTTAGTCTCAAAGAGTCAGTCGCGCAAATATTTTGACAATCAAAGTATTAGTCAATCAAATAGTTTGACAATCAAACATTTCGCAAATCAAATACTTTGACACTCAAACAGTTTGACACTCAAAGTATACGTCCTTGGGATCCTTTGACACTGAGATACTTTGACAATCAAAATATTTGCCACTAAAACTCTTAACTCGACCAAAAAAAGATTGGCAGGTTTTTCACTAACTACACAGCCCAAAGTTTTCCTAAAAATGTGGTAACTGGGTCACTAAAAGTTTTTCTAATTTTAGCTAAATTTCTTAGATAAAATTAAGGTTACTCATCGCGGTTTTAAGCTCTTATCCTATTGAGAAACAGAGTTGAGCCTCTAGAGCCTAGTATCTTATAATCTTAAGTTTTTTAATAGGTCCGAACACTATCTTACCACATATTTTTGTATATGGCTCGCGCAAAAATTGATCGCTCAAAAATTGAGTGTTTGGGGGCCAGTCGCCGATTCCTTTGACAATCAAATTGTTTGACAATCAAACTAGTTGGCGCTTGGCTCCTTTGAGTATAAAATACTTTGACAATCAAAGGATTGCCTCTTGGGCTATCAAATAGTTTGACAATCAAAGTATTGTT
>NZ_JBOGCC010000080.1:0-15449 GCF_051656525.1 Clostridium sp. | reverse complement strand
ATACATATCCTTTTTTCACTAAATCTTCTGAATACTCTTTATTTGCTGAAAAAAACATATTTACATTAGCTCCATTTAAAATTTGCTTTTGAAGTGTTCCTGAACCACCAATATTATATTTCACCTGTATCCCTGTTTCTTTTGTAAAGTTTTCCCCTATTTTCTCCATTGGATCTTTTAAGCTTGCTGCAATACTTACTGTAATTTCTTTATTTTCTTCTTTTTTATTGCATCCAACTAAACTTATAACCACCCCTGTAAGAATTGCTATAGGAATAAGAAATTTTACTTTCTTGCGCATTCTCCTGTTCTTCCTTTCATAATGTCTATTCCATGCTTTAATTCTTCTATAAGATACTCCATAATTTCTCTACATGCCTTTGGACTTCCTGGCATATTCACTATTAAAGTTTCTTTTCTTATCCCTGCTGTTGCTCTTGAAAGCATAGCTCTTTTAGTTAATGTTAAGCTATACGCTCTTACTGCTTCTGGTATTCCAAGTGCTTCTCTTTCAATAACTTCTTTTGTAGCTTCTGGCGTTATATCTCTCTTGCTAAATCCAGTACCACCTGTAGTTAATACAAGCTCTATTTTTAAGTTATCTGCCATATTTATCATTTCATTTTTTAGCATTTCCTTATCATCTGGAAGCATAATATATTTTTCTACTTTAAAGTTATGCTCTTTTGCAATCTCCTCTATAACCTTTCCACTTAAATCTTCTCTTTTCCCTTGGTATCCTGAATCACTACTTGTGATTATTCCTAAAGTATACATTCTTTAAGCCTCCTTAAAATTTAGTATTTTTTCTGTTATTTTTTCGTAGTCATTTCTATTTACTACATCTATATCATCTATCTTAATCTCTATATCTGAAGCTACACAAATAAGCTTTTCTTTTTCACTTGTTATTTTAGTACTTAATTTTGAATTGAATACTTCAATTTTATAAAGGTCACTTTTCTTATAACCTTCAACTATAATAAAATCCTTATCACTAAAAAGCTTTATAGCCTCTTCTAAACTGAGCTCTTTTTCTATTGTCATTATAGTTCTATTTTTAGCCACCATACAAATCTCACTAGCACCAGCCTCTCTGTGTCTATATGTATCCTTACCTTTTTTATCCAAATCTATTTCATGACTATGATGCTTTATAGTTCCCACACTATATCCAAGTTTTTTAAGCTCTTTTATAATGCCTACTGTAAGCGTAGTTTTACCAACATTTGAACATTCACCCATTATATTTATTATTCTTATCATTTTACTCACCTATAATTAACTTATCATATTCTTCCACTGTATTTATATTTATAAAATTATTTTCATCATTTATTTCAATAAATTTTACATTTAACCCTTTTATAAACTTTATTAATCCATATTTTTCTTCATTTATACTTTTCTTTATTTTACCTAATATTTCTTTTTTATATACTCCACAAAAAGGTTCTATTTTTCCATTTACAATAGGAATTAGACACTCTTCTCTAAACTCTATACTTCCTATCCTATTTAAAATTTCTTTCTTTAAAAAAGGCATATCACAAGAAACAATTAATGCTTTTTCATCATTCATTTCTGATAAGACTGAATATAATCCCCCTATTGGTCCAATATTCTTTATTTTATCTTCAATTATTTTATATCCATTTATTTCTTCTTTTATTCTTTCATCATTGCAAGATATTAAAATCTCCTTAAAATCACTTAATGATTCAATTTCTCTATCTATAAATAATTTATTTTTATACTTTAAAAGGGCCTTTGGAGAGTAGTTCATCCTAGAACTCTCCCCCCCTGCTAAAATAACAGCTATACATTCTATCATCTTATTATATAAACCTCTTCACCTGACTTTAATACTTCTCCAGGCTTTACTTCTAATATACAATTACTATTTATCATTGTATGTACTTGCCCTGGACTTTGATACACGTTATTTATAGACACAAAACCTTCGTTATCCTTATAAGCTCTTAAAAATCTTCTTTTCTTCCCTTTTTTCTCAAAATTATCTTTTAAAATTGCCTTTTCATACTTTAACATATCCTCTTTAGAACCTATCATTTTTAAAATAGCATCTCTACATAAGAGCTCAAAAGTAGTTGCACTTGCCACTGGTGTTCCTGATAATCCTATATAAAGCTTCTCCCCTTTTTTTCCTACAAATAATGGTGAACCAGGTTTTATATCAACTTTCCAAAAAAGAATTTCATAACCTAAATCATGTACAACCTTTTGAACAATATCTTTCTCCCCAACTGATACCCCACCTGTAGATATTATAATATCTGTTTTCTCTTCTAACTCTCTTATTCCATTTCTTAAACTTTCTTCATTATCTAAAAGATTATTATATAAAATACCATCTAAATTCAATTCTTTTATTCTTGAAATTAAAAAGGCTCCATTACAATTAAATACTTTTCCATCTTTTAATTCTTCACCTGGATTCTGTATTTCATCACCTGTATTTATTAATCCAACCGTAGCTTTTTTATAAACCTTTATACTTTTTAAACCAAGGGCTGCAAGTGCCATCATTTCTGATGAAGTTATCTTTTTCCCTTTTTCTAAAATTTTATCACCCTTTTTAAAATCTTCACCTCTATAAATATAATTATCATATGGTTTATGTGCTTTAAAAATCTTAACTATTCCATTTTTCTCTTCTGTATCTTCTTGTCTAACTATACAGTTTAATACTTCTGGAATTTTAGCTCCTGTCATTATTCTAATACACTCACCTATTTTCACTTCTTTTACAGATACTTCTCCTGCAAAAATTTTATCTACCACTTTAAACTCTTTATAGCCTTCAAGCCCTTCAAGCTCTTCTCCTCTTATAGCATAACCATCTAAAGGTGACTTAGGAAATGGTGGATTATTTATTGGTGAATATACATCTTCAAATAAAGTTCTACCTAGTGTTTCAAATAAAGTTACTTCTTCAAAATCTTTCTCTTTTATATTTTCTAATATAATCTTTCTAGCGTCTTCTAAACTAATCACTTTTAAATACTCCTTTTTTTTATTAAAGCTGTATTACAAAATTGTGTAATACAGCTCTATTTTTTATTTAATCTTCTTCACATTTATTGTAACAAATTTATATGATGGTTCACCTGAATATGCATCAAACACTTCTTCAGTTAGCATATTTGTTTTCTCATAATGCATTGGTGCAAAAAGTTGATCTCTTTTTAATTTTGAATTTATTTTAGCTTTTATATTTATCTTATTTCCATTAGATGAACTTACCTCTATAAGTTCTCCATCTTCAATTCCTAAATCACTTGCTAAAATGTTACTAAGTTCTATATAAGCTTCCTCTGATACCATCTTCTTAACTACTGGAATTTCTCTAGTTCTTGTTTGTGTATGCCACTGTCCTATGCTTCCTCTTCCTGTATTAAGCATATATGGATACTCAGTAGTTTCTCTAATACTATTTTCCTTAACATCTTCATACATAAATTTCATTTTACCATTTGGACTATAAAATTTAAAATCTTCAAAAAGTCTTCTTTCATCTTTTAAATCTTTATCCCCTTCTTTAAATGGCCATTGAATTCCTTTACTTTCACGTAGCTTTTCATAAGTCACTCCTGTTATATCACAAGGCATTCCTTTTGAACATTTCTTTAAAAGTTCAAAAGCCCCTTCTGGAGTTTCCCATTCTTTCAACTCTTTTTCTCTTCCTAAAGCTTTTCCGATACCTAAGAAAATTTCATAATCTGTTTTTTCATTTTCTTTTCTACTTATTAAAGGAACTAGTGCTGAAAGTCTTCTTTCTGTATTTATTAAAACTCCTTCTTTCTTTATTGCAGGGATGGCTGGCAAGAAGAGATCTGCTTCTTTTGCTGTATCTGTATCACTATACAGGTCTTGAACTACTAAAAAGTCTAAATTCTCTACTGCTTTTTTAAACTCCTTATTATCTATCCATGAATCCATTGGATTAGTTGCTACAATCCATAATGCTTTTATTTTTCCGTTTAAAGCACCCTTAACTATTTCTGGATATGGAAGTGTTGCCCTTTTAGGAATATCTATATCTTCAATATTTAAAGCTTCACGTACAACTTTTCTATCATTTTCATTTCCATACTCACGTCCACCATAAAGACAAGTTGTATTGCTAAACATTCTTGAACCCATTGCATTACACTGTCCTGTTAATGAATTAGGTCCTGTTCCTTCTCTTCCTATATTTCCAGTCATTGCACAAATATTTATTATTGCTTCTGCTGTTCTTACTGCTTCATACCCTTGATTTACTCCCATAGTCCACCAAATTGAAACCCTTTTCCCTTCATGAATTATCTTTGCAAGTTCCATTACCCTTTCAGGACTGATCCCTGTCTTTTCTTGTACATTATCTAATGTATATTTTTTAACATGCTTTTTATACCCTTCAAAATCTTCTGTATGCCTCTCTATAAATTCCTTATCTATCCAATCATTTTCTATAAGAATATTTGATACGGTATATAAAAGTATTAAATCAGATTTTGGTTTTATATCATACCATTCATCCATTCCTTTTACAGTCTCTGACTCTCTTGGATCTATTGCTATTTTTTTTGCTGTAGTATTTTTTCTTATTCTTATCCATAAAACAGGATGTGCAACTGCTGGATTTGCTCCTATAAATATCATTGTATCTGAAAGTTCTAAATCTGCTAATGTATATGGAGGTGCATCAAATCCAAATGCTTGCTTATAAGCTACAACTGAAGTTGACATACATAATCTAGTATTTCCATCTCCCTCCATTTTCATAAATCCTCTTCCTACTAACCCAAGTAAAGCCATTTCTTCTATAGGTATCTGTCCTGTACTTATATAAGCTACACTTTCTTTTCCGTATTTCTTAGCGACATCATTCATTTTTTCTACAAACATATTAAAAGCTTTTTCCCAAGATATCTCTTCCATTTCACCTTTTTCATTTCGTAATAAAGGTAATCGTTGCTTCCCATATTCAGTACATTGTTTATCTAGGTTTGCACCTTTAATACATGCGGTTCCCTTATTAACCGGATATTCTTTTTCTCCACGTATTGCTATAATTTTATCTTCATCAATAGTAAAACTTAAATTACATCCTGTTGCACAGTAATTACAGACAGATTGTTTTATTTCCATATAGCACATCTCCTTTTTTCTTTTGTTATTTTAATTTTACTCTTTTTAATTTTAACAAAATGTGATTAACATCACATTATTTTATCGCTTTTTTCATAAATTATTCTCATTTGTGATATTCATCACATTTATTGCAACCTTCAATTGTTATAATTATAACAATTAGTAATGAAAGGACGTGTTTTATATGAATAATAACGAAACTACGCCAAAAGCTAGTACTACTGTAAAAGTTTTAGCAATCTGTGGTTTTATATTTTCATTGTTTATACTCTACTTAGTTAATATTCTTTAATTTATTTTTTTTGAGGTGATTTTTTTGGGAAACAAATTTTTTAAAACAAAACTACAAGATTATCCAATAGGATTTATCGGTACTATTCTTGGAGCAGTTACTTTAGCAAATGTTTTTTCTCTTCATGGATATCCTATGATTTTTGATATCTTCATATATGTAGGAATCTTTGCTTTAATCGTTTATTTATTTAAAGTTATTCTTTATCCAAAGGTTGTATGGGGCGAACTTAATAATACAATTTTAATGGCACTGTATCCTACAACAACCATGTTGCTTATGAACATTGGAGTATATTTTGCAAAATTTAATTATACTGTAGGTCGTTCAATTTGGCTTGCAGCACTTTTATTAAATGTGTTTTATGTAGTATTTTTCTTAATCAGACACGTTATTATGAAGTTTGATATTACTACAATACTTCCATGTTGGTATGTTCTTTTAGCCGGTATTTCTGTTTCATGTGTTACAAGTGAAGCTATGCATGCTAAAACTTTAGTTAGACCAATATTCTACTTTGTAGTTATTGCTGTTTTAACATCACTACCTGTTGTTATTTATAGATTAAAAACTGTGGCTGTTCCTGATGGACAATATCCTTTAATAGGCATATTTGCAGCTCCAGGTTCACTGATTACAATAAGTTATGTAACTTTATATAAAAACCCTAATGTTTATTTAGTTACTTTCTTCTTTGCTTTATCATTAGCTGCAGTAATTTTTGATTACTTAAATCTACCTAGAGTTATGTCATTAAAATTTGCTCCAACTTTTGCGGGATATACCTTCCCATTGGCCATTGCATTAGTGGCCGCAAATAAAGTATTTGGATATTTAACTAAATTTGGTTATCATGATTATGCTAGTATATTAAAATGGATCTGTGGTATTGAACTATTCATGACTACAGCAATAATTGGATTTATATTATTTAAATTTATCTTTGATTATTTCTTTAATATACCAAAAGCTAAATTTACAAAATAATAAAAAGAGTTATTACAGCATTTATGTAATAACTCTTTTTCATATCTAAAACCTTTTAAATAATTATAATTACGTAAAAAGTTTCGCTTCTTTTATAAAGACATTCATATTATTATTTATAAACTTATCTCTATGACAAATAAATAATAAATCCCTATGAATTTCTATATCTTGTATATTCATTTTCTTAAAAACTCCAAGCTTTAATTCTCGCTTTATACATCGTTCAGAAACACATCCAAAGCCCATCCCACTTTCTACACTTCTCTTTATAGCTTCAGTACTACCAAGTTCCATAGTAGGTATTAACTCAATATTTTTCTTAATAAAAACAGTTTCTATAGTTTCTCTAGTTCCACTTCCCTTTTCTCTCATTATTAAAGGAACTCCCTTTTTAAATTCTTCTTCTTTAATAACTCTATCTTTCTCAGAAATAAAAACTAATCTATCATCCCAAAATTTTTCTACATTTATTTCATCAGAATGAACATTACCTTCCACAAATGCAAAGTCAATTTCATTTCTTAAAATAAGTCCTTCTATGTTTTCTGTATTATCTATAATTAAAGAAATTTGTATATCCCTATATTTATTATTAAACTTTTTAATTATAGTTGGAAGTACATATATTCCAATAGTTGTACTTGCCCCTATTTTAATATCTCCACTACGACTTTCCTTTATACTTCTTATCTTATCTACACCCTCTTCATAAAGATTTAGAATCCTTCTTACATAATTTAAATAAACTTCACCTTCATTTGTAAGCTTTATTTTTTTCCCAATTCTATCAAATAATTTCACTTCAAGTTCTGCTTCTAACTCTTGAATTGCTTGACTTACAGATGGTTGACTAATATATAGCTTTCTTCCAACCTTTGTCATGTTAAGCTCCATTGCAGTTTCATAAAATATTCTAAGTTTCCTAAAATTCATAACATACAACTCCTTAAAAAAGGTAAGTACTTTAACCTACCTACCTTAATTATAACCTATTTATTTATTTTCTACATCTTCAAATTCAACATCAATTGCTTTTGATGTATCAAAATCATCACTTTCATCATCATTTTTGCTAGATTTATCTTCATATGTTGAATTATATATAGTTTCATCAGCCTTTTCTTTTTTACGAGATTTTCTAGTTTTAAATTTAAATATTCCCCAAATAATAAGTATTGCAACTATTATATAAGGAAGAGCTCCTAAAAGAAACTTTGTCATTAAAAAAACAACAAACAATGCTATTAATGTATATATCAAACCTTTAAAATTCATATTCATACTCTCATTCCTTTATTATGTAATCTCTTTCTTCCATTATACAATAAAATATATTCCAATAGAAGGATATATTCTTATTGTTTTTAACTATGTTATAAGTTATATAATACACCTTTATTCCTTTTGTCAAATATAAATTTTGAGTCTTCACCAAGAATCGCTTGCGATTCCTTCTACCAATTCTTCATTTTTAATTTTTAACTAAAAAGACTCATACATATAAATGTCACACGTATGAGTCTTCAATATTTCTATACTATTTTCTTTTTTCTTCTTGCTATAACTGGTAATATAAATCCAAGCCCTACTAGGATAAATGGTGTTACTACATTTAAAATAAGTTGGAACCACCATCCTGTTGAGTATTCTGCTACTCCTTGTGGTACCATTCCAAATATACAAGCAAATGCTGTAAATACAAAACACCATGCTCCTATTATGAAACCTAATTTGTTGTTCTTAACAAATTTATATTTTGAATCATATTTACCTACTGCTTTTTTAATTGCCATATATGCTAAGAATACCCATAAATATCTAAGTGGCATTACTACTGCATTTAATCTTAATAACCAGTTAAATAATTCATTTACATTTCCAATTCCAAGTGCTGGTACTATTATTAATATTCCAACTAGAACTGCTGTCATTATATAACCTTTTATTGGTGCACCATGTTTGTTTACTTTTGTTAAACCTTTTGGTACAAAATCATCATCTGTATCTGCAAGTAAAACCTTAAGTGGTGCATCTATTGAGAATATAAGTGCTGATACTTGTGCTAAAACATTTGCTATAGCATAAATTATCATTAATACATTTCCTACTCCATAGAACTCTCCAAGCTTTTGGAAGGCTAAATATTGACCATTCATCATAAGATCATTTGGAATATTATTAGCATCAAACATCATTCCCATTGCAACAGATCCTAAAATTGCTGTTACCCCAACCATAATTGCAAGTACAATCATTCCAAGAGGAAACTCTCTTGTAGGATTTTTAGTATTATTTACATATGGCGATATTTTCTCAGAACCACCTACTGCAAATACAAGCATTGATATAGTTGTTAAGTACATAAAGTTAAATTTAGGCATTACTGTATGTACAGTTACATCTGTTGTTGCTGGATGAATTCCTCTTATAAAAGGTGCTCCAAGCATTAATAAAATATATAAAATTCCCATTATAAATGTAGCTGTTCCTGCTATAGTTCCTATTTTCTTTAATGAATTCATTCCTTTTGATGCAATCCATAGGAAGAATAAAAATATTGCCAAAGAGAAAAGCTGTGCTATTAAAGGATTTAAACTACTATAAAAAGTACCATCTCCTTTAAATACCCATCCAAGTGCTACTAAAACGTACTGTGGTTTTTGTGCTAGGTAAGGAACATGTACAACCCAGTATGTCCACCCTGCAAAATACGCAAGTCTTTTATTAGTTGTATTCCCAATCCAACTACTTACTCCACCTTTACTATCTTTAAATACAGAACCTAACTCCCCCACCATTAATGCATACGGTATAAAGTATAGTGCTATAATTAAAATCCAAGATACTATAACTTGTAGCCCTTGATTTGCAAAGTTATTAACAACATTTCCAAAACCAAATACCATTACGAAGGCCATAAATGCTAAGTTATACCACCTAAGCTTCTTATCTTCATTCTCTACCATAATATTTCTCTCACTTTCTTTCGTTTTCAAATTTTTACAACATTATAATTGTATCAATATTCACAATTTTCGACAATATTTTGTTAATTTAAATAAATATTTTTTTCATTTTTGAATTTTTTTAATCTTTTTTCTTTTTTTGATTAAAAAAAAGTACATTTTTTTATTATAATTGTAATTAAGAAAGAAAGTTTTTTAACAATTTTTAGATAAAAAAAGCTTAAAGTAATTTCTACTTTAAGCTTTTATTTACTTAACAAAGAATTTCAATATAAATATTACACCTATTATAACTGTCGTCCATGTAACTTGTTTTATCTTTCCTGTTCCAACTTTTAAAACTATATATGATATTATTCCAAATACTATTCCATCTGAAATACTATATGAAAAAGGCATCATTATTATAGTTAAAAATGCTGGAATTGCTTCTGTAAAATCTTCTAAGTTTATTTCTTTAATTGGCTCTATCATAAAAAGTCCAACTAAAATTAATGTTGGGGCTGTAACAGCTGATGTTATAACTCCAAAAATAGGAAAGAAGAATAATGCTATTATAAACATTACTGCTGTAGTTACAGCTGTAAGTCCTGTTCTTCCACCTTCTGCAACACCTGATGCACTTTCTACAAATGTACTAACAGTACTTGTACCAATACATGCTCCGAAAGTTGTTCCTATGGCATCTGATAAAAGTGCTTTCTTAACATTTGGAACATTTCCATTTTCATCAAGCATCTTTGCCTTTGTTGCCACTCCAACTAAAGTTCCTATAGTATCAAATAAATCCATAAATAATAATGTGAATAATACTACTACCATATTCCATGATAATACATCATGCCATTGAAAATTAAAAAGACTATGAGCAATTGATGGTGGTGCACTTATTATATGAGTTGGAACTTTTGTTATACCAAATGGAATACCAATTACTGCCGTTAAAAGGATTCCTATAAATAATCCACCCTTTACTTTTCTTGCTAAAAGAATCCCTGTTATTAAAAGTCCTATTATAGCTAAAAGTGCTGGCCCTTTCACCATATTTCCTAAAGATAATATAGTTCCTCCATCTTTAGGGTGAACTATTATTCCTGCACCTTCAAGCCCTATTAAAGCTATAAAAAGTCCAATACCTACTGAAATCGCTTTTTTTATACAATTAGGTATTGAGTTTACTATAGCTTCTCTTACATTAAATAATGTTAAAAGAATAAATATAATTCCTTCTAAAAAAACTGCTGTAAGGGCAAATTCATAAGAATATCCCATTTGCAATACAATAGTATATGCAAAAAATGCATTTAATCCCATTCCTGGTGCTTGCGCAAAAGGAAGCTTTGCATATATACCCATTATTAGAGTTGCAACTATTGCAGCTATTGCAGTTGATGTAAATACAGCTCCGCTATTCATACCTGCTGCTGAAAGTATTGCTGGATTTACTACAAGTATGTATGCCATTGTCATAAATGTAGTTACACCTGCTAAAACTTCTGTCTTAGTATTAGAACCACTTTTACTAATTCCAAAGTAATTGTCTAAAAATCCGTTTCCTTTTAAAATCTTTTTCATTTAATCACTCTTTCAATTTAAATTACTCATTTATAATAAACTATTTTTAGACATTTTTCTACATATTTACGAATGTTTTTTTGTTTTTTATTAATATTTTTCACTTTAAATTAAAATTTCATAGAACTTGTAGGTATATTTACAAATCTAATATACGGAATATTATTTTATTGTAAGCTTAACTTTTTCTACTCTTCTATCACTTATTTCTATCCCCTCTAATATAAATCCATCTTTTTCTATTAATATATCCATATGATCTTCTGGAATCTCACCTATTACTGTAACTAAATATCCATTTAAAGTATCATAATCTCCTTCTTCTAGATTAAATTTAAAATTTTCATTAAAGTCATTTATAGTCAAACGTCCACTTAAAATATAATGTTTTGAGTCAATTTTTCTTATCATAGGTTCTTCTAAATCATATTCATCTTCAATATTCCCCATAATCTCTTCTATTAAATCCTCCATTGTTGCAATTCCTGATACTCCACCATATTCATCAATAAGTATTGCCATATGATTCCTTGTTCTTTTAAGTTCTTTAAATAATTCATTTGTTTTTTTAGTTTCAGGAAAAAATTTAGGTGTATGTAATATTTTCTCTATATCTAAGTTTTCAAACCCCTTATTTCTAGCTTCTACTAATAAATCTTTTAAATAAAGAATTCCTACAATATTATCTATTTCTTCTTTATATACTGGTATTCTTGAATATTTAAGAGTTAAAATACTATCCATATAATTTTCTACATCTTCATCTAAACTTATCATACAAGTATCTTTTCTAGATGTCATAATCTCTTTAGCCATCTTATCATTAAACTCAAACACATTGTCAATCATGTCTCTTTCTTCTTCTTTAATAGTTCCATACTCTTCTCCCTCTGAAAGCATAGCTCTTATCTCTTCTTCTGAAACTTTCTCTTCAATTCCATTTTGATTATTCCCTGTTACCATTAATACAAGTGTGGTTGAGAGAGATAAAATCTTTATAAAAGGTTTAGCTATTATAGATACAAAATATATTACCTTTACAGTTGCCATAGCTGTCTTCTCTGACTTTTTTAATGCTATTCTTTTTGGTACAAGTTCCCCAAAAACAAGTGTTATATAAGATAAAATAACAGTTACTCCTATTAAAGATATTTGATGTACATAAGGTATATTATAATTTGACAAAGAATTTCCTATAGCTGTTGAAACTCCTGTTGCTGCTGATGCACTTGAAAAGAAGCTTGCAAGTGTAATTCCAACTTGAATAGTTGCAAAGAAATTACTTGGCTCAAGCATTAACTTCTCTAATAATTTTGCTTTCTTATTACCATCTTCACTAAGCATTCTTATCTTAGTTTTATTTACTGATACAATAGCCATTTCAGCTGCTGAAAAAAATGCATTTACTCCAGTTAATATTAAAATCAAAATTAAATCCGGCACTATATTAACAAAATTCATAAGTTTTTCTCCTTAACGTATATTTAATATAAGCTTAGTATATACAACATTTATCTTATTTAAACTTCACAAAACCCTAATACATATAAATAACTATTAGTGATATAATTATCTTAAAATTAAAATTTTTAGGAGGTATTTCTATGACAAATGGAAATTGGAGTTTAAATGAGCTTTATACTGGTTTTGATTCAAAAGAATTTAAAGCTGATTTAAATTTATTTAATGAAAAAATTAATGGATATAAAGATTTAGTAGATTCTTTAATATCTAATACTGACAAAAAAGCTAGCCTTGAAAATTATATAGTTTTAACTAATGAATTTAAGGAATTAGCTAATAAGTTACTTATGTACTCTAACTTAGTTATAAGTGTTAATACTAAGGATACTGTAGGACTTAAAACAATAGAAATATTAGAGCAAAAATTAGCTTCAATTGCTGATTCAGAAGCTAAGCTTTACAAATGGATTGGAAGTATAGAAAATTTAGATCAAATTATAGCTTCTTCTTCATTATTAACTCAACACAAATTCCACTTAAATGAAATAAAAGAACAAAGTACTCATCTTTTAAGTAATAAAGAAGAACTATTAATTGCTCAACTTAAAGGTTCTGGTTCATCAGCTTGGACAAAACTAAAAGATTTAGAAACATCGTCTCTTCTTATTGATTATAATGGAGAAAATTTACCTTTAAGTGTTATTAGAAATATGGCTTTTGACTCTTCTGAAGAAGTAAGGAAAAATGCTTATTTAGCTGAACTTGAAGGATATAAAAAAATTGAAAACTCAGTTGCAGCCTGCTTAAATGGAGTTAAAGGTGAAGTTATAACAGTATCCAAATTAAGAGGATATGAAAGTCCACTACAAGAAACAGTTGTAAATTCAAGATTAGATATGGATTCTCTAAATGCAATGCTCCAAGCTATGAAAGAAAGCTTCCCTATATTTAGAAAATATTATAAAAGAAAAGCTGAAATTTTAGGAAATAAAAATGGTTTACCTTTCTATAATCTGTTCGCACCAATAGTAGATTCAGACCAAAAATTCACTTTTGAAGAAGCAAGAAGCTTTATTATAGAAAATTTCTCATCATTTTCTGAAAAGCTTGGAAGCTTCGCTAAGAATGCTATTGATAGTAATTGGGTCGATGTCTATCCTAAAGAAGGAAAAGTTGGTGGAGCTTTCTGTGAAAATCTTCATATGATTGGTGAAAGCCGTATTATGCTTAACTTTGGAGAGACTTTAAGTGATGTTATAACACTAGCTCATGAACTTGGACATGGATATCATGGTGATTGTCTTTTAAATGAAACTTCAATAAATTCAGATTATCCTATGCCTATAGCTGAAACTGCTTCAACTTTCTGTGAAACAATAGTTAAAAAAGCTGCAGTTAAAAATGCTTCTCCCAAAAATGCTTTAGCTATATTAGAAACTGAAATATCAGATTGTGGTCAGATCATAATCGATATAATGAGTAGATTCTTATTTGAAAAAGAAGTATTTGAAAAACGTGCTGAAGCTTCATTAAGTTCAGATGAATTAAAGGAAATAATGATAAAAGCACAAAAAGAAACTTATGGTGATGGGTTAGATAATGAATATCTTCATCCATATATGTGGACTTGTAAACCACATTACTACTATGCAGAAGCAAACTTCTATAACTTCCCATATGCTTTTGGACTTCTATTCTCAAAAGGTTTATATGCTGAATACTTAAAACGTGGTAATGAGTTTGTAAAATCTTATGATGAACTTTTAAGTGTAACAGGCAAAATGAAACTTGCTGATGTAACTAAACTTATGAATATTGATATTACTTCTATTGATTTTTGGAGAAATTCTTTAAAAATTATAGAAGAAGATATAGAAAAATTTATTGAACTTAGTTATAAATAAGATTTAATAAAAAAAACTCGCCTAAGCGAGTTTTTTATTTAAACAAATATTATTTGTTCATTGCTTCTTCTACAGCAACAGCTACAGCAACAGTAGCTCCTACCATTGGATTATTACCCATTCCGATAAGACCCATCATTTCAACGTGAGCTGGAACTGATGATGATCCTGCGAATTGTGCATCTGAGTGCATTCTTCCCATTGTATCAGTCATACCATATGAAGCAGGACCTGCTGCCATATTATCTGGATGAAGAGTTCTTCCTGTTCCACCACCTGATGCTACTGAGAAGTATTTTTTACCTTCATTAACACATTCTTTTTTGTAAGTTCCAGCAACTGGATGTTGGAATCTTGTTGGGTTTGTTGAGTTACCAGTGATTGATACGTCAACACCTTCAGCATGCATTATTGCAACACCTTCTCTAACATCGTTAGCACCGTAACATTTAACTTTTGCTCTATCTCCAGTTGAGTAAGCTTTTTCTCTAACTACTTTTAATTCTGAAGTGTAGAAATCAAACTCAGTTTGAACATATGTGAATCCATTAATTCTTGATATGATTTGAGCCGCATCTTTTCCTAATCCGTTTAAGATTACTCTTAATGGCTCTTTTCTTACTTTGTTTGCTTTTTCAGCTATTTTAATAGCTCCTTCAGCAGCCGCGAAACTTTCGTGTCCTGCTAAGAAAGCAAAACATTTAGTATCTTCTCTTAAAAGCATAGCTCCTAAGTTTCCGTGTCCTAAACCAACTTTTCTGTCATCAGCAACAGATCCTGGGATACAGAATGCTTGTAACCCTTCTCCGATAGCTTCAGCAGCGTCAGCAGCTTTAGTACATCCTTTTTTAATAGCTATAGCAGCACCTAAAGTGTATGCCCATCCAGCATTTTCAAATGCGATTGGCTGAGTTTCTTTAACTATAGTGTATGGGTCAATCCCAACTTCATCACATACTGCTTTAGCATCTTCTATTTTGTCCATCCCATATTTCTTAAGAACAGGAACGATTTGGTCTATTCTTCTTTCATAACTTTCAAATAATGCCATGATTAAATTCCTCCTTACAATCTCAATTTAAATTATTCGTGTCTTGG
>NZ_JBOGCC010000079.1:0-4476 GCF_051656525.1 Clostridium sp. | reverse complement strand
TACTTCTCCTTTAGTGTAATACTCAAAGGTTACAGTTCCACCTGTTACTGAGTATGCTTTTCCTGTGGCTTCTGTGTTTTGTAGATCTTTTAATGCATTTTCTAAACTTTCTTTTGTTGCTTGTTCTGCCATTCTTTCTATTTGTTGTGTTTGTATTTCATCTTGTATTTCTGCTTTTACCATGGCATCTGTTGCATTTTGTTTTTCTTCCATTAGTCTTTCTATCTTTTTCTTTATTTCTTCTATTCTTTTAGCACTTGTTTCTATATCTTCTTTTAGGTCTTCTACTGCTTTTGTGTTGTCTATTACTTCCTTCTTTTCTTGTTCGCTTATAGATATATTCGTAAGTTCTAATATTTGTTCCTGTTTTTCCATTGCTTTTACAAAGTTCATTACATGCATAAATGAACCTTCATAGTTTACTGTTACTGTACATTTAAAGAATCCATTTTTTGCAGCCCTTAAGTCATTGTATTCCTTCTCATTTTCTGCATTTACTTCGCTTCCTTCTGCATTTGCTGGTGCCCCTTCTCCTGTACTTATTGCAACAGGTTGTCCAAATGTCACTGAACTAATTTTTATATTATTATTAAATCCTATTGTATGAAGATTTCTTGAAAGCTCTGGATATCTATCTGTTTCTGGAACTTTAACTACTGCCTTTTTATAGTCAATTTCCTTATTTCTTAAAATATTTCTTGTCTCTTCAAGCTGTGCATCTATATTTTTTCTACCATTTACACTTGCTTCTAAGCTTTGCACTTCTTGTTCTAAAGGTTTTATCTTATCATTTAATGGCTCAAATACAAATGTATATGAACAGTACCCTACAACACCTGTTGCTATTATTCCTAAAAGAATTTTCTCATTTTTTGTGATTTGAAGTTTTGGTTTATTCTTTTTAACTTTTAATTCTTTATTATCTTTACTCTTATTAAACATCTCTTATATCTCCTTAATCTTCAAAGTTAAATTAAATGAATATGTTGAAGCTCCATTCTCTTTATCTTCTGATTTTGTTATTCCTGATATATGGGATATATAATATCTTTTATCTTCTCTTAAGTTAGCCCAAAATTCTTCTATATCACTTCTATTTTTTGATTCTCCACTTAATGTAATAGCACCTACATAACCATCTTTTACATCTTGCTCTACTGTTACATAATTTATATTTTTAACTTGCAATCCTGACGGCATTTTTGTACCAAGCTCTTGCATCACTTTCTTTGTATCCTTATTCTTTAATACTGAAAGGCTATCAATCTTATCAGTACTTGCTGTTATCTCTGAAATTCTCAAATTTAGTGCAGTATTTTCATCAAATCTTTCCTGTGTTTTTTGAAGTTCTTGATTAAGCTCCACCTTTCTTTTTTCAAGGCTTGAAACTTTTGTATTTAAATAAACAGCATATCCACCAATAGCACAACAGATTAATACTCCACCTGCTATAAGCTGTGATAGCTTTTCCTTACTCTCTTTTTCCTTCTTTATATGCTGAGGTACTAAATTTAATTCTCTAATTTTACCCATCTCTCTAGCCCCTTCTCAATAATAATCCATATGTGTATAAATAATCTTTCAAATGAACATGTTCAGGTCTTTTAACAACTATCTTTAAATCATTAAAATCAGGAATTTCTCCAACCTTAACTTCAAAGTGGTTCTCTAAATATTCATGTACACCATCTATTCTATTAGCACTTCCTATAAGATAAATCTTATCTAAATTTTTCTTAAGCTTTCCTGTTGAATAGAACTGAATTAATAACTTATATTGTGTTACAAGAGACTTAAAGAATCTATCATATTTTCTCTCATTTTCTTCATCTATTTCTTTATTTAAATTTATAGAATCTAGGAATTTATTATACTCATGCTCATTTTTAATTTCTTCTTCATTTGCACCATATAATCCATATCCTTGATACTTTTCCATAACAATCTTTCCAAACTCAGTAATAACCATTGAACTAGAATGTCCTTCTATACTAAGAACTCCTGCAAGCTTAACACTTTGACTAAAGCTAGTCTTAAATGCCTTAAACACTCTTCCAATATTATTTGCAAAAATATCTATAGCCTTAACAGTTAAACCAAGGCTACTTGCAAGTTTTAGATAATTATCTATCTTCCCCTTCTTAACTCCAACAACCATTACATTTGCATCATTATTTCCATTCTCTGAATCATAACTAATAATTTCAAAATCACTATAATATTCCTCAATTTTTTCTCCAATAAACTGCTTAAGCTCAAAGTGAACATTCTCCCTCATAAGCTTCTCATCAGTATTTGGAACAGTTAAATGTCTTATTATAATATCCTGTCCCATTATAGAGAACATTATCTCTTTTGCACCTTTCTTTTTCTTACTTATAAAAGGCTCAATAATCTCTAATATAGCTTCTAAATTTACAATATCATCATTCTTAAATGAATCCTTTGGAGTCTTAAACGTTGCTCCCTCACGAATATTATGTTTATGACCAATTAGTATAGTTATGTTTTCTTCATTAATATCTAATGCAACTACATCCTTATCAAACAAAACTATCCCTCCCCCTTAAATAAAATTAATATACCAAGCTAAAATCTGCTCTCCAAAAAGAACAGTAATCCCTGTCCCTACACCAATATAAGGACCAAATGCTATCATAGTTTTCCCCATCTTTTTCTTAAAAATTATTAAATAAATTGAATACATTCCTCCTAAAAGAATCCCAATAAAAAGATTTACAAGAGACATTTTAAAACTTAAAAATAATCCACATATAAAAATAATCTCAGCATCGCCCCAGCCCATACCTCCTGCTAAAGAAAGTCCTCCAATAAGCAGAGTTGGAATAACACAAGCTGAAAAAACCTCCATAAAATTTAAGTTTCCCTTTAAAAAGAAATATAACAAATAAATACATACTACACTTAAGTAAATCTTCCTTTCATCCTCACATCTATAATCAAAAACTCCAATAATAAAAATCCCTAAAAGAAAAATTAAAAATGAAACTATGCTCCTAAAATCCACACCATTTTCATAAAAAAACTGAACTCCTAAAAAGATTAATCCCCCCAAAGCTCCAAAAATAATGTGAGAAGTATAGACATCCTGAGTCCTAAAATCAATAAAGCAGATAACACTTAAAACAAATGTTAAAAATAAAAGCTTAAAAAATAAAAAGCTTAAACCAAACTTTAAAAACAAACCCACAATAAAAAAACTTACAAAAAAACTAAAAAGAAAATTCCTTTCCTTTAATATATATTTATTTATCATACACATAAGAAAAAATCCTATAAAAAAAACTAAAATACTCAATGCCCTTACCTCATTTATCTTTTAAAAAAGCCCCTAAAAGGGGCTCCACTATTATTTCTACTTCGTAACTATAGATGTAGTGTCTAATATTTTCCCAGTAGAATCCATTTTAAATTCTGCTCCATCTACTATATCCTTACAATTTTTCATTGTAGTTCCTTCTGGTAATTTATCTAATAATGCTTTTAATTTTGTCCCATCAATTAATTTACCTGTACTATCTACAACATCTAATAAACTAGCCATCGTTAAATTATCATTCCCAGTCTGGCCTGATGTCGATAAATTAGTTATCGTTGTACCATCAACTATCGCTCCAGCCTTTCCTTTCATCTTTGCTGTTTCATATGCTTGCGTTAATTTTCTCGCTTGATCAATTACCCCTGTTTTTTTAGCCTCATTCATATATCCTGTTACTTTCGGTACTAAAATTGCTGCAAGTATTCCTATAATTGCTACAACTGCTACCATTTCAATTAACGTAAATCCTTTTTTCTTTCTATTTTTTATTAATTTCATTTAATTCACTCCTTATTTTGTAACTATATTTTCAATCGTTCCATCACTACCAACAGTAATCTCTGCACCTGCCACTATTTGTTGGCACTCTCCTATTGTTGTATCATTATCCAATTTTGTTAATAATGCTTTTGCTGCAGTTTTATCTGCTACATCTAATAAACTTAACATTGTTGGATTCTCAATATTATCTACAGTTGTATCAGTATCTACATCATGCGTAGCTGTAGTATTATCTTGATCCTTTCCTTTCATCTTTGCCGTTTCATATGCTTGTGTTACTTTCCTAGCTTGATCCACTATTTCCGTTTTTTTAGCTTCATTCATATATCCTGTTACTTTTGGCACTAAAATTGCAGCTAAGATTCCTATGATAGCTACTACTGCTACCATTTCAATAAGTGTAAATCCTTTCTTTTTTTTGTTTTTAACTAGTCCTCTCACAAATATACCCCCTATAATTTTCTTATTTATATAAATCTTTGATTTATATCTTTTTAGGTTTAAAGTTTTAAATTGCCATTACTGTATCTATCATGCTCATTAGTGGCATCATTATAGCTAGAACTATGAATAGTACTACAAATGCTAATGATATAATCAAAATTGGCTCTATCATTGCTATCATTTTTTCTATA
>NZ_JBOGCC010000078.1:0-13117 GCF_051656525.1 Clostridium sp. | reverse complement strand
ACAAATTTCTATTACATAGAATAACTCTTTAAGTTCCTAATGTCTATTCATTTTTTTTATTTTCTCTAATTATTAATCTTTTTAATTATTTATTAACCAATTTTATATATATTTTTTATTAATAACTAATTTTAAATTCGTATATCTTAATACATTAATATATATTTTATTTATAATTGTCCATGTATTCCTTTATATTACTATCTATTTTTAATATTACTTGTTTTTCATATATTACTAAATTATCCATTTAAAAATATATGCCCAGCTCCTTTTATAAATAAAAGGAACTAGGCATTAATTAGTATAATAATTAAACTTTATTAAATAAAATTTTATAAATTAATTTATTCTCTCTTTTGTTTCATAATCAAAGAAATGTAATGCATCTAAATCTAATCCAAAATTATGCTTTTCTTCAACATCATATTTATAATGTCCCGGTACTGTTATAACAATATCCTTTCCACTTTTAAGTTTTACAAATAAAGTTTTTTCTTTTCCTAAAACTTCTATAACATCTACAGTACACTCAAAGCTATTTTTTCCTTTTCCACTAGTAAATCTTTCTGAACGTATTCCTAAGTGTACTTTTTTCCCTTCATAACTTTTTAACGCCCTTTTATCTTCCTCTTTAAGTTCTACCTTTATAATTCCATCTTCTGATATAAAATTTTCATCTTCTATTTTTCCCTCTATCATATTAATAGTTGGTGATCCTATAAACTTAGCTACAAACATATTTTGAGGCTTATTATAGAAATCATATGGTTTTCCTACTTGTTGTATTTTTCCATCATTCATTAAAACAATTTTTGTTGCCATCGTCATAGCTTCTACTTGATCATGTGTTACATATATTGTTGTTGTTTCAAGCTGCTTATGAATTCTAACAAGTTCAACTCTCATATGCTCTCTAAGTTTTGCATCTAAGTTTGATAAAGGCTCATCCATTAAAAATACTTTAGATTTTCTAACTATAGCACGTCCAAGTGCTACTCTTTGTCTTTGTCCTCCTGATATATCTGATGGTTTACAGTGAAGATAATTTTCTATTTGAAGAAGCTTTGCAGCTTCCTTTACTCTTTCATCAATAATATTTTTTCTTTCTTTTCTCATACTTAATGAGAAAGCCATATTATCATATACACTCATATGTGGATATAATGCATAACTTTGAAATACCATTGCTATATCCCTATCTTTAGAAGCTAATTTATTTACTCTCTTTTCTCCAAATATTAAGTCTCCCTCAGTAATTGAGTTAAGCCCTGCTATCATTCTTAAAAGTGTAGTTTTACCACATCCTGAAGGACCTAATATTACACAAAAATCTCTATCTTCAATTTCTAAATTTATATTTCTTAAAGTAAAGTCCTCTCTGCTTTCATATTTTTTTCCTATATTATTTAATGCTATTTTCATACCTTCTCACTCCTATCCTTTTGTCGCACCACTTGAAAGACCTGCAACTAAATGTTTTTGTAGTGCTAAAAACATTATTACGATTGGAACTGCTGTAAGTAATGCACCTGCTGCAAAAGCTGGTTCATTCATAGTTCTCATATCATTTGTTAGTGTAAATAATCCTGCTGCAAGTGTATATGATTCTGGGTTTGTCAATAATATTTTTGGAAGTAGATAATCCATAAATGGTCCTATAAATGACCAAAGAGCTATTATTGCAAGCATTGGTCTTGCAATTGGCATTATTATAAGTCTATATATTTTCATACTAGAACATCCATCTATTCTTCCTGCATCATCAAGCTCTGTTGATATGGAATCTAAATACCCTTTTAATATAAATGTATTTCCTGCTATTCCTCCACCTGCATATATCAAAATAAGCATCATTTTTCTTGAAAAACCTGGAATTTTTGCTTCTATTATTGAATGCATTGTAAAATATGCAACTATTCCAACAAAGCTTGGTATAGTTTGTATTATCATTATTCCCATAAGAGACATTCTTTTTCCTTTAAATCTATATCTTGAGTAAGCATATCCTGTAAAAGAAACTATAACCACTGTTATTACTGCTGTAACACAACTTATAAATATAGTATTTTTCATCCAAGTTAAATAAAGAGTATCGTTTAAAAGATATTCAAAGTGTTTCATACTAAATGAAAATTCTCCATTTAACATAAGATATTTTCCTTGCTCACCATTAAAAGATGATATTACAAGTTTTGATAAAGGCCATAAAACTATTAATGCCCAAAATATAAGTGCTCCATAAGATAGAATAAGTCCAACTTTTCCAAGCTTCGTTAAAGGTGGCTTATCTGATAAATATAAATCATTTTTCTTTTTAAATATCCTCATTCTTTAACTCTCCTTCTTAAATGCTTTTGTTCTACTAAAGCCTATATATGCAATAATCATAAGTCCTATTGATATAAGAATACTAACTGCAGCTCCTATTGCTTGTTCTTGATTTTCCATAATAAGCTTATATATATATGATATTAAAATATCTGTTTCTCCTGCTAAGTTTCCATATTCTGCTGGATTAAATGGTCCTCCACCATTAAATAGGTATATACTTGAGAAATTATTAAAATTAAATGTATATTGTCCTACTAAAAGTGGTGCTGTTTGGAATAGAACCATTGGTATTGTAATTTTCATTAATTTTCTAAATGTTGATGCCCCATCTATATCCGCTGCTTCATATAAATCTTTATTTATTGACTGAAGAACACCTGTTGATAAAAGGAATACATATGAGCTTCCAAGCCAACCTTGAATACATATAAGCATTATTTTTGCTATCATTGGATCATTCTTTATTGATACTGTTGTTCCAAAAAGATTTTGAACCACTTCCGTAATTGCTCCATTTGGAGATGATAAGATACTAAAGAATATTATTGTTATAAATGCTGGCACTGCCCATGGAAGTAAGTATATTGATCTAAAGAATATTTTCCCTTTAATTCTTTCATTATTTAAAAGAAGTGCAAGTGAAAATCCTAAGAATATTCCAAGTGTTGTTGCACCAATTGTCCAAATAATTGTCCACCTAAATATTTTCCAGAATATTGTTCCAATCATTCCTTCTCCTGTAATAAGAATCATATAATTAGAAAAGCCTTCCCATCCAAATCTTGCTTGATGGTTTGGATCCATTCCAGTAAATGATAAAAGAATTGTTGTTGCTATTGGAACAAGTACTATAAATATAGTTACTATAAGTGCTGGTGTTGAAATTATATAAGGTACTCCCTCTTCTGCTAAAATTTGCTTTGTCTCACACCATGAATTAGGTCTACATCCTTTTATTATTTCTTTTTCAACCTTTAAAGCATCTTTAAAGGCTAAAACTATAATTCCAAATGCTATTGATAAAAGTGCTATTGCAATTATTCCCTCTATCATAAAAATTATTGATCTGTCTAAACGTTTACCACCTTCTGCAAGTGTTATAAGACCTGCAATTCCATCACCTTTATAATTTCCATATCCAAGCGCATAAGGAATTGCTATTAAATAAGTATAAACTATTCCTAAAAATGTTATACTTGCCTTTGCATATTGTTTATTTAAAAATTGTCCTACTCCTGGTGTAAAAATTGTAAAGTAGCTTTTAAATGCTTTAGAGTTTTCAACTTCTATTGGATAATTTCTTCTTAAGTCATTGACATTTATATCAATACTTCTAATTTTCTCTTTTAAACCTTTTGATAATTCATATTTTTTATTTTTTATAAATTCATTATTATATTTCTTTTTAGATTCAAAGGATTTCATTAAAACTTTATCTTCATAACTTTTTTTAGCATTTTTAATCCCTTGCTCTTCTGCCTTTTTAGATATAATTCCATTTTTATATTTTTCTTTTAACTCTTTTATTTCTCTATCTCTTAGCCCCTTTTCTTCTGCTTTAAAATTCTCAAAGATTATTTTGAATTTTTTCTCATTATTTCCACTTATTTCTTTATCTTTTTTTATGGCAAAATCTAATTCTATTTTAGATTTTTTTGCCTCTTCTAAAACTGCTGGAATCTGATCCATTTCAAGTTTGCTTTGCTCATATATAAGCTCTGCATCATAAGTTAAATTTACATATTTTTTATAAAACTTACATTTTTTCTTTGCTTCTTCTAATCTTTTTTCAAGTTTAGAAATTAACTTAACTTCAGTTTTATTTTTAATTTGTGATTTTTTAAGCTCTTCTTTAAACTTCTTTTCCTCTTTTTTAAATTCATTTAACTTTTGAATATATTGATGACTCTCTTTATTTTTCTTAAGATCTTTAAGTTTTTCTTTTAAGCCTTCCTTTTTACCTTTTTCTTCTTCCTTTATCTCTTCTTCTAATTTAGCTACATCATATAAATATAAATTTTTTCTTTTATATTCCCTGCCTAAGTTATCATATAAAACACTCTTTAAACTCACCTTTTTTCACCCCTATTATCTTTGTATACTTTCTAATATTTGCTCATTTTTCTTTCTGTTAATTTCAGCCCAAAAGTAAATTAACATAACTACAATTAATACGTATGATATTGCTGTAGCTATAAAAAATATTGAATATGCCTTTTCCATAAGAACTACAAATATAAACAACCCAATTGATAAAAGAACCCATGTTTGAACAAATAACTTACTAATTCTTAATTTAATAAGCGCCAAATAAGTATATATCCCTAAACTTATAGGTGTTATAATTTTAATGAAAAATATTGAAAGGCACATTGTTAGATAGACAGAATACATATCTTGTGTACTATCACCAATCTTTGTTCCTAAACTTTCTTTCCAAACTTCAAACATTCCACTATCTTTTATCATTAATATAGCCTCTAATGATGCCATCATAATAATGGTTCCACATAAAGTAATCATAATGTAAAAATTTCTTTTACTTAGTTCTATACTATCTCTCAATATGTCCTCCTTTTTAAAGTCTAGTGCTAGAAAAAGTTTTTCTAGCACTAACCCACTTTAACTTTTAATTTCTATTTTTTAATTGTTCCTATCATAGTTTCAAATGAAGCTTGTACTTGCTTGTATGCTTCTTCTGCATTTTTAGGTTGTGTTGATGACCATGATAATAATGCATTTTGCCAGCTATCCCAAACTTTCCCATACTCTGCAAATAAAGGTCTTGAAACCGCTGCTTCATATGATTCATAAGTTGCATCTATAACTTTTTTATTTAATGCATCAATTCCTTCATATGCTGAAGGTTCAACATTTTCTAATATTTTTCCTGTTTGCTTAAATAAGTCTTTTGCAAATTCTGGATTAACTAATTCTTTAATCATTTCTTTTGAAAGTTCAAGTTTACCTTGATCTTCTTCTGCTCTAGCATTTACTCCAAGTGCCCATCCACCTTTCCACTGTTGTAATGCTTGTCCGTTTACTTTTATTCTATTTAAAGGAATAACTTCTAGATTTTCTTCACTACCAACTCTTTCAGCTAAGTTTGGTGTTGCCCAAGGTCCATCTATTCTTATAACACTGTTTTTACCTGTATTAAATTGCTCATCTAAATATCCACCAGCTGCTTTTTTATCCCAAAGATCAGTTTTGTTTTTGTCATGCTCTTTCCAATATTTATAAACACTTTCAAATAAACCTTTTTGTTTTTCATCAAGCTCACTCCAAGCTTTAGTTGCGTCAGTTTTAAACTCTCCACCTTCATTGCTTAATAATTCAAAGCCTGCACTATTTGCAAATGCTACTCCAAACCAAGCATCATGAACTAATACCGATAATGTTTGATAATCAAGGTCTGAAAACTCTATGTCCTTAGTTATATCAACCTTTTTATCTTTTGCATTTTTAACATTTACATATCCAATTAAAGTTTCTATATTGTATGGGAAAGCAAAGTAATCATTTCCAACCTTTAAGCTTCCTCCAATTCCCTTATCAAAATCTTTAAACCCACCTACTTGTTCTGACATCTCTTTTGCATCAATTTTAGCTAAAGCATTATTTTTTGTAAGTCCATCAAATCTATCAAGTGGAAGTGCAAAAACATCTGCTACGTCTTCATTAGTTATATCAGTATTATCAATAATTCCTAAGTGATCAAATGACCCATTTGTTATAAATTCAATCTGTGCTCCTTCATATTTCTTTAAAACTCTTTCCTTAGCCTTTTCATAATATGGAAGCCATCCTTCCTCTACTTGAACTTTAATGCTTGCATCCTTTGCAAGTGATGCTACATCTTCCTCTGCTCCTTTACTTCCTCCACACCCTATAAGTCCAATTGAACTCATAGCGATAAGACCCATTGCTAATATTCTCTTCATAAAATTCCCCTCCAAATTTTTTTTAAATTATATCTATATATTTTATTTTTATAATTTACCCTTTTATAGTTTTAAATTTAAATCTTCCAGATATTTTTAGCATAATCTCTTATAGTTCTATCTGAACTAAAAAATCCTGCATTAACTGTATTTCTAAAACATTTTTTAAAGAATTCTTCCTTATTTTTATAGTCATTATTAAGCTTTATTCTAGCTTCAAAATATCTATCAAAATCATTTAATATGAAATAATGATCTGGTTTATGCCAGCTTGTACCTTTTAATAGTGAATTATAAAGCTCTTTAAAGCTTCCTTCTATAACTCCCTCTTCATCTTCCATACCATCATTTAAAGTCCCATCTATTACTGAATCTAAGACTCTTTTTATATGTGGATTATTTTCATATATTTCTTTTGGATTATATCTATCTTTTATTTCTAAAATCTCTTCTTCTTTTGCTCCAAATATATAATTATTTTCAAGACCTGCTTCTCTAACTATCTCTATATTTGCACCATCTAATGTTCCAAATGTTACTGCTCCATTTAGCATAAACTTCATATTTCCTGTTCCTGAAGCCTCTGTTCCTGCTGTTGATATTTGTTCTGAAACATTAGCTGCTGGAATAAGCTTTTCTGCATATGAAACATTATAATTCTGTACAAATACAACTTTTATTTTATCTTCCATATCTTTATCATTATTTATAAGATTTGCAATTTCATTTATAAGTTTTATAATAGCCTTTGCACGTCTATATCCTGGTGCAGCTTTTGCTCCAAAAATAAATGCTGTTTTATAGAAATCTTTAACTTCTCCATCTTTAATCCTATAATACAAATCTAAAATTGATAAAGCATTCATAAACTGTCTTTTATACTCGTGTAACCTTTTAATTTGAATATCAAATATAAAGTCTTCTGATAATTTAATACCTTCATTCTTTTCTATATAATCAATTAATTGTCTCTTTTTCTCTGATTTTATAGCTATATATTCATTTAAAACTTCTTCATTATCTTCAAGTCCATTAAGACTTCTTAACTCTTCTAAATTTTTTATAAAAGAATCTCCCTTAGACAATCTAGTTAATAATTCAGTTAGTTCCTTATTACAAGATGCCAGCCACCTTCTTTGAGTTACTCCATTAGTTTTATTTTGGAATTTTTCATTATATAACTTATACCATTCACTTAAAGTATCTTTCTTTAAAATCTCTGTATGAATTTCTGCAACTCCATTTACATATTTTCCTATAAATGTTGCCATTCTTGCCATATGAACTTTTCTATCACAAACTATTTTATAATTTGAAAGCTCCTCTTTTTTAACTCCAAGTTCTAAAACTTCTTTTACAAGCTTTTTATCTATTTCATAGATAACTTTCATAACTTCTGGTGTATAGATTCTTATAAGTTTTACATCCCATTTTTCTAAAGCTTCTGCCATAACTGTATGATTTGTATAATTAAATATTTCTCTTGCCATATTAAATGCTTCATTAAAACTTATTCCTTCAAGTTTCATTAACCTTATAAACTCTGGAATAGCTATAACAGGATGAGTATCATTTAATTGCATAATATTTAAACTTGCAAATTTACTAAAATCTTTTCCATACTTCTTTTTATAAGTTCTTATAACATCTTGAAGTGATGCACTTACAAAAAAGTATTGTTGTCTATATCTTAAGACTTTCCCTTTTTGAGTATTATCATTTGGATATAATACTGCTGAAATATTTTCTGCCTTTGTCTTTTCTAAAACTGCTTTATTATATTTACTATTGTTGAAGTCTTCAAAATTAAAATCTTCTACAGCTTCACTTTGCCAAAGTCTAAGAGTTCCTATATTCTCTGTCTTATATCCTATAATGGGCATATCATATGGAACTGCTATAACTTCTAAATCTGAAAACTTAACCTTAATTTTATCTTCAAATTTTCTAATACTCCAATTATCTCCATATCTTGTCCAATTATCTGCTTCTTCTACCTGAAATCCATCTTCAAATTTTTGTTTAAATAAACCATACTTATATCTAATCCCATATCCATTTAAAGGAATATCACAAGAAGCTGCACTATCTAAGAAACAAGCTGCAAGTCTTCCAAGTCCTCCATTTCCAAGAGCCATATCTTCTATTTCATCAAACTTATTTATATCAAATGAAAGTTTTCCTAAAGCTTCACGAACTTCATCAAATATTCCCATACAAATAAGATTATTTTGAATTGCTCTTCCAACTAAGAATTCTGCTGATAAATAATATGCATGTCTTTCTTCATTAAAATTTTTATTTGATTTAGTCCACCTTTTAGCTATTTTATCCATAACTATTTTTGAAACCACATTGTGCATTTCATTAACAGTTACTTCCGAAGCCTCTTTTCCATAGATTTTTAGAAGTTCCATTTCTATTCTTTTATCTAAGTCTGAATTATTATCTATTTTTTCTTCCATATTAAATTCACCTCGTCTATAAGTTCTAGTTACACTTCTTAACTTCTTCTCAATACTCTTTGTTAATGAATCTTTTTTAATTCTCCACTTCCAGTTTTCACCTAATGTAGATGGAATATTAATTCTACCTTCACTTCCTACATTTAGAATATCTTGCACCTGAAGTATTGCTGTGTCAGATACACTTCCTAACGCAAGCTCTATAAACTTCCAGTTATCCTCTGATGATTCCATTCCTGAATACTCATTACAGAAAACTCTTTCTTCTTCAGTTAAGCTCTCATACCATCCCTTTACGGTATCGTTATCATGAGTACCAGTATAAACAACTGAGTTCTTTATGTGATTATGTGGTAAATACTCACTATCTCCTTGTGGATCAAATGCAAATTGTAAAACTTTCATTCCTGCATAGCCACAACCATTTAATAAATCTCTAACCTCTTTTGTTATATATCCTAAGTCTTCTGCTATTACATTAACTTCTCCAAGTTCCTGTGATACTTTATCAAACAAACTTTTTCCAGGACCTTTTTTCCATTGTCCATTGATAGCTGTTTCATCTTCAAAAGGTATTGACCAGTAACTTTCAAATCCTCTAAAATGATCAATTCTTATAACATCAAACATTTTTGTAGCTTCTCTAATTCTACTAATCCACCAACTATAATTTTCTTTCTCCATAGCCTCCCAATTATAAATTGGATTTCCCCAAAGTTGCCCTGTTTCTGAAAATGCATCAGGTGGACACCCTGCAACTTCCTTTGGATTTAAATTTTCATCAAGACTATATAAATTTGGATTTGCCCAAACATCTGCACTATCAAATGCTACGTATATAGGAATATCTCCTATTATTTCTATTCCATTTAAATTTGCATATCTTTTTAGCATGTCCCATTGTTTGTAAAAGAAATATTGTAAAAATATATAGAAATAAATTTCTTCACCTAATAAATTTTTATATTTTTCAATTTCTTCTCCTCGTCTAAACTTTATTCCTTCTTCCCACTCACTCCAAGCTTGTCCTTTGTTATAATCTTTTAAAGCCATAAAGATTGCATAGTCTTCTATCCACTCTTTATTTTTTTCTCTAAATTCTCTTATTTTTTCATCTATTTCTGCATGTCTATTTTCATAAGCTATTTTTAAAACTTTATATCTATTTTCATACATAACTGCATAATCAATACTTTCGATATCGTTTCCGAAACTAAACTTTTCTATGTCACTAAAAGTTAATAATCCCTCATTCAAAAGTAAATCTAAATCTATAAAATATGGATTTCCAGCAAATGTAGAAAATGATTGATATGGTGAATCTCCATAACTAGTTGGTCCTACAGGTAATACCTGCCAAAAGTTTTGACCTGAGTTCTTTAAAAAGTCAACAAACTTATATGCTTCTTTACCTAATGTTCCAATTCCATAATCTGAAGGTATTGAAAATACCGGTAATATAATTCCACTCTTTCTCATAAAACTTTTTCTTTCCTTCCCTTTCTTTTATATTATATTTTCAAATCTATTGTTCAATAACCATTTATTGTAATTTAAGTATACATTTACATTTACTCTTAGTCAATGAAATAACCACTTTTTTACACTTGTAAAACTTAGTCTATAAATACCTTCTTTAAGTCTATCTTTTACCATTCAATTTCTCATTTTTTAATGATTTTTAGTATATTATTTAGTAAAACTTCTCTTAAAGCCTGGTTTTTTCTAACTTTCTTAAGTTTAATATAGTTTTACATTTCAAGTTCTATAGTCACCATTATTGGTTGACCATATTTTTCCACATTGCTAAAATTAGAGAAAGTTATTACTAAAACTATTTTTAAGGAGAAGAAAATATGAAATTTATTTATGGAAAAAATGATTTTAAAAATTTAAAAAGAGCAAATGAAAATTGCTACCTATTAACTAATGGACTTGGAGGTTATTCTAGTACAACCCTTATAAATTCACTTACAAGGAGCGATCATTCCTTATTTACAGCCTCATTAAAAGCTCCAAATCTTAGAAAAAATATTATAAATAAACTAGAGGAAAGTTTAGTTATAAATGAAAAAGAAATTCCTTTATCATCACAAGAATTTGTTACTTTCACAAAAAATATAAAAGGATTTTCCAATATACTTTCTTTTAAACAAGAATATCTTCCCTCATGGGATTATTTTTTTGATGGTGTAAAAATTAAAAAAACTATAGTTTTTGCTCATAATAAAAATACTCTTGGAATTAAATATTCAATTTCTAACAACACAAATCACTCTGCAAGTTTAAATCTTACACCTTTATTCCAATTTGCAGATAGAGGTAAAACATGTACAAGTCCTTTAAATATTATTAAAGACGAAAATAAATTTACTGCTAATGATATAGCTTTATTTATAGATACAAATTATTCTAATGAAACTATTTTAGAGCCTGAATTTATTAATGATTTATATTTCTCTTATGATTCAGTTGATGGGCGTGACTCTGTAGGGTGTGCTACAAAATTCATTTCTTATTTATATAATGTTCCTGCAAAATCACAAAAAGATTTTTATATAATACTTTCTTTATCTTCTGAAAAAGAAAATATTGATAGTTTAATAGATTCTGAAATTTTAAGACAAAAAGATTTAATAGAAAAATCTAATCTTTCTAACGAAACTGCTAAGACTTTAGTTAGAGCTTGTGATCAATTCATATGTAACCGTGAATCAACTTCTGCTAAAACTATAATTGCAGGATATCCTTGGTTTGAGGATTGGGGACGTGATACTATGTTTGCCCTTTTAGGTTCTTGCATTTCCACAAGAAGATTTGAAGATGCTAAAGATATTTTTAGAAGTTTTATTAAATATACTAAAAATGGACTTATGCCAAATCTCTTCCCTGAAGGAGACAAAGCTCCTTTATATAATACTGTTGACGCTTCCCTTCTTTTTATTTATGCAGTTTATGAATACTATAATGCTTCAAAAGATTTAGATTTTATAAAAAATGAAGCTTATGACACAATTATAGCTATAATATCTTGGTACAAAAAAGGAACTAATTTTGATATTTATATGGATGATGATTATTTAATTCATGCAGGTTCAGGCTTTGATCAAGTAACATGGATGGATGTTAGATTTGATACTATTCTTCCAACACCAAGACATGGAAAGCCAGTTGAAATAAATGCTTTTTGGTACAACTCACTTATGATTGCATCTGAATTTTCTAAACTTCTAGGTAAAGATTTTGAAAATTTTTCTTCTCTTAGTGCTAAAGTATATGATTCTTTCAATAAAAACTTTTGGAATGCTGAAGAAAACTGTCTTAAAGATGTTTACTCTGGAAAAAGTTATGATACTCAAATTCGTTCAAATCAAATATGGGTTCTAATGATGCCATTCCCTCTTTTAAATGAAAAAAAGTCTCGTGCTGTTTTAGATAAAGTTTATAATGAACTTTATACGCCATATGGTCTTAGAACTTTAAGTAAATATGATAGTGAATTTAAACCTAACTACGGTGGTAGTCATTTTAATCGTGATATGGCATATCATCAAGGAACAGTTTGGCCTTTCCCCCTTGGTGGATTTTTAATTTCTTATCTTAAAGTAAATAACCACTCAGAAAAGGCTAAAACTGAAGTATATGAAATGTTAGAATATTTAAATCCTTGCCTTAAAGAAGGATGTGTTGGTCATATTGCTGAAATTTATGATGGATTAAATCAAGCTCGTTCACATGGATGCTTTGCTCAAGCTTGGAGTGCATCTGAACTTTTAAGAGTCTTCTCTTATATACAAAATAATTAATATAAATCTAAAGCCAATAGAAATATTTTTTCTACTGGCTATAAATATATTTATATATTTATAAAGAGGTTGTTTTACTTTTAAACAACCTCTCTTTTTTCCTAAATCTCTATATTTTTAATTTTAAATCCTTCTTTTGTTATAATATTAAAGCTTATATTTTTTACTTCATCTAATTTATTTTCTGTTTCTACCCTTAACTCATCTTTTTCTAGCCACACTTTTATAAGCATTTCTTTAGAATTTCTCATATCTTTACTTATTCCATCATCAGTATATAATTTATACTCTGCTCCATTTTCTACAAAACCAACTACCTTTAGATTTTTCATACTTAATTTTTCAGTAGATTGAGCAGAGTCAGATATTGTAAAAAGTTTATCTTTTCTTATAAAGACTGGGATTTCATTAAGATCCACATCTATATAGTGATGTCCTTTATTTATTATATCTAGCTCTATTTTGTTATATTCTTTTACTTTCCATAATGCCATTTCTTCAGGAATATATACATATCTTCCTCTTTTATTCGGCTCATAGATTGGTGCTACCATTAAACTATCTCCTA
>NZ_JBOGCC010000077.1:0-22066 GCF_051656525.1 Clostridium sp. | reverse complement strand
TAGCATCTTCTATTTTGTCCATCCCATATTTCTTAAGAACAGGAACGATTTGGTCTATTCTTCTTTCATAACTTTCAAATAATGCCATGATTAAATTCCTCCTTACAATCTCAATTTAAATTATTCGTGTCTTGGATCTACTAATCTAGCAGCTTCAGCAACTCTTCCGTATTGTCCTGCTGCTTTTTCCATAGCTTCGTTAGCGCTCATTCCTTTAGCTACGAATTCCATCATTTTTCCTAAGTGTACAAACTTATATCCAATGATTTCATTATCTTCGTCTAAAGCAATTTTAGTTACGTAACCTTCAGCCATTTCAAGGTATCTTGGACCTTTAGCAAGAGTTCCGTACATAGTACCAACTTGTGATCTTAATCCTTTTCCTAAATCTTCAAGACCAGCTCCGATTGGTAATCCTCCCTCAGAGAATGCAGTTTGAGATCTTCCATATACTATTTGTAAGAATAATTCTCTCATTGCAGTGTTTATAGCATCACAAACTAAATCTGTGTTCAATGCTTCTAATATAGTTTTTCCTGGTAATATTTCTGAAGCCATTGCTGCAGAGTGAGTCATACCTGAACATCCTATTGTTTCTACTAATGCCTCTTCTATTATACCATCTTTAACGTTTAAAGTAAGCTTACAAGCCCCTTGTTGAGGTGCACACCAGCCCACTCCGTGAGTTAATCCTGATATATCTTTTACTTCTTTTGCTAAAACCCATTTTCCTTCTACAGGAATTGGTGCTGGACCATGATTAGGACCCTTAGCGATTACACACATTTCTTGAACTTCTGTTGAATACATCATATTCTTTTTCTCCTCCCTATTATTAGATTAATAGACTTAAATTTTAAACCTATATTTCTAGCTAGGTCAAAAATTGCCCCACCGGGTAATTTTATCCTATCTTTATTTTAACAAATGAATAGAAATCAAACAACCTTATTTTAAAAATTTTCAGTATATTTTGTTTTTTATCCCTTTTTTTGTTTTATTATTTGAAATTCTTCTCTTTCTTTGATATAATCAATATGTTCCTTATAAATTTTGCCACCATGGCGGAACTGGCAGACGCACATGACTCAAAATCATGCGGGAAACCATGTGGGTTCGATTCCCACTGGTGGCACCAAAAAACCTTGTATATTTTATACAAGGTTTTTTTTATTATAATAATATTCATTCAAATATTATTTATTAGTGTATGCATTTATAAGTCCCTTTAAAAATTTTACTGTTTTAACTGGTGCTTTTCCTATTGAAGTTTCTCCTGACAATAAAAAACCAGTTACTTTCTTATGAATAAGATTATATATAGAATCCACCTCTGAAAAATCTGCTCTCTTTCCATTTTTCATACTATTTAATATATGGGTTCCTACAATAATTTCCTTTTCACCACTTAACTTTTCTAAATCTTTTAATAACCTATCTTGATAAATTGGAGCATTTACAATATTGCTTTCTGGTACTAAATCTCCCCTACCTATAACTATTCCATCTGATACTTCTATAATTTCTTTTCCTTTTTCAATACCTAATGGTGTTTCTATTTTAGACCAAATAAATGGTTTATAATTTTCATCTATCTTTTCTATATATTCTTTTACTATACTTATATCTTCTACACTTTCAACAAATGATTGACATATTATATCTATTTTATTTTCCACACACCATTTTATGCATTCTTTATCTCTTTCTCTTATTATTCCTTTTTCTCTTTCTATGCCTAAAATATTACAACCTTTTCCTCCTCTTATTATTCCTCCTCTAGTTACTAATGCTCTTATTTCATCATCTTTATATTCAATTATTTTAAATTGCATTGTATTATCTTTCATTGAAATATTTTTTATATCTTTATTCTTTATTACAACTGAACTTAAATTTAATGGAATTATTTTATCTTTTCCTTTGTACATTGGAGTCTTATATTTATCTTCACCACATATAATAATTTTCTCTCCATTATATACTTTATATATATATGGTAGTTTTTCAGAAATTCTTATTTTCCCTCCTGATAAATCTCCCATTATATGTACTTCTCCATCAATATCTTTTATAATTTTTCTTAAAGTTTCAAACTCTTCAAATCTTCCATGTGAAAAATTAAATCTAAAAATATTTACTCCTTTTTCTATAAGCTCCTTTATAACACTCTTTTCCATACAGCTTGGTCCTATCGTTGCTATTATCTTCATCTTCTCCCTCCTAAATAAAATCTATTTTAGGCTGCCTTTTCATTTTTTAGACAGCCTCTTTAAACATATTCCATTTATCTAATCTTTTTCTCCATTTTAAATATTTCTTTTATTATTTCTTTCATTGCAGCCTCTAGTTTTATTTCCTGATCATCTTTTTTTCCTAAAATTAATATTGCTGGTGCCTGTATTTCTTTTAAAAGATAAAATTTATTTCCTCCTTCTCTTAGATACAGATTTTTTTCTTTATAAATTTCTCTAAGGTTATCATAAATATAACTTGCTAAAAAACTACTTAAAATAGTTTTATCATAATAAATTACTGTCCCATTTCCTATTCCTTCCTCTAAATATACTCCTATAAACAAATCTAATTTTGATGAATTCGCCTCAAGAGCTCGTCTGTGAATTTCATATCCTTCATTTCTTTTTTTCTCCACAAACATATCAATAATGAAAAATCTCTCTTTTAAAGAATCTACAACATTTCCTGAAAACCTTTTTATATTACTATCTAATCCTATTTTCAAAAGTAATCCCTCCAGGGCTTTGCTTACTATACTATATTCAAAAATCTAAAAAAAGGTTCTACTTTGTATAAAAATAGAATATTTATTAAATTATAGGGGGTGTTTTTTTTGAAAAAAGTTTTTCTTTCTTTATTTTTCATAACTATTCTTCTTCTAACTGGATGTAGCTCTACATCATCAAGATATTTGAATTTTACAGATAATAAAGATAAAAATTATTATTTTGAAGAGATTTTAGAAAAGTTAAATGATAAAGAATCTTTTACCATAGAAGTTTTTGATGCAAATTTTTATAAAACTTATGATGTTTCTAATGAATATAATGAAATTATTTCTAGTTTTTTTACGTCTCTAACTACTGAATCTTTTGTTTCACCTATTGATAAAAATACTAACAAAAAAATTTTTGAAATCATTTTAAAATTTGATTCTAATTCGTACTATCTAACTATTATAAATGAAAACTATTTATATATTTCACCTTATGATGGTTATGTAGCTAGTGATTTTATAAATATGTCTTCAGTACCTAAAAAGTATAATCTTTATAACTTTTGTAATTTCATAGCTGAAAAGAGAGAGCCAATGTAAGCTCTCTCTTTCTTATTTATTCTTTATTTCATCTAGCAATCTAAATACTCTCTTATTTAATAGTGGATGTATTTTATTTGGACAAATCTCATTTAAAGGCTCTAAAACAAACTCCCTTTCTTCCATTCTTGGATGAGGAATAATACAAAAATCATCATTCGTTACTAAATCATCAAAAAAAATAATATCTATATCAATTATTCTAGGCCCCCACTTTATTCCTCTTTTTCTTTTCATTTTAAGCTCTATATCTAAAAGATTTCTCATAAGCTCTTTATAACTTAAAATAGTTCTTAGTTCCAATGCACTATTTAAAAATTCTTCTTGTTCTACTCCACCCCAAGGCTCAGTTTTAAGAAATTTTGCCTTATTACTTACTTCTACTCCTTCAATATTATCTATAAGCTCTATTGCCTTATTTAAATTTTCTTCTTTTTCTCCAATATTACTTCCTATAGATAAATAAGCAGTACTCCATTTTCTATTTACTTCTACTGCTGCATATTTTAAATGTCTTCCTATGGGTGCCCATGGTTTTTTCACCTTTACACGAACAGTTTCTACTATTCTATATTTATATAAAATATATTCACTAACCTTCTCTGCTAAAGTTTCTATTAAGTCAAAACATTCATCTACACATATCTTCTCTATACCATGGCATAGTTCACCATAATGTACTGATGCTTCTAAATCATTTTCTTTTGCAGCTTTTGCCATATCTAGCCCTAATTCTATATCAAATATAAATTTTTGCCCTAGAACTTTCTCTTCTTTAAATACTCCATGATTACTAAAAATCTCTACATCTTTTAAATATACTTTATCCATCTTTTCTCCTATTTTCCTAAAATTGCATCTGTCATAATACATGCTCTCTTATTTTCTTTTATATCGTGAACTCTTATAAATCTGCAGCCTTTAGATATTCCAAGAACAGTAGTTACAAGTGTTCCTTCTACTCTTTCATCCTTTGGTAAATCAAGTGTTAATCCTATCATTGATTTTCTTGATGTTCCAAGTAATACAGGAAAACCAAGTTCTTTTATTTTATCTACATTATTCATTGTCTCTAAATTTTGCTCTAAAGTTTTAGCAAAACCAATACCAGGATCTAAAATTATATTTTCTCTCTTTACTCCTGCTTCTAAAGCTAGATTTATACTTTCTATTAAATCTTCTTTTATATCCCTCATTAAATTAGTGTACGGAATATCTTCTCTATTATGCATAAGAACACATACTGTATTAGTTTCTGCACATACTTTTGCCATGTTTTTATCTTTTTTAAATCCCCAGATATCATTAATTATATCTGCACCTGCTTTAATAGCTTCTATAGCAACTTCACTTTTATAAGTATCTATAGATACCGGTATCTCAAAATTTTCTTTTATCATTTTAATTATAGGTACTACTCTATTAATTTCATCCTTAACTGATACTTCTGTATAACCTGGTCTTGTAGATTCTCCACCAACATCAATAATATCAGCACCTTCTTCAATCATTTCCTGAACTCTTATCTTTGCCTTTTCTAAACTATTAAATTTACCACCATCTGAAAAAGAATCTGGAGTTACATTTAGTATTCCCATTATATATGTTCTCTCATTTAAACAAAACTCTTTATTTCCTATTTTCATCTTTAAACTCTCCTTTTAATTTAATATTTTAGGTTCATATTCTTTTTTTCCTTTTTCCAATAACACTCTTTCTCTGCCATACATTTATAGCATTCTCTTGAAAGTTTATCACTTTCATATATTATCTTAAAAAGTAAATCATCATCATTTTCTTTTCTATGTGAGTCTATACATTTATAAATCAGGTTCTTTTCTTCTTCTGTATATGTAGTTTCTTCTAGAATTTCTTTGCTTAACATTATGCTTCCTATATTATGATCTATTCCCTCTTTATACTCTAGAACTCGTCCTATATCATGAAGAAGACCTACTCCATAAATTACTTCTTTTGAAACATTTATTTTTTCTTCAAGAACTCTTATATATGCTATTCTTGAAAAATTTAAAAAGTGCTCTAAATCATGCTTACAAAAAACTCTATCCTTCTCTAATATTTCTAGTTCCTTTAAGTACTTTCTATATTTCTCATTTTCAAATATCTCATTTACTTTTTTCATAATTTACCTATTTAATAATCCTAACGTTTCAAACCTTAAATCTTTATCTTCCCTCAATATTCCTCTATATGTTGTTGTTATAGTTTTTGTTCCTGGTTTTTTTACTCCACGCATTGTCATACATGTATGTTCTCCCTCAACCATAACTATAACCCCTTTTGCATCTAAATACTTCATAATATCATCTGCAATCTCTGCTGTCATTTTTTCTTGAAGTTGTGGCTTCTTAGAATGTATTTCTACACATCTTGCTAATTTTGAAAGTCCTGCAACTCGTCCATTTGGGATATAGGCAATATGGGCTTTCCCAAAGAAAGGTACTATATGATGCTCACACATTGAATAGAATGTTATATCTTTTTCTATTACTAAATCATCATTTTCTACTTTAAAAGTTTTCTCAAAGTATTCTTCTCCATCTTTATTTATTCCTGCAAATATTTCTTCATACATTCTATATACTCTTTCAGGAGTTTCTATTAAACCTTCACGCTCTGGATCTTCTCCAATCCCTTTTAATATAAGCTTCACGCCTTCAATTATTTGCTCTTTATTCATCTTTTTCCTCCATTTCTCTTACTCTATCTAAATATCTTTTAGAAATTTCTAAAAAACTTTCTTCTTTTTCAAATGTATATCCATTTATTGATTTAACTTTCATTATTCCTATTATACTATTACTCACTAAAATTTCATCTATAAATTCTAAATCTTCTATCTTAAAATTTTTTAAGGTAACATTAAATTCCTTCAATAGAAATTCTCTTATAGTTCCGTTTAAAAGCCCTTCTTCTACCCTTGGTGTATATATTTTTTTATCTTTCACAAAAAATATATTTCCTGTTGAAGTTTCACAAATATTTCCCTTTTCATTTATAAAAAGGCAATCATTATATCCATTTTTTAAAGCCTCTTCTCTTTCTAAAATATTTTCTAGATAATTAAGAGATTTTATTTTATTTAAGTTAGATGTTGAATTTCTAAAAACCTTACTTACACATAATTTAAAACCTTTCTTATAGTCTTCTTCTTTATATGGAATTTCTCTAGTTTTAAAAATTATATTTTTTTCAGTTACTACTATTTTTAAGACTTTATTCTCTATATTCATTTCATCTATAATCTCTTTTATATTTTCTTCAACTTCTTTAAGTCCTATAACTTTTAATCCTTCATTTAATCTTTTTATATGAAAATCTAAAAATTCTGGCTTTTTTCTTATTAAAATAGTTTCAAATAGTCCTCTTCCAAAAAATAATCCTGAATCTAAATAAGCCTTTTCATCACTTATTATTATCTCTCTCAAAACTTAACACCTCCATTAAAGCTTTTGCCTTTTGAAGAGTCTCTTCATATTCATCTTCCTCTAAAGATTCATATGTTACCCCTCCTCCTACTCCAAAATAAGCTATACCATCTTTTTTAAGTATTGTTCTTATAACAATATTAAAATCACTATTTCCTCTTAAGTCAAAATATCCTATAGAACCTGTATATAAATTTCTTTTTACTCCTTCAAGCTCTTCTATAACTTCCATGGCTCTTATTTTAGGTGCTCCTGTTATAGAACCTCCTGGGAAACACTCCTTAATTGCTTTTATACTACTTATCTCATCTCTCACTATTCCTTCAATAGTTGATACGAGATGAAATACAGTTTCATATTTCTCTATTTTAAAAAGTTCAGTTACATTTACAGTTCCACTTTTACAAATTTTACTTAAATCATTTCTTTCTAAATCAACAATCATTAATAATTCACTTTTATCTTTTTCACTATTAATAAGTTCATTTTTATAAAACTCATCTTCTTTTTCATTTTTACCTCTTGGTCTTGTACCTTTTATAGGTCTTGTATGAATTCTTTTATCTTTTATTTGAATAAATCTTTCAGGTGATGAACTTATTATTTGAAAATCTCTATAATCTGCAAATACAGAAAAAGGGGCTCCATTAATTTCTCTTAACCTTTTATACATATCGAAACTTTCTTTATTTGTTCTACATTTATATCTTTGAGTCATATTTGCTATATAAATATCACCCTCTTCTATATAATTTCTCATTTCCTTTACTGCATTTATGTAACTTTCTCCTGTAAAATTACTTTCAAATACAATATCTTCTTTTAAAATTTCTTCTTTTCTATTTTCAATTTTTCTATTTATTTTTTCTTTTAATTTTTCTATACTGTCTATACATTCTTCTTCATTATCACATAAAGCTGTCACATATATATTCTTATTTATCAAATCAAATATAATTATATTCTCATATAAATAAAATCTCATATCCGGAATTTTTATGTCTTCTATACTTCTATCTTCTATTTCTTCAAGCATTCTTCCAGTATCATAAGAAATATATCCTACATACCCTGCAATTAAAGGAATTTCTGATGGATAGTTTACTTTAAAACTTTCTACTCTTTTTTCTAATTCTGAAAAAGCTTCTCCTTCTATCTCTTCACCATTTATAAAAACTTTTGTATCTATACATTCAAAACTATCTATTTTATTTAATCCAATAAAAGAATATTTTGATAAACCTTCATCCTCTTTAGAACTATCTAAAAAAATTGAATCTTTACTCTTTACCATTTCAAAAATTTCAATTGAACTTAAACTCGTTTCTATTTTTTCTATTTTAAATTTCATTCCTATCACCCCTTGCAAATTCTTATAAATTCTTTTAAAACTGTATGACCTTCCTCAGTTAAAACTGCTTCTGGATGATATTGCACACCATATATTTCATAGTCTTTATGTTTAATACCCATTATAACTCCATCCTCTGATTCTGCTGTTATAAGAAGTTCCTTTGGTAAACTTTCTTTCTCTACAATCAATGAATGATATCTTGTTACATTAAATTTATCTTTTGTATTTTTAAATATCCCTTCTTTATTCGTAGTTATTCTACTTATCTTCCCATGAACAGGCTTTTCACCTTTTATAATTTTTCCACCAAAAGCATATCCAATACATTGATGCCCTAAACATACTCCAAGTATAGGAATCTTCCCCTTAAAACTATGTATAATATCTATTATTTCTTTTGAATCTTTTGGTGCTTTAGGTCCTGGTGAAATAACTATTCCCTCTGGATTTAATTTATATAACTCCTCTACTGTTATTTTATCTCTTCTAAAAACTTTAATCTCCTCATTAAGTTCTTCAAAATATCTAACTAAGTTATATACAAATGAATCATAATTATCAATCATTACTATCATGCCATATTCCTCCTTTTCATCTCCTTATTTTTCCATAGCTATTTTGTTAATAGTTTAAATCTCCTCTATTTTAATTTAAATTAAGGAGACTTTTATGATAAAATACTTTTAATACATTAAATTATAACATGCTATTAACAGAAAGGAGTTTTTAAAATGTTAAAATCAGAATTTCATGCTCATACAACAGCCTCTGATGGGATACTTTCCCCAAGTGATGTAGTTAAAAGAGCTTTAAAAAATAATGTCTCCTATTTAGCTATCACAGATCACGATACTGTTTGTGGAATTGAGGAAGCATTAACAGCTTCAGAAGGAACTTCTTTAAAAATTATACCTGGAATAGAGTTATCCACTAATTTCAATGGTGAAAGTATTCATGTTTTAGGATTTTTTAAAGATTCTTCTTATAAAAAGAAAGAATTTACTGATATTTTAGATGCTATAAAAGATAGACGTATTATTAGAGCAAAAGAAATTGTTCAACGATTAAAAGAGCATTTCAATATTGATATTTCTCTTGATAAAGTTTTATCACAAGGTAGAGATGTAATTGCTAGACCTCATATTGCAAATGAAATTATAGATTCTGGATATGAGTATTCATTTGATTATATTTTTGACAATTTTATAGGCAAGGATAAACCAGCTTACGTACCTACTAATAAGCTCTCTACTAAAGAGGGTATCGAAATTCTTCATAAATATAATGCTATTGCAGTTTTAGCTCATCCTGTTTTAATAAAGAACTCAAACCTTACGGAATTTTTACCATTTAACTTAGATGGAATTGAAGCTATTTACTATCAAAATACAAAAGAGGATGAAAGAAATTTAAAAGCGTTTGCTAAAGAACATAATCTTTTAATAACTGCTGGTTCAGATTGTCATGGAAACTTTATATGTGACACTCGTCATGGGGATATTGGTGAAATGACTTTACCTTCTGAAAATTTAGATGCTTTATTAAAAACATTAAATATTAATAACTAAAATAAGAGGACTATTTTTAGCCCTCTTTTATTATTCTATTGCTTTAATTTCTTTATCATCTAAGAATCCTTTACTCTCTGTTGTTGGATTATTTAATATTCCTGCCATTACAAGTATCCCAAGAACTGCTGTAATTATTTCATTGTAATTTTCTGGTAATACATTGATATTAAATCCTTTTAATACCATAGGTACTAATGCAGCTACCGATATCCATAATCCATAATTTTTAAACCTTGATAAATCCATTTTCCATCCCTCCCTTTCTTTACTTTTAATATATGATTCGACAAAAAAATGTGTGAACTCTTTATAATAAAACAAAAAAAGAATTCATTTAGAAAAACTAAATGAATTCTTTCTTATTTCTATGCTTCTTTTAAGAAGGCAACATATCCTTTTTTAGTTTCATATATATCAACCTTAGATGCTATTTCCCATGGTGCATGCATATTTTGAAGTGCTACTCCACAATCTATAACTTCCATTCCATATTGAGCTAAAATATAAGCGATTGTTCCACCGCCTCCTTGGTCTACTTTACCAAGCTCTGCTGTTTGATATGATACATCATGCTTTTCCATCATAGCTCTAAGAGCTGCCATGTATTCAGCATTTGCATCATTACATCCACCTTTTCCTCTTGAACCAGTATATTTATTAAATACAATTCCTCTTCCAAAGAATGCACTATTTTTCTTCTCCATAACTGATGGATAATTAGGATCAAATGCAGCACTTACATCTGATGATAACATTCTTGAATTTGCAAGACATCTTCTCATTTTTATTTCTGAGAATCCTTCTTTTCTATCAATAACTTCTGCAACCATATTTTCAAAGAATTTTGAATGCATTCCTGTTGCTCCAATACTTCCAACTTCTTCTTTATCTACTAAAAGACATACTGCTGTTCTATCTATTTTTTCAACTTCTAAAAGAGCTAATAATGAAGCATATGAACATACTCTATCATCATGACCATAAGCCATAACCATACTTCTATCTAATCCATAATCTCTTGCAGGGCCTGCTGGAACTACTTCAAGTTCTGCTGATAAGAAGTCGCCCTCTTCAAAATCATATTTTTCTTTTAATAATTTTAATATGTTCGCTTTAACAGCATTCTTTTCTTCACCTTTAAGCGGCATACTTCCAACTAAAACATTTAAATCTTCACCTTCTACAACAGTTGCACCTTTTTTACTAAGTTGATCTGATGATAAATGTGCTAAAAGGTCAGAAATCCCTATAACAGGATCACTTTCCTCTTCTCCTATTACAACTGAAACAGTACTTCCATCTCTTTTAGCTACTACACCATGAATTGCAAGTGGTAAAGTAACCCATTGGTACTTTTTAATTCCACCATAATAGTGAGTTTCTAAAAGTGCTAATTCTGAATCTTCATATAAAGGATTTTGTTTTAAATCAAGTCTTGGAGAATCTACGTGAGCTCCTAAGATTTTTAACCCTTTTTCTAATTCCTCTTCGCCTATCACAAAAAGAGCTAAAGCTTTGTCCATATTATTTGCATATACTTTATCTCCAGCCTTTAAGCTTTTTCCTGATTTTATTATGTCCATTAAATCTACAAAACCATTCTTTTCAGCCATTTCAATAGATTCTTTTACACATTCTCTCTCTGTTTTACACTTTGACATAAAGTCTCTATATCCATCGCAAAAAGAAAATATTTCTTTTACTCCTTGTTCATCATACTTTTCCCAAGCATTTTTCATTTCCATATTCAATTCCTCCTTAAATATATCTATATATTATAGGCAGTCTTACTCTTAATTATCACTAATTTGATTCATTCTGCTTTCTATTATATCTACTGGTGTTTCTTTAGACATTAAAGCATATCTAAAATTAACTGCTGCTGCTTCTACTATTACTGCTATATTTCTACCTGGTCTTATTGGTACTGTTAATTTCCTAACTGGAACTCCTAATATATCCATATATTCAAAGTTAGTTCCAAGTCTGTCATAATCACCATCATTTTTCCAATGCTCAAAATGCATTACAAGTTTTATATCTTTTTCTTCTAAAATTGAACTCAATCCATAAAGAGATGATACATCTATTATTCCAATACCTCTAACTTCAAGCATTCCTATCGTAATTCTTGGTGAAAATCCTATAAGATCTCCATCAATTTCTTTTATGTCAACTGCATCATCAGTAACTAATCTATGTCCTCTTTTTATAAGTTCTAATGCAACTTCACTTTTACCAATTCCACTCTCCCCTGTTATTAATATTCCAATACCATAAACATCTACAAGTACTCCATGAAGTCTTGTTTCTGGAGCAAGTTTATCAGCCATATAAACAGTTAACTTACTTATAAATTTAGTTGTAACAAGATTACTTCTTAATACCCACACTTTTTTCTCTCTTGCATATCTTAAGAACTCATCATGTGGAATTAACTCCCTTGTTATTATTATACATTTTACTGGAAAGCTAAAATACTTTTTTAGACGTTTATTTCTAAGTTCTACTTGCATATCATCTAAAAAACTCCACTCTGCTTTTCCTATAACTTGTATTCTTTCTGGTGTAAAATAATTGTAGAATCCTGAAAGCTGCAGTCCTGGTCTATTTATATCACTTACAGTTATAACTTCATCTTTTTCTCCTTCTACTATAATTTCTAAATCAACATCTTTTATTAGCTTTTTAACAGTTACTGCCATATATATCCCCCTCTATTTTTTCTTATATTCTAATCCACTTAATTGTGATTTTAAATTACCTTTAACAGCATCTACATATCTTTTTCTTAAAGCTTGCTGAATTTCTTTTTCACTATCACTTAAACCTTCTTCTTTTGACTTTTTATATAACTCATTTATTTTTGCTGTCACTTCATCTAGTGATAAATCTTTTATATCTTCAATTTTAACGTTTTCCATAAATCTTTTCCTCACTTTCAATGCTATATAATTTATTTTACCTATATTTAATTATATAATCAAATTATTGTACTTTCTATAAATTTATATTTTTTTATTTTTTGTTTATTTTCGACACATCTTATCAAAAAACCTCTCATTTGTTTCCTCGTTTTATATTTTTCAACATACTTCTATATGCACTTTGACAAATTTTGTAAAATAATAAAGAACGATTTTCTCCCTTTATATTCCATTTCTTGTTATAATATGACTACAAACTTTATTATTCCCCACAAAAGGAGATGGTGATACATGACATTTAGACAATTAAAGAGAAAAATCAATTTTAAAAAATTACTTTTAAACAAATTAATTATTTTTATAAATCCTACAAATAAATTTATGGTAAATTTATCTGTAAGTTTAGATAAAGATGTTTCATTATATCAACGTTGTCTTTATAAGCGTTATAGAACTCGTAATTTATCTCGTCCTGTTGCTGTTAAAAATAAATTAATTGCTTAAATTAATTTTTTCAATGTTCTTATAATTTAAACATATTTTATAATAGGCTAATAACTTCTAAGTTAAGTTATTAGCGTATTATATTTTATTTTTCTCTTATATATAAAAAAAATACCCCGCTATGAGGTATTATCTTCAAAAAAACTAATTCCCAAACATGCCGTTTGCCCATATATTCAAGACCTGCCTCTCGCAGGTGGGTTTCACTCAATCTACCTTTTGTCTTCTTCTGCATAAATGAAGCTTGCGCTTTGAAGCCTGACATATTTAAATCTATTGCAAATCCCGAATATATAATGTAGGTTGAATATTAAAGGCTTGGCGAACATCTCAGGAATGTTATGCTTTTATTATAGCACATTTTATTTTTATTTCAACTTTTTATTTTTATAAAATCTTAGACTATTAGTTTAAGTAATCGTTTAATAAACTTTCTAAGTCACCTTCAAATTCATCTATACAAAAAGCTATTCTAAATTTTATATAATCTAAGGTATTTGCATCAATTTCTAATTCTTGTGATTTTCCTGTAAGTTCTAAATCATCACCAATATCATCAACAATGCTCTCTACATTATCTTTAGCAATATCTAATAAATATGGAATGTAATAATCAGTTCTCCATTCATCACTATCTTCTTCTAAATCACTTTCCTCATTAGCGTAGGCTTTAGCACCTTCAATTTCTTCTCTATCAAAATCATAGAAACATTCTAAAATGCATTTTTCATCGTCTACTTTTATTTCCTCAATTTCAGTTAATCCATTTTCTTGTAGTAATTCTATTATATTTGCTAAATTCATTATAGTCCCCCTCCTAATATAAAAGTTTTTTATATTCTTTCTTTACAGCTTGAAATTCATTGTCATCTTCAACAATATTTAATTCTTCATTTCCATCAACTACGTCTATCCTAAACATATGAATTTCTCCATCTGTGTTATCTTCTACTGAAGTTAATAGTAAATAATCTTTATTTTTATCTTCTAAAAATACTTTTGCTACTACTTCAAAGTCTACCTTATTACCCTCTTCATCTCTAAATGACATTATATCTTTAATTTCCATCATTTCACTCTCCTTTGTTTTCTATCTCATATTATAATTTCTCTTCTCTATAAATTCAATTTAAATTTAAAAATTCCTTTCTATAATTATAATTTATTATAGCTAAGAAAATTTATTTAAGAAGTCTTCTTAAAATTCTCTTAGCTATAAATTATTTTCTAAATTTTAATAAGTTCTGTTAACTTATCTCTTTTTATTACATACTCACTATGAAGTGCTCTTGTTAATGAAACATATAAAAGTCTTTCATCTAATATATTTTTTCCATATCTCTCTTCACTTGGATTATAAATTACACTACAATCAAACTCTAACCCTTTAGTTAAATATGATGGTATTATAATTAAATCTTCATTAGATTCTTTTTCTTTTCCTTTTATTCTTTTAAATTTATTTTTACTATTTTTCTTTATTATCTTTTCTAAACTTTCTGCTTCCGTAGAGTCTTTTGTAATAATTGCAATCATATTCTTTCCTTGGAGTCTTACTTTTTCAACAATTTTATCAATTTCACATCCAACAGCCTTATCATCATCACACTCTACTATCATTGGTTTTTCACCATGTCTTAAAACTGGCTTTGCATCTTTAAGTCCTAAATCTTGAGCTTCTAATGCACCTTTAGCAAAATCTATTATTTCTACAGTTGAACGATAACTTTGACTTAAACTTATATAGGTTGCATTCCCTTTAAATAAACCTTTAGTTATTACTTCCCAGTCTTTAAGACCTTTATAATAGTAAATTCCCTGTGCTATATCTCCAACTAAAGTTAGTGAATTCCCTTTAGCAAGCTCATTAACAAGGTATACTTGGAATGGACTATAATCTTGAGCTTCATCTACAACTATATGTTTAAACTTTTCTTCTTCATCAATTCCTTCTAGTAATACTCTTATATAAAGAAGTGCTGCTAAATCATCCTCATCAGTTAATCCTTCTTCTTTTCTTTTTATAAACTCTTGTCTCATAAAGTTTTCTAAAACTTCTGGTATTTTATCATCAGTTGCTATCTTAAATAATTCTTCATCAAGCATGAAATTTTCATATATTTGGCTTGAATCTATCCCTCTCCACTCTTTAAAATATTCATTTAAAATAGTCTTAGCATTTTTTCTTATACCATTTTTTATTTTATCTCTTTCATCATAGCTTTCTACTAAAGCTTTCCTTCTTTCATCTTTATCTTCAATAGTTTCTTTAATTTCCTTTATCTTTGGTTCCCATCTATTATCAAAATTTAAAATTAAACTCTCTGTCTTTTCTTTTATTTTAAGATTTAAATATCTTTTTATTTCATCTTTCCTTTTATTTATAGGATATGATTTTAAATCTCTTAAATAAAGTCTCATTATTTCTTTTCTTGAAAATAATACTTGACCCTCTACCTTTATATCCTCTATATCAAAAGCTCTTCCCTCCACTAAAGTTATATATCTATCTATCATCGTTTTAAAAGTTAATGATCCTCTTATTTTAGATGAATTTACTATAAGTTTCCTTTCCTCTTCTGTTGCTTCAAGTAAACTTTTTAACTTTTCATCTTTATTATATATTTTCTTTTTAAGCTTAGCTTTTTTCTTAACTAAATCCTCAAAAGTACTTTGAGTAACTTCATGTGCTCCTAAATTTGGAAGTATATCTGATATATAATCTAAAAATAATTTATTTGGTGCTAAAACTAAAATATCCTCTCCACTCATAGTTTCTTTATATCTATAAATAAGATAAGCAAGTCTATGTAATGCTATTGTTGTTTTTCCTGAACCCGCTGAGCCCTGTACTATTATCGGTAAATTTCTTGGCCATCTTATAATATCATTTTGTTCTTTTTGGATTGTAGCTACAACTTCCTTTAATTTCTTCCCTCTACTTTCTTCAAGATTTATCTTAAGAAATTCATCTACTAATCCTTGCCCCTCTTCCCCATTTATCATAAGTTCATTTAGACCTTCATCAAAAACTCTCTCTAGTTCAAACTCTTCATTAAACAAAAATTTTCTCTTTAAAGATAGCTCTCCATCAATAATTCCAGCTGGTGCTTTATAACTAGCCTCTCCACCTGTTCCACTATAATAAAGGTCTGCAACTGGTGCTCTCCAATCTACAACAATTTCATCTCCACTCTCACTATCACTTATACCATGTTTCCCAATATATATTTCTTCAACCTTAATGGTCTTATGTTCTCTAAAATCTACTCTTCCAAAGTATGGAACATTAAATGCTTCTTCATATTCTGCAATATCTTTTTTTGCTAAGTTTAATGCTTTTAAAGTTGCATCCTTCTCCATATTATACTTTCCCTTAGTCTCTTTGCTAAGAGTTATATATTTATCTGAAACACCGTTTACGTAGCTTTCTTTTCTTTTAAGTTCATCATTTATAAGTTTTCTTTTCTTCTCTAAAATCTCTTTTTCTTCTATCAAAGCCTTGCTTTTCATTTTTCCACCTCTTTTTACTTATTAAAGCGCTACCTTTAATAATATCTTTTTTTACTTAAGTTTTCAATTATAGAAATTAAATAAGCTACCATAAAGGAAAGAAAATCCTAAATGCTAGCTTAACTATTCTTAAAGCAATGGTGACAATAATCTGCTTATTGATTCTAATATTTTTTGAACTTTTCCTCTTTTTCTAAACTCTTCTTTTATAAGTTCATTTGAATCTTTTAAATCATTTGCAAAATCTTCTTCTGACTTTATTGCTATATCTTTATTATACATAACAGATACTATTTCAAAGTCTAATCTAAAACTTCTTATATCCATATTTGCGCTTCCAATACTCACAACTTCTGAATCAATAGCTAAAACTTTTGCATGAACAAAACCTTTATTATAATAAAATATACGTGCTCCTGCTTCCACTAAAGGTTCAACATAGGAATTTGCTACCCATTTTAAAAATCTTCTATCTGGATTTCCTGGAATTATAATTTGAACATCTATCCCTGATAATGCTGCAAGTCTTAAACTTTCAAGCATAACATCATCTGGAATAAAATAAGGTGTTGTCATTCTTATGCTTTTTTTAGCTGCCATTATCATTTTTACATAGGCATTTTTTATAAATTCATCTTTATGATCCGGTCCACTTGTAACAATTTGCATTGATACATTTCCTCTTTTTAAGTCTCCCTTATAAATAAATTGGTCTAAATCTTCAACTTCTTTTTTAGCTGCATAACACCAATCTAAAACAAATCTTTCATTGATGTCATTTACAGCATCTCCATTTATTCTTATATGAGTATCCCTCCAGTTTCCTATCTTAGGATCTCTTCCTAAATATTCATCTCCAACATTATATCCCCCTATATATGCAAACTCTCCATCTATAACAACTATTTTTCTATGATTTCTATAATTTGCTCTTGGATTTATATATGAAAGAATTCTTGGGAAAAATGATGCAAACTCTCCACCAAGTTTTAAATATTCATCAAGCTTTCCACCTCTAGTTAATGATGTAGAACCAAAATCATCAACTAAAAGTCTTACTTTAACTCCTTCTTTTAATTTTTCTTCTAATATAGATAGAATTTCTGCTCCTATATTATCTTTTCTAAAAATATAATAATCCATATTAATATAGTTCTTAGCATTTCTTAAATCATTTAATAATGAATCAAACTTTTCTTTTCCTGTAACAAAAACTTTAACATCATTATTCATTACATATCTTGATGAACAATTATTATAATTCATTCTAACAAGATCCAGATATTTGCTTCCAACAACTTCCTTTTCTACATTGCTCTTCCTATCTTTTTCAAAAAATCTTGTTTTGTATTCATCTATTTTTTCCTTTTCTTTAAATAATTTTCTTCCACTAAAGTTTTGTCCTACTAACAGATATAATATAAATCCTATATAAGGTAAAATAAAAAATACTAAAATCCATGCTAATGTTGTTGTTGGATTTTTTCTATCTACAAAAATAACTACTCCTGCAAATATAATATTTAGTACAAATAGTATCGCCTCTAATATAACTATTACCTGAGACCAATGCATAATCCTATTCACTCCTCATTTGTTTAATTTTGAACAATCTTGAATAAAATAACTATACTATATATTCTAAGTCTATTTTTAATTATTCTTTAAAGTTAAAAGTTTTTTAATCTTTTATTTTATTATGATTAATATTTCTCTTCATTATTCATATTTTCTTTAAAATTTATTTTTAATTTAGAAATGCTCATAACCTTAAGTATCCAGTATGAAATCCCTCCGTCTACTAAGTGATGAAGAAATCCTCCAACTCCTGTAACTACTAGTAAATTAAATAAATCAAGTCCTACAAAAGGCATTACTACAAGTGCTTCTAATACTCCATGTAACATTCCTATAAATAAAGTTATTTTTATATATCCCATATTTTTTTCTATTAATTTTGCTCCTATATATCCAACTATTATATGTGTACTTGCTCTAAACACAACTGGCATAGACATTCCTGCAAGTAAAAATCCAATAGTTGAACCTACTCCAACAACTACTGCTACAATAGGTGAGATGACCATACTTATAAACATTGGTACATGTGCTGCAAGTGTTGCTGAAAACGGTGGTATATAAATTTTCAAAAATCCAAATTGAATTGGAATAATAATAGATAATGCTATTAGAAGTGATGCATAGGTTAATAACTTAGTTTTCTCTCTCATAAATTCTCTCCTCCTTACCTTTTAGTGTATATACATTAAGATACACTTTTATTTCAATATTGTAAATATAAACTTTTTTAGATTTTATTTACAAATTAAAAAGCACAGTAAATTTTACTGTGCTTTTCTCTTAATTTTCAATTTTACTTTTTTCCTCTTTTAATGCATTTATTAATCTTTCATTTTCTTCTGTTTTAAGTATGCAAACTCTAAAGAAGTTCCTATCTAAGCCTTCAAAAGAAGTACAATCTCTAATTATCATTCCCTTTTTAGCTAAGTTTTGATATAAGAGACTTGATTCTTTTCCATTTTTTATTTCACAAAGGATAAAATTTCCTTTTGTTTCATAAACCTTTATATAATCTACCTCTTTTAAACTCTCTTGTAAATTATTTATCTCCCTCTTTACATGAACTAAAGTTTTTTCTATAAATTCTTTATCTTTAAACATCTCTTCTCCCATTATTGTTGCTAGAATATTTATATTCCATAATGGTAATGATTTTTTTATTTTTTCTTTAATCTCTTCATTTCCTATAAGCCCATAACCTAATCTTATTCCTGGTGTACTAAAAAATTTTGATGTTCCTCTTATTACATATAAATTTTTATATTCATCTACAAGACTAGCTGAACTATATATTTCTTTTTTAGTAAACTCTATATAAGTTTCATCTACCATAAAAAATGTATTCTCATTACTACTTATAATTTCTTCTATCTCACTTCTCTTAAAACAAAAGCCTGTTGGATTATTTGGGTTACAAATTATAACTAAATCATAATTTTTTTCTTTAATCTCTTTTTTAAAATTCTCTAAATCCACTTTAAAATCATACTCTTTTTTAGTAAAATATTTTTCTATTTTACAATCTATTCTCTTTAAATCTTTTTCATATTCTGAATATGAAGGATATAATATTAATGCCTTTTTAGGATTTATAGTATCCACAAAAGATACTATAAGTTCTGTTGCTCCCCCACCTAAAACTATATTATCTTTATTACAGTTTGCATAAGATGAAATAGACTCTCTTAAAGATATGTATTCTGGATCTGGATATATTGATACTTCATCTATTTTCTCTATAACTTTTTTCTTAGCCTTATCTGATGCTCCAAAAGGATTTATATTAGAACTAAAATCTAATAATTCTTCTTTCTTTATTCCTAAACTCTCCTCTAAATCAAAAAGGTTAGCTCCATGTTTTTCACTCATACTATTCACTCCTAACTTTATCTTTTATATCATACCATATCATTTATATTTTAGTCATATCGTAAGGCTTTCATTAATATAATATTGTAAAGTAAAAAGTTAAGTATTTACTTAAATAAATTTTGAGGTGAGAGATATGTCAATGGATCAAAAAAAATTACAATTAGAAGCTAGACTTCACTTATTAACTAATAAAGGAACAAGCCCTAAAATAGTTGCTAAATTAAAAAGAAAACTTAGAAATTTACAAGAAAATAATTAGTAAATTCAAAATGGCTATCATAAACTAAATGATAGCCATTTCTCTTATAATACAATCTCTATCTTAAAGCTATTTCTTATTCAATACAATATAACTTCTTATCTCTTCTTTATATTCTTTAGTTATTTCTTTTAATGAGAAAATTGTTGGTAGCATTATAATTATAATTGCTACTCCTATAATTCCTCTTATATCTATTTCTATTTCTTGCTCCATTAAAACTTTTATTTTTCTTTTTAGGCTCTTTTCTTCTATTTTTTCTTTCTCTAATCTTTCTTCTAATTTATCATAAAAATCTTTTCCAAGCTTTTGTTCACTAAAAGTCTTTTTGAAGCTATTTTTAAGTTCTATTTCTAATCTATCATTTTTCATTTTTTAAAAGCTCCTTTTCTAAAGCATCTTTTCCTCTTTTAAGCCAAGTTTTTATGGTCCCTTCCCTTTTTTCTAAAACTTCACTTATTTCTTTTATTTTTAAATCCTCATAGTAATATAGATATAACACAGTTTTATATTCCTTTTTTAACTTCTCTAATGCTTCTAATAAATGTCCTTCTTCTAAACTTTCTATAACTTTTTCTTCATATCCCTCTTCTTTTATAAATTCTACATTTTCTATATTTGAATACTTTTTTTCTCTTATACACATTGTTTTACAAGTGTTTATTGTAATTTTGTATATCCATGTATATATAGAACTCTCCCCTTTAAAATTATCTAAATATCTATATATTTTTATTAATGTTTCTTGTGTTATATCTTGACTTAAAGTTTTATTTCTTGTATATAATTTTGCTAAATTATATATTCTATCACTAAATTCTAGGACTATGTCTTCAAATGCTTTTTCTCTATCACGTTTTATAACTCCTAAAACTTCTCTCCCCCTCATTGTTTCCATAAAGTTTACTCCCTATTTCCATATCTCTCATAAAAGCTTTCATATTCATTTTTCAAATAATTTATCTCATCTTTATTTTCGTTTATTTTATATAATTCCTTTAGTAAAATTTCTTCTGATTCCTTAGCTTTTAAAAATCTTTCCTCTGTATAATACTCTTTTAAATTATCATTAAACTCCCATGGATAATGATTTGTCCTAAGCCTTACTAATGGATATATATATTCTGGCTTATACCCTTCTTCTTTTATTTTATTTAAAAACCACTCTTCCCCTTCCTTCATTTTGCCATTGTCTAAAAGCTTTATCCCCTCATTTGTTTTCATATCTTTCCCTTCAATACTAGTTTTTACTCTATTTGAATTAATAATAATTTTTCTTCCCTCTACTACTTTAATAGCTTTAACCTCTACATAATCAATAGTATCTTTTTCAAATCTTCCCCCAAAAGATATCTCTGCTCCCTTTATTACTCCCATCTTAGGTTTTTTACCTTTTAAAATTTCCTCATCAGTTCTTAAGTCATGAGAATAGGTTCTCTCTATATAAGTTTTAAAAGATCCTAAGCTTCCATTTATTAACGGCACTGAAACCTTATTATCCTTACTTTCTATAAATTCATGTATTCCAGCATTCTTGTCAATAAATGCAAGAGTTATTTCATAATATTCTGCTCCATTTACCTTATCAAAGTTTATATCAAATTTATTGCCTTCTAGCTTTAAATCTTCATCTATATTTATATTCATTCTTTTTTTATAGTCTAAATTTAATTCATACACTTTATTATTTTTTGTTTTTTTT
>NZ_JBOGCC010000076.1:0-37966 GCF_051656525.1 Clostridium sp. | reverse complement strand
TATAGTATACAGACTTAAAAAGCTGAATTTTTGAACAAAATGTATTTAAAGCTAGTGATACCAACGGTTTACAGAGTTCAACTTTGATTAAAAGCATACAAAAAGAGTGAATTCGCGTTGAACATGTAAAGGTAAAAACCTCTTAAAGCTAGTGATACCAATGGTTATACGAAATTGAACGCATTGAACACTATAAATAATACAATAAATAAGTGTAAAAAAGAATTAAAAAATATAACAAAAGCAGTTGACTTATTATTATTATAGTAGTATTATATAAGTATAGTAATTGCAAAATATGGTTAGGGGGTATAAAAAATGGAATGTTTGCAACTGGATTTTAATTATATCCAAGAGGAAGAAAAGGACAAGCAAGAGAGAAAAAGATTAGTTGAGGAAAATATGGGATTAATAGGAATGGTTTTAAAAAAACCTGCTATTAAAAAAATATATAGTAAAAGATATGAGTATGAAGAGGTTTTCCAAATGGGAGTTTTGCACCTCATAGCAGCTTCAAACAGATTCGATGAAAGCAAGAATATAAAGTTTTGCACTTATGCAACTAGCTTGATTTACTACGGTATAATGAATGATTTGTATAGGGACAAATGGTACTTTCATAGAGAGGCAGATAAGGAAAGAGAAGGATATTCAAAGTTTGTAAGTGTTGATAGATATAGTTTAAACGAGCAAGTAAAGACAGAAAGACAAGGAGAGAAACCAATTGAGAAAATAGAGTGCTTAATGGATTCTAATAACAGTATGGAAGAAGCTGAATTTAACGTATTCTATGAACAGGCAACACATAATTTATCTAATGTAGATAAGAAAATATTTGAATTATATTTTAAACATAAAAAAACACAAAATGAAATTGCAGAGATATTAAATGTTAGACAAGCTACTATAAGTAGGAGAATAATTAAATCATTAAATCAAATAAGGAATGAATTAGGTGTATCAATTAAAGAATAGTTGCATATACTAGCACTATAATAATAACAATAAGAGGTGTAAAGGTGAAAATAGGAATTAGAAAACCTAGTATAAAGAAAAGTATTAAAGCTAGAACAACAGGAAGAATAAAAAGGAAGGTTAAGAGTTCGATAAATCCCTTGTATAGTAAGAAGGGAATGGGATTTGTAAATAATCCTAAGAAAGCAGTTTACAATAAAGTTTATAATAAGACTAGTATTGGTTTATGGGAATTAATTAAGAAAATATTTAGAAAGTAGGTGTTAATATGGAAATTAAAACGATGAAAAAGATTATAGGTATATCAACAGGAGGTATTTTAGGTTTGAGTATTCTTAAAATATATCCTATTGCAAAGGCATTTACTGTTGTTGGCGTAAAGACTACTATTCCATTTTTAGGTGTTGGAGCAGTTCCTTTTTACGCTTTTTGTATATTGATGATAGGTGGATTGACTTATAATAATGTTATGGAAGTTAAGTTAAAGAAATAATTTGATGATATTGCGAAGTGAAGGAAGTGTTAAAAAATGAGATGTGATTATTGTGGAGTGGTTTTAGAGGAAGATAATAGAGAAACAGAAACAACTTGCATAACTTGTTGGGATTTTTGGGAGTCGGATTATGATGTTAGAGATGAGGAAGAGTAATTTTATGATAGGTAACGTTAAAATATCAGAAGTTATGCAAGGTTTAGAAGAGATAAAAGATATATACGGAGATAAAGAAGTTTGTATTTTAAGGATAATAGATAGAGGAACAGAACGAAATTTATTTGTTGAATTTATGGATTATTCGACTCATGAAATAGAAGTAAAAACAGAAGATTAATTCGCAATTCAAATAAATTAAGAAGGTGATTAAATGATATACTTAATTATAATACTAGTTATATTATTTATTAGCATTAAAGCACTAAAGAAAAATACTAGATATGAGAATGTAAGTAAGAAGGATTATAACAGGCTTGTAATTAATAGAATTAATGCAATGGGTGGTATAGAGTTCGAGCAGTTTATGGCTTTTATATTAAGGTTCAAAGGGTACAAGGTAGTAGTTACACAAGCGAGTCACGACGGTGGTGTAGACCTTATTCTGAATGATGCTATAATAGTTGAATGTAAAAGGTACGGAATGAATACAAGAATAGGAAGTCCAATAATAAATAAGCTTGTAGGAGCAACGGTTATAAATGGTAAGTCTAGTTGCATATTATTAACCACAGGTGAGTTGACCAATGATGCAAAAAGTGTGTTTGCTAATGCAGTAAAGCACTTTGATATTAAGTTATGGGATTATGATTATATAATGAAATTAGTAAATGAAGTGGACCAAAACAAGGTAATGAAATACTTGAAGGTGTAGAAACCTTCTTTTATTTAAACTTAAAGTGTAAAAAAGAAAAAAATAATAAAAAAAAGTGTAACAAAAACATTGACTTATGACTATTATAGTACTATAATAAGAGTATAGAAACAAACAAGTTGAGCAGCAACATAAAATCATACTTCGTTGTTGGCTAAGAAGATATATTCGGAGGGGTATAAAAAAATATTGGAGGGTTTAAGAATGAAAATTAAAGAAAATGAAATGACGATAATGGACGCTATTAATAGTTTAACTCATACAGTTGCAGCGGCAAATATATTAGGCGATTCAGCAAATACAGTTATTCTAACAATTAGAAAAGGTGCGATTGATATACATGGTTTTATAAAAGATGAACACGTAAAACCTGATGGGAAGTTTGAGGGAATGGCGTATTTTGAAAATGAAGTATTAAAAGAAACATTCTTTGAAGATATGAAATATATAGAAAAATGGATAACAAAGAATTTTATAAAAGGAGAATAACAAATGAAAGATAAAGTAATGGAAATAGTTAGTCTAGCATATGACCTAGACAATTTATATAAAGAGGTGGAGGGCGACAATAGTAGTTGTTGCATTACACTGATAGGAAACTACTTGACGGTATGTAGACACAAAGCAGGAGAAATTATGGACGGTTATTTCAGTGTAGGGACTATTGGAATAAGAACAGATAAAAAAGAAAATGAATTGAAATTGAATATAATAATTTCAAGATTAAGAGTTGAAGTGGAGGAGTATATTAAGTTAAAAGAAGAAATGGAGGTTATTTAATGTTAAATATCAATGAAATAATAAATAACAACGGTATGGATAAAACTGAAAAGATAAATGCAATAGCTAATTGTATAAAAGGATTAGAAGAAAAGATAAAAAGAGAAAAACAAGAAGTGGAAAAGATAAAAAACTTCTTAACAGGATTTATGAAGGATTCTAATGTTAAAAAGATAGAAACTATTGAAAATACAGTAAGTTTAAGTAAAAAAGCTGATACACTAGTTATAAGTGATATTGATAAATTAATTGTATATTTAGAAGAAAACGGACTTCAAGAGTTGATTTCAACAAACGAAAATAAGGTTGTTGATAAAAAGGAAATTAAAAACTTGATATTAAAAGGAATGAATATCCCTAATGACATAGCTAAAGTTGAAACAGGGGGAGAAACAATAAAAATAAAATAAGAGTGGGGGATTTACTTCCTCTCTAGGAGGTTAATTAAATGGAAGAAAACATAAAAGCAGGATTATATTTAAAACTTATGAAAATCCAAACTGAATTAAAAGCTCCAAAAGGTCAATTTAATAGTTTTGGTAAATACAAATATAGAAATGCAGAGGATATATTAGAAGCTTTAAAACCTTTACTTAAAAAGAATAAGTGCTCAATAATAATTAGCGATACAGTAAAGTCGATAGAAAGTGGAAACTTAGCTAGATTTTATGTAGAAGCTACAATAACGCTATTAGATTGTGAAACAGGTGCTACAGTGGAAAGTAAAGCACTTGCAAGAGAAGAGGAAGTTAAAAAAGGTATGGATGGAAGTCAAATAACAGGTACTGCTTCAAGCTACGCTAGGAAATACGCTCTAAATGGTATGTTTGCTATTGATGATACTAAAGACAGTGATTTTACTAATGATGGTACAGAAACAGAAGAAGAAAAGAAAGTAAGGAAACTATATGCAGAAGGTAAAAAGGCAGGGGTAACGCCTAGTCAAATTATTCAAGTTATAAAAAATGATTATAAAAAGATTAGAATAGAAGATTTGACAAACGAAGAGTATAACACAGTATTCGGAAGGTTGAAAGCTAAAGTAAAGTAAGAGGGTTTATCCCTCTTCATAATTTGAGTATTTAGTACACAATTCAAAGAAATTAATATACAGGGGGCAGGGAAGTGAGAGTAAAATTCACGGAAGCGGAAATAAAGAAAATAATGAATAACATGACTATTATAATTGATGGTAGAGAACAAAAAGCAGAATTGTATAAAAGGTGGTATGACAACCATAATTTAAAATATATAGATAAAGAAGAAGCTAAGAAAATGCGAAAAGCAGGCTTTTACAGTTTATCAGCAGGAGATTATTCAGCAATGCTACCTGTTGGTTCGATACCGGGATTCGATAGAGAAATATGGTTCGATAAAGATATTGTTATCGAAAAGAAAGGAAGTTTAAAAGAATTAGCAGGTAATTTAGCTGAATTAAAAGGGACAAGGATTCAGCAAGAGTTCTTAAAGTTGCAAAAGGATAATACTAAAGTTTATATATTTTTAGAGGACAACCTATTTCATAAGCATATAAGAGAAGGTAAGGAAAAGCATATAGGACTATGGAATAAAGAAACTTTATACAGAAGAATAAAAGATTTTGAAGCAGAATACGGAACTGTAATTGTACCTATTGCAGCAGAATATATGGCAGCTGAAATATACCACACTTTATACGCTTATGTATTTGCTATATTAAAGAGAAGGTTTTTAGTAGAGGATAGGAGGGTAAAAGAATAATGGAATTATACCTTTTAACTAAAAAACATTATGAAATAGCAAAGAAAAATGGATTAAGTAGAAAAATAGTATATGAGAGGGTTTGGAAAAGCGGTTGGAGTATAAAAAGAGCGATAACAGAGCCTAAAAGAAACAATAATAGTGAAAGTGTTATTGAAAGAATGACAGAAGAACAAAAGAAGTTATATATAGAAAATGGACTTAAACCACACAATATATATGACAGAATGAGATTGAGTGGTTTAACTTTAAGTGAAGCGGTTGCAAGACCTCTAAATGATAGGAAGCATTTAAGGGGGAAAACTAAAGATATAACAGAAGAACATTATAAGATAGCTGAAAAGAATGGTATTAATAGAAATTTAGTACAGGTTAGGTATAGGAAAACAGGTGATATAATGCACTCGATAACCTGTCCATATGATAAAAAGAAAGCAACTAGATTAAAATAAAAAGATTGATTATTATTGTTATAGTGCTATAATAATATTATAAGTATTAGGAGGATAAGAAATGAATAGCATTAATATTGTTGGAAGAATAGGAAAAGAACCTGAGGTTACACAAAGTCAAAGCGGTGTAGCTATATGTAGATTCAATGTAGCAGTAAATAGAAGAGGTCAAAAAGATATAACAGATTGGTTCCAATGTGTAGCATTTAAGGGAGCGGCCGAAAATATTCAAAAGTATTTCAGTAAAGGTTCAATGATTGGATTAAGTGGAGAAATACAGTTCGGAGAATTTACAAATAAAGAAGGAATTAATATAAAAACAACTACACTAGTAGTAAATAACTTTAGTTTTTGCGGTAGTTCAAATAATAGCAATAGTAATAATAACCAAAGTAGTTTTACGGATGATATGACACCAGTAGATGACGGGGACCTTCCATTCTAGGAAAGGAGGAATAATAAATGAAAAAGACATTAAAAGAACTTAGAGCAGCTTATGGAATGACACAAGACCAATTAGCTAATCACTTAGGAATAAGTACACAAAACTTAAGAAACTATGAGAGTGGTGCTTATATGAAAATGAGAAGTGATTTAGAAGAGGAAATAAGCAAGTTATTCAAGGTTGATTTTAAGTATATCAAAGAAGATTATATAAAATAGTGGGGAGTTATCCCCTTTTAAACATAGAGGTAAAAAATGGAAGTTTTAATAATACTGCTTAGTTTGATTTTACTAAGTGGGCTAGTTAATTATGTACAGTATAAATATATATAAAGAAGTTGAAGAAGAAATAAAAGAGAATGAAATAGAAAATGAAAAGTTAAGAAATGAAATTATGAAATTAAGATTTAAAAAATAAATGGTATAAAGGGGTATGTTATGAAAGAGGAAAGATTAAATAGAAGAAAGCAAATACAAATTATAGATGGTGTTGAGTATGCGTGGTGTAGCACTCACCGAAAGTATGAACCTAAAGAAATGTTTTATAAAGAAAAAAGACGTTGGAATGGTGTAAGAAGTGAATGTAAAGTGGCTTCTAGGGAAAGTGTTAAAGAATACAGAAGAAAAAATAAAGCTGAAATTTCTAAAAGGGAGAAATTAAAAAATCCAAATTACTTAGAGAAATTAAAAAAGAAGCAAGAAAAGATTGACAGAGAATTGAGAGGGGAATAATTTCCTCTTCTTTTTTAAAATAAATAGTGACAAATAGTATAAAATAGTATATAATAATAATATAATTTATTAAGAGGTGATAATTATGACAGTAGAATTAAGAAAGAAAACAATAATAAACAATGTGACTGAAATGGCAAAAGCTTTAAAAGTAACAAAACCTACTATATATAGATATATGAAAATGGGTATGCCTTACAGTGAACAAGCTAACGGGCGTAAGTGGTTCGTACTAGAAGATTGTAAAGCATGGTTATTAAATAACTAGGAGCGAAAGAGGGTTTTTGAAATGAAGGTAAAACTATCAAATAAAGGGTATAAGATAAAACCTAGTGGATTTGATTGTAGTAAAATACAAAATGAAATAAAAAAGAAAGATTGCAAGGAAGTTGATTTTAAGCAGTTAGCTAAATACATTGAAAAAGGGTATTCGTTTGTATTAGCTGAATTTGAAGCTAAAGGAAGCTTAGAGGAAGAAAATATAATAGGTGTGGAATGTTTAGCACTAGATGTAGATAGTAAGAATAATCCTGTAAATATGTTTGAGTTTATTAGTTTGTTGGACACAAAGTTTAATATAACTCCCGTAATAGCTTATAGGACGTTTTCTGACGCTGATTACAGTAAGTTTAGACTTATATATCAGCTAGAAAACAAACTTGATACAGAAGCTTATAGACTATTATATAAGGCTTTAATTTGGAAGATAGATAGTAAAGAAAAATTTTTAGATAAAAGCACTTGTTATCCTTCTAAATTATGGGCAGGAACTAATAAAGAAGTAATTTATAATACGGACCATAAAAAAATAACATTCAGTTTGGTCCACGGTTTAGTTAATAGATACCTTTACAAATTAGAAAGAGAAAAGAAAAAGCAAATAAAAAAAAACTCCTTTAATACAAGTTGTGGTGTAGTTGCTGAAGGTTTTATAAAGAAAGAATACAAAGAAGAAGTAAGAACTTTATTGATAGAGAACATTAGTTTGCTGGAATTTATTCAAGAAAAATATGGTGGAAGTTTTAAGAAAATTGCTAATAATTATATAGGTAGATGTGTTTTACCTTGCCATACAGGAAATGGAGATAATAAAAGTGCATTATGTATTACAGAGGGTAAACATATTTACACTTGTTATAGTCATTGTGGAACAGGAAATATAATCACACTGGCAAAAATGTTTTATAATACTCAAGATACTTCAGAAGTGTATTTGAAGCTTGCAGCAGATTACAACATAAATATTCCTAGCGAGTGGATTTTTAATAGGAAATAAACAATAGGAGGTAAAGGGGAATGGGAAACAATGTAGTTAATTTAAATAATATTAAGCAAGGTTATTCCGTTCCATACATAGAATGGAAGTACGGAAAACTTAACAAGGAAGGAATTATGATACCTTTTAAAATATGGGAAAACTTAAAGCAGCTATTAGATGAAAACGGGGTAGAGGTTAAATATAATGTAATTAAAAGAGAAGTCGAGATAGAAGGACGATGCGTAAATAGTAAAAAAAGAAATGGCGTTATTCAAGATATATTTAGCTTGCAGGTGAAAAGTGGGCTTAATATGAAGACACAGAATGAAGTTAAATCAGCTTTGGATAGAATATCGGAGGACAACCAATACAATGAGTTTATTGAGAGCATAAAAGAAAACGAAAACACTGATTATTCTATTATAGAAGAGGTTTTTAATTGTATTCCTCTAGGTGAAGAGAATGAGGGGCAAAAAGAATTTTACTTTAAGTTGTTTACCAAATGGTGCTTAAATGTAGTTAAAATGGCTAACAATGACATTGATAATGGTTATGTGGCTAATGGTGTGTTAATTCTTCAAGGTGGACAAGGGACACGTAAAAGTACTTTCTTTAAGACTTTATTTTCTCATATGCCTAGCTATTTCAACAGTGAAAGTAGCATAAACCCTAGTAATACTGACAGTATAACTAAAGAAACTTCTTATGTAGTAACTGAATTAGCTGAAATTGGAACTATTCTTAAACATGAAGCAGATGACTTAAAAAGATTCTTTACCTCTTCATATGATGAATACAGAAGCCCGTATGCAACAGTAAAAGAAAAGCACCCTAGACTATGTACTTTTTGCGGGACTGTAAATGACAAAGATTTCTTAAGAGATAGAACGGGTAATAGAAGGTTTTGGATAATACCTGTTGGTGGATTGATAGATATAGAAACTCAATCAAGCTTTGATATGGCTAAATTTTGGGGAGCAGTATTCAGTTTATGGAAGAGTAACAGTTTAACGGATTACATTGACCAAGAAGAACAAAGGAAACTTGCTAATTTAAATATAACTTATAACCTAGAAACAGATACAAGTGTTGTTTTAACAGATATTTGCGATTGGGAAAGTGACGAGAGGACGTGGGTATATGTCAAACCTTCTAATCTAGCAAGATACTTAAAAGAAGCAGGATTAGGAAATAATATAACATCTAAGACACTGATAAATGAAATGGAAAGGCGTGGTGTTCCTATTAAAAATCATAGAATACAAGGAAGTACGAGAAGGTGTTTTAAAATGCCTAGACCTGCGGGAATATTAGTTGATTATTTAGAAATTAAATAGGGGGGGTATCCCCCTAGGAGGGTACAAAATGGGTATGATAGATAATATTATTAAAAATACAGATAAGGAAGAAAAAGTGTATCAAGAGTGGTTAAAAGGATTCGCGACTAGTTACAATAAATTAGTTGCAAGATTAAAAAAAGCAGATAATTTCTTTAATAATCCTGCTGCTGATATAGAAGTTATAAGTCAAGAAAAATACCTTAACGCCTATACAGAATTAGTAATAGAATTTACTAAAATGCAAAAGGAATATAAGCAAGTTACAGGCGAGGAAATGACACTAGCAGAAAAAGAAAATGGGGTTAAAATGTAGTTGACAAGTTATTATTATAGTACTATAATAAAGGTAGAAATTTAAAATAAAAAGGAGATTTATAAATGGCTAAATTATATGAATTAACAGAAGGTTACAGGAATATCATGGAATTAATTGAAAGTGGAGAAATGGAGAAAGAAAGCTTAGCAGCAGCTATAAGCACTATTGAGAATGATATGGGGGAAAAATTAGACAATATTACTTGTATCATAAGAGAATATGAGAGAGATATAGAAGCTATTAAAAAGGAAGAGGAAAGATTAAAAGCTAGAAAGGTAACATTAGGAAATGCAATAGAAGGATTAAAACATTATATAAAAGTAAGCTTGCAAGAAACAGGAAAAAAATCACTTAAAACGTCTTTAAATAGTTGGACTATAAGGAAAGCGACGCCTAGTGTAAATATACTAGATAATATGCAGATACCCAAAGAGTTAACTAAGGAAAAAATTACAATAGAAGTTGATAAGAAAGCTATAAAAGAAAAGATTCTAAATGGTGAACAGGTTGCAGGAGCAGAATTAATATATAAAGAAAGTTTATTGATAAAGTAAGATAGAATAGGGCTTAAAGCCCTCTTCTAAAAAAAAACTTTATTTTTTTAATAAAATAGTGACAAAAAGCGTAAAGTAGTATATAATATAATTATAGTAAGGGAATAAAATAAATTAAGAGGTGTTTAAAATGAATGAATTGATTAAAAGGTTGGATAAAGTTAAGAGTAGCATAAAAGGAATACAGTTCTTAACCGATACAGGTGAAGTGGTAGAAATAGAAGAGATAGATTTTAAATCTAATGGTTATTGTGGGTTTGAATTATGTAGAATAGTAAGTAAAAAATCAAGAAGAGTACTAGGTACAGTTAAAAATCATTTTAATGTAACAGGTGATGAAGTGAGTGGTCAATATGCAGAATTTACAGGAATAGAACTTGTAAAAGAACCGTACCAAGTGTTAAGTTTCAAAGGAACAGGAAGAGAACTTAAAGAAGAAGTTGAAAAGTTAAGGAAAATATACAATGTCGAATAATGTAATAAATTTCTTAAATATTTTTTTTAATAAAATAGTGACAAAAAGAGTAAAATAGTATATAATAATATTATAGAAAATAAGAAAAAATAAATTAAAGAGAGGTTTTTAAAATGGAAAGATTTAAAATTACAAATTCAACAAAAAATGAGGTTGCGAGAGAAGTTAAAAAGTTTATAAAAAACAAATTTGAAAGGGAAGTATATACAGAAATGGCTATATTTTATGATGTAAACAGCGAGAGTTTTTATGTTACTGAAAGTGGAAATATAGATAAATGTGAAGAGAATGGAGATTGTTTTTACAAACTTGTTACATGGTTTAAAGCAGATAACGAGAAAATAACAATTAAAAATATAATTAGTAAAATATTTAATTAGGAGGGTTTTTAAATGAAAAATTTAACAAGTTACTTAAAGGTGAATAATATAGCGTTTGGTGTATTTGATACTAAGAAAGAAGAAGTTAAAAGAATATGTGTAAGGGTGGAAGAGCTGAACAAATATCCAAAGATAGTAAAATTCATAAAAGATAATTACTTTTGGGAGATGAAAAAGGAAGTAGTTGAAATATTGGCACTTAAAGAAGAATGATAGAAGGGGATTTATCCCCCTCTTGATTAATGCAGCCTAAGACGGTTACAAGCCCGTTAAATGCAGAGTAGTCAAGAAAAGATAGGAGGGTTTTTAAAATGAAAAGAAGTATTAGGGAAAAGTTAATAATAAACATAATGCAACTAGAGGGTAGAAAGGTTGATATTACAGGAAGTGGGATAGTAGAAACCTTTGCAATGACTTCAATAGGAGCAGAAGAAATTGAAATGTATTGTGAGGAAGAAGGATTAAGAGTAAGTAGGTTAGAAAATAGCTTAATAATTAGATACGCTAAAAAGAATATAGTTATTTGCAAGATATTAATAACAATTCCAATCCAGGTTGTAGAGGATATAGAGGTTAACGCTGAAGTGGTAAACAATGAAGTTGCAGCAGAAGTTGAAAAGGTAGATTTAAACAACTTAACACCCATTGAAGAATATGTAAAGAATCTTGTAATAATTGAAGCTTTAGAAGAAAAAGCGAAAAACAAAGGGTATTTAAGAGGTTTAAAGGTAAGGTTTAACAGTGAAACTTATGAAGCGAGATATTTAAATTCAACCGACGCAGTTATTATAAAAGGTACAGAATATAAAGATTTTAGGTTTAGAGTGATTAAGGATTACAAAGAAGTATTTTGTATTCAAGTAGAAGCTAAAAGAGGAGTAGAAGAGGACGAATGGATTTTCGATTATGAAGGAAGTTACTTTATATACAGAAAAAGAAAAGCTTTTACAACTGAATATGAGTATAAGCAAGTAAAAAATATATTATTAGAGTTGCAGGAAGAGGAAAGGGATGTATTACTAGAAATGTATAGAGAATATTTAAATAAATAGGTGGAGGGGTATTCCTGTTTCACTAAGGAGGTTTTATAATGGATTTAATAACCTGTGGACTAGTCGCAGGAAGTGTTGCAATAGTCTACGAAACTTATACAACTCATAAAAACAGAAGTACTAAAGAGTATAAATTATTTGAAGAGATTGCAACAGATTGTAAGCTTGAAGGTTGTAAGCTAGTAAGACTAGAAGAAACAAAAGTTGGTTTTGATTTAATAGTTAAACTAAAGACAGGATATAAACTTGAGGATATAATTAATAAAAAGGAAGCTATTAGCAAGGCGTATGAGTGCAAGTGTTTAGTGGAGGATATAAAGTTTAGCAATAAGGTTAAAATACATTGTATGACTGCTGAGAAAGAAATAAAGGCTATTCCATTGCAACCTATTAAATGCACACCGTACCAACTTGTATTAGGATTTAATTATCTAGGTGAACCGATAACGATAGATATAAAAAAAACTCCACATCTAGGGGTATGCGGTGCAAGTAATAGCGGGAAGTCAAAAGGCGTGGAAGCAGCACTTAAAAATATAAATGATAAGATTGATTTATATATGCTCAACTGTTTTGCTGATGATTTTACAAGTTTGAAAGGTGAAAGAATTAACGAAATTGATGATATAACAAACTTCTTAAAAGCAGTAGTAGAAAGTAAAGAATATCATAAGCAGCCACAGTACATTCTTATTGATGAATACAACGTACTTAGTAAGGTTAAGGGAGTGGATAAGGCTATTCAGGATGTATTAGCACAAGCAAGGCATTATAACGTATTTCTTATTACATTAATGCAGATAGGAAATAAAGAAGATTGTAAGTTTAAGAATTTATTTAATTGTAGACTAGCATTTAGGACAATAGAAGCTAGTACACTAAAGGCATTTTTAGGAGTGGACACGCTACAAGAAACAGACTTGCAGCAGCAGGAATTTTGGTTGTATCATACTGAATTAGTTAAAGGGAAAACTTATACAATAAAATGTTAAAGTAAGGAATACATTTACAAAGCTTGTACTATAATAATAAGGAAGAGGGAAAATATAAATAAAAGGAAGGTGAGAAAACTTCCTGTTACATTGTATTTTATTCGATAACCCTCTTCTTTAAATTAAAAAGGGGGAAGAGGTAAATTGAACAGATGTATAATAGATAAGTGTACTAAGATAATAGGGATTAAAGGAGCGGAAGAACAGAAGTTACAGGCACAAGAAGAAGCAGCAGAGTTAATCCAAGCTATTAATAAGCATAGGAGATATTTAGGAACTAAAAGAGAAAAAGAAGTTACATTGAACCTTATAGAAGAAATAGCAGACGTAAAAACAATGATTACACAGTTAGAAATAATATTTAATATAAATCCAAATGATATAAAAGTAATACAGTTAAGTAAATTAAATAGGGAAATGGAGAGGGTAAGAAATGGTAGATAGATTAGAACATTTAAAACATAATGGAAAGATAGATATAGAAAGAAGTCTTTTAAACATATTTAACAAAAGAGTATCAAAGGAATTGAATAAGAAGTTGGAAGGTGTTAAGTAGTGGGTAAGGGATTAAGTCTTAAAAAACTAAAAGAAATGCACTTTTACATTAAGTGGGCGAATAATACTAAGAAGAAGAAAGCTAGAAGAAAGTTATTATTAAAAGCAATTAAAGTGTATTTTAATTAAAGGGGTGTAACGGTGGGAATTTACTATGAAGAGGTTAAAATGGTACTAGATAGCTATGATAATAAAGTTAAATGTGGTACAATGATGAAGTTTATCAGCAGTAGCCAACTAGTATCATACGTGATAAAGAAAATAGGTCTTAATACTAGACCGGAGCGAAGAAAAGCAGTTATGAAAATGATAACTAAGTATGGACATGAAAAAAGGAAGTGTTTTTATGGGTAAAATAGCAATTACATTTATTACTATGTTTTGTATATGTTATGTTACACTTTTAATAATAGTTATGAAAGGAGAGGGGATTTAAAATGGATTATACTATAATTAAATTTATGGGTTTATGTTTGGTTTTATGTTCCATAATACTTTTAATAATAAATATATTAGAAAATTTATTATGGAACAAGCAAGAAATAAAAGAATACAAAGAAAAGGAAGAAGATAATGAAATTATAGATGAAGCTATAATTGATTTAACGTTTACAAAAGAAGAAACAGAAAGATTAAGAGTTATTAGAGAATTAGTAATAATAAGAAGTTGTGATACAGAACGTAAAATAAAAGCTTTAATTAATATAAGAAATTTATTAGAAAAGGGGAGTTTTAAAATGGATAAAAATGTATTAATAAATAATAATGTGGTTAGATTACAGGATACTAATAAAACAATATTAAACTTAGATAAAGTTGACTTGATTAGTTTAACTAATAGCGATTCTTTTTTAAAGTTTATAATTAACGGTTGTAGCACAATGGTTATTTATGATAGTACCGATTCATTATTAGAGGATTACAAGCAATTAAGCGAGTATATGTGCTTAAATGCTGAAGAGGAAAAAGAAAAGGTTAGTGAAGAATTAATTGATTTAATGAAAAGGTTGAATGTTAGCTTTTGTCCCGATCAATTTGGATTAGAAGAGTCTTACAAAGATTACGAATGTGACGAAGAAGAAAATTGCAAAAAGTGTTGGAATAAAGCACTAGGAATTGAAATACTTAAATAAATCTACTATAATAATAATAAATATATAACAATTATAGTAATAGTTAATAATATATAAGGAGGGGTAACCCTTCTTATTTTAATATAGGAGGTAAAATATATGAAGAAAAGAATATTTGAAACAGAAGAAAGTTTTATGAATAAATTTGAAGAATATTTAGAGAGCTGTGAACAAAGGGAAAGGCTACCAAATGTAGCAGGATTTTGTTTTTTTGCAAAGATAGGGAGAAGTAGTTTTTACGAACAAAAAGCATTTTTTCCGGACACCTTTAGCTTAATTAACAGTTCTTTGGAAGATGAAGCTTTGAATAATAAAGGAGTAGCACCGTCCGTTCTATGCTTATATCTAAAGAACAAATGTAGATATGCTGATAAGGTGGAGCAAGTAGTGGTTAGTGAAAATAATAATAAAAACGTGGATTTAAGTGGATTGACTTTTGAGCAGCTGAAGGAGTTAGCATTTAATGAAAATAACCAATCAAGCTAAGTGTTATATTTCAGCATTAAACTTTTGGAGTTATTGTAAGACGGTTGCACCTGATTTTTATAAGGAGGAAAGGACTTATTTAAAGACAATAGCCGATACACTAGAAGAGTTCTTTTATAGTAATGATAGAGTACTTTTGATAAACTTTCCTCCAAGATTCGGTAAAAGCAGAACTGCTACCCTCTTCACTCAATGGATATTAGGTAAGGACACTACATTGAAAATAATGACAGGTAGTTATAATCAAGATTTAAGTAAGCAATTTAGTGGACAGGTTAGAAATGCTATCCAGGAGGAAAAGACAGAAGAGGACACAATAGTTTATAGTGATATATTCCCAAATACAAAGGTAAAGTTCGGAGAAGCAAAAGCACATAAATGGGCATTAGAGGGGAATAATTTTACTAATTATTTGGCTACAAGTCCAAAAGGAAGTGCAACAGGATTTGGAGCAGACTGTTTTCCAAAAGGAACTATGATAAGTACAGTAAATGGATTAAAGGATATAGAAGAACTTTATTTAAATCCTTGCCCTATTTTGTCGTATGACCATAAAAATAAAGTTACTAGATATAACAATATTCAAGCCACAAGAAGAATTGTAAAAAATGAATTTATAGAATTGACCACTAACACGAGAAATAAAATAAAATCTACTTTAGACCATAGATATTATGTAGAGCATTTAGGATATATAAAGGCGAAACATATACAAGTAGGATATTATTTAAAAAACGAAAATAACGAAAAAGTAATGGTTTCATCAATAGAATATTCTGAAGGCGAAGAGTTTGTTTATGATATTCAAGTAGAAAGAGATAACAACTTCTTTGCTAATGGAGTTCTAGTCCATAATTGTTTGATTATAGATGATTTAATAAAATCCTTAGAGGACGCAAATAACTCGAATGTTTTAAATAAGCAATGGGAGTGGTTCACAGGGACTATGTTTTCAAGATTGCAGGGTAAAAGAAAGACCATAATCATAATGACTAGGTGGACAAAGAAAGACCTTGCAGGAAGAATGATAAGACATTGTAATGAGGTCCTTAAATTACCTGTTAAGCATTTATGTATGAAAGCCTATGACGGTGAAAAACACTTATGCGAGGACGTTTTACCTGCTGAAGAATATGCAATACTAGAAAAGACCATTCCACTGGCTACATTTAACGCTAACTACAACCAAGAAACAGTTGACGAAAAAGGAGCACTGTATAAGAAGTTCTTAATTTATAATCAGTTGCCAAATAACATAATAGCAATAGAAAACTACACCGATACTGCCGACAAGGGTAGTGATTACCTTTGCAGCATATCCTATGCAGTTGATACAGAAGGAAACGCTTTTATACTTGACATAGTTTATACAAAAGCAGCTATGGAAGTTACAGAGGGGTTAGTGGCCAAGTCATTGTATGAGAATAAAGTGGCCAAGGCCCGTATAGAAAGTAATAACGGTGGGCGTGGATTTGCTAGAAACGTAAAGGCTAAACTTAAAGAAAAGGAATATAAAATGGAAATGCGTTCATTCCACCAAGGGGATAACAAGCAAACTAGAATATTAACAGGTAGTAGCCTAGTTGAAAACACAGTTTATTATCCTGTTGATTGGGAAAGCCGTTTCAGTAATTATGCAGAGGATATAAAAGACTTCCAACGAGAAGGAAAGAATGAACATGATGATTGTGCTGATGCAATTACAGGAGTTGTAGAATATGCAGGAAGAAAAGCGAGAAGAAAGAATAATAACTTCAGTTGGTTTAATTCCGATAAGAAAAATATTAAAAGTGAGGTAATAGAGTAATGTTTATATATCAAGATTACTTAGAAGCAGATGATAAAAGTAAATTTATATTAAAAGCTATTAATGAGCATTTAGGAGATAAGGCGGTTAAATGGGGGTTGTTAGCTAAAAAGTATTACTTAGGTGAAAATTCAGCTATATTAGACCGTTTCAATTGGTTCTATAACGAACTAGGCAAAATGGAAGTGGACAACTTCAAGGCTAATAATAAAATCCCTAGTGAGTTCTTTAAAAAGATAGTATTGCAGGAGAATAGTTACTTATTAGGTAACGGGATTACTATTGATGAAGAGGTTAAGAAAAATATTAGCGAAACTTTAGATAATAAAATACAAGATAGTGGTATAGATGCACTTATTGAAGGTGTTTCGTGGATATATTGTTATATAAATAATGGTAAGTTTGAGATAAGCACCTTTACAAATGCTGAGTTTATCCCTCTTCTCGATGAAGAAACAGGAGAAGTTGCAGCAGGAATAAGATTTAATAAGATTGCAGAACACCGAAACACTATTATCGAACTATACGAGCCTGATGGAGTAACTAAGTATAAGGCTAAGGATATTAATAAGGCTGAAAGCTTAATACTACATACACCGAAACAAGCTTACATTATCCATAAAGCTAGTAATATAATTGACGGTGAATATGTAACAGGTGTAACCAATTGGACTAAGTTACCTATATTCCCTATGTATGCCAATAGAGAAAAGAAATCCGAATTTAGTCTAGGATTAAAAAATAAGATTGACTTGTATGATATTATTATATCCGACTTTGGTAATAACTTAGAGGATAGTCAAGATGTTTATTGGGTACTGAAGAATTATCAAGGTCAAGATATTACACAATTTATGAGTGAATATAAGAGATATAAGGCTATAAAGGTTGAGAGTGACGAGGACGGCAACGGTGGGGACGCTACACCACATACAATAGAAATACCATATCAAGCAAGAGAAATTGCACTTAATTTACTTGAAAAGAAGATATACAAAGAAGCAATGGCACTTGATACTGAATCAATTACAGGCAGCAGTTTAACAAATGTAGTTATCAAAGCAGCCTTTACAGATTTAAATACCAAGTGTGATGCTTTTGAAAACTGTGTCCTAATTACACTTAAAAACATAGTAGATTTATACAAAGAATATGCAAAAGTCAACAAAGATATTGAAATAAAGCTAATTAGAAGAGAGTTAGTAAATGACACTGAAACAGTTGATAACATAGTTAAGTTTAGAAATGACATTGATTGGAGGACTTCACTAGAGTTAAATCCTTACATATCTACTAAGGATATTGACATAATAGAGAAGAGAATGGAAGAGGAAGCTTCTACGATGTTTAACAGAGGGGCAACCCCTAACTATATGCAACAAGAAGAAGAGGATAATAAGCCAAATAAGGCTAATGAAGAGGAATAAAGGAGAATAATAGTTATATGGTCAATGAAAATGTTAAACTGATAAAGGGTGACTGTTTAGAAGTTATGAAAGAAATACCTAGTAAGAGCGTGGATTTGATTGTAACAGACCCGCCTTATTTAATAAATTATCAAAGTAATTACAGAAAGAAAAAATATGATAAAATAGAAAACGATTATAATTCTAATGAAATGATAATTTCTTACTTTAGTGAATGCAATAGAATTTTAAAAAACAATACTGCTATTTATTGTTTTTGCAGCTGGCACAATATAGACTTTTTCAAGCAAGAGTTTGAAAAATATTTCAAATTAAAAAATATAATAGTTTGGAATAAAAACAACACGAGCATGGGTGACTTAAAGGGTTCTTACGCCCCAAAACACGAGTTTGTACTGTTCGGTCATAAAGGGAGAAGGATTATTAATGGTTTTAGATACCCAGATGTTATAAATGCAAAAAAAACCGGAAACAAGTTACATCCAACACAAAAACCAGTAAATGGATTGTTGGATATATTTATAGAAACCTCTTCAAATGATAGCGACATAATTTTTGATGGTTTTATGGGTAGTGGTTCGACTGGAGAAGCGGTTTTAAAAGTTGGAGGTAGTAGAAAGTTTATTGGAATAGAAAAAGATGATAATTATTTTAACATAGCTTATAAGAGGATTTTAGGAGAATAAATATAAGAGGTATTAATATACCTCTTTTTTAATAGGAGGGCATAGAATGGAAGATTTAGCACATATATTCACAGATAAGGTTTTAACCGATGCAGAAAATGAATTAAGAAGTATTTACTATAAAGCTTTTAGAGAATCCAAAGATAAAATGGAAAAGATAGTTAAGAAAATTACAGTCAATAAGAATATGACAGACCAAGAAATAATAAAGGAATGGAATAAGTACAATAGGCTTGATGAAATGTGTGGTTTAATTGCTGAAGATATAAAAAATGCCAATATAGAAGCAATAAAACTAATTAATAGAGAGTTAGTTACTGTCTATAGTGAGAATTATAATTTTGGAGCATATACAACTGAGAGAATAAGTGGTATTAAGCTTAATTATACTTTATATGACAAAAAGGTTATACAATCAATCCTTAACAGTGACGAAAACCCATTTACACTTATGAGCATAGAAGAGGGGAAGGACAAAGCTTATATATTTAGAATGTTAAAGAGAGAACTTGCAGCAGCTATAATACAAGGTGAGGGAATACAGGATATTGCAGCAAGGATAAGCAAGATTACAGGATATAACGAAAATAGGTCCACTTTAATAGCTAGAACAGAAACTACAAGGGTGCAAAATAAGGCTCGACTTGATGCTTTTACTTATGGAGCAGACCAAGGGCTTAAATTAAAGAAGAAGTGGGTGAGCACTATCGACAATAGGACTAGAAGTAGTCACCAATGGCTTAATGGAGAAGAGAGGGAACTAGATGAAAGTTTCAGTAATGGACTTATGAATCCAGGTGCTTTAGGGGGTGCTCCTAAGGATATATGTAATTGCAGGTGCACTGTAATAGTTGAATTTAAAGGCATAGAAAAGACCTCAAAGGAACTTGAACTTGATGCAGAGTTAAAGAGAATGTCTTATAAGGAGTGGGCAAAGAATTGATAAGATATGAAGATAATACAAATAAATTCAAGCAAGAGTTGAAGAGGAAAAGAGGATTAATACTTTATGCAATAGGTTTAAAGTTCCAAGCTTTATGTACCAAGATAATTACTAGAAATGGTATTGTTGATACAGGGAGGTTGCGTTCGTCAATTACCTTTTACACTAAAGATAAGGTTGGAGCTCCTTTGAAATCAACTAAGAATAGTAGGTCTAGCGACTATCTAACAGGTTCAGCTAGTGAAAATGAACTTATAGTTGGAAGTGGAGTTGAATATGCTTTGAAACAGGAGTTGGAATCTAAAAAAGGTGCATTTATAAAACCTGCCTTGTTAGAATACAGAGATACTTATAGAAGAATAGCAGAAAATATATTAAAAGAATAAAAAAATAAAGCAGGTGGGTAGCCTGCTTTTTTTACGGTATAAAAGGGTTATTAAGAATCTATGAGATTTTCTACCAAATAAAAAATCTAAGAGTGTTTTATTTATGTATTTATTATAGCACTATAATAAAATAGTGTCAAGCTTTTAAATAAAAAAATAACTTGCAAGGACACAAGTCATTTTAATCTTTTTGTATTTGAATTAGTTTAAAAGGTTATTTATATTATAACACATATAACTATAAGTAACAATTCAAAGTGATATAAAAAATAATACAAATTAATACATATTAAAATAAAAAAGAAGAGGAAATTTCCTCTTCTATGGCTAGAAATAAATAAATTAAAGTAAGTTACTATTACATTGTACATTATTTAGTAAAATAAGGCAATAAAAAAAGCAGGCGGGTGACCTGCTCTCGAAAGGGTTTTTAAAATAAATTAATAAGGTTTTATATATAATATGCCTTTTCGTTAGAAAATGACATTTATTTTTAAAGGGAGTAGGAAGGACACATGGTAATCAAAAAACTAAAACTGCACCAAATATAAAATATAAAATAAAAAATTACAAAAAGGAGATGAATTTTTTACCTTCCTACAATTATTATTATAGCACTACAATAACAGTAAGTCAACTATATTTTTCCAATTAATTAAAGTTTTTTATGTTCAATATTAGATTTTTTAGTGTTCAATAAATTCAATAAAAGTTGAACATTTTGTTCAAAAATTCAATAAAAATTGAACATTTTTGATTATTTAACTCTTAATGGCATAAGTTTTTAAAACTGCTTTGTAACCATTTTGTAACTTTTATATCGTAAAGAAGTGTAATAAACAGTAAAAAGTTCAAAAAACGTTGAACATTTTATTTTTCGCATTGAATTAATATTGAATTGGTGGTGAAAGCTAGATATACCAACGATTTCAGCCATTCAAGTTTATTTAGACCTTTACACTATGTTATATATCTTTGTACTATTTGCCGTTCAATTTGTTCAAAGTGATTGAACGCAGTCATACCAACGCTTAAGAGTCATTCTAATTCAACTTTGTTCAACTTTGCATTAATAAAAAAGTTGAAAGTGAACGGACTGAAAGCAAGCAATATAAACGATAATCCTTGAAATGTTCAAAATTCAATTGTATTTTATAAAATATAATATATTTTTATATATATTATATATCCCTTATATATATATAGTAGAGAGACTTGAACATTGAACAATTGAACTTTTTTATATATAAAGTGGGTATTCTAAAGGGCTAGAGTGCGTTCACTTTCAACTAAAATACCTTGAATTTGCTGAATTTTTATTGAACACATTGAACAATTCAACTTTTTAACTGTTGAATTAAATAGAGATAACTTAATCAATGTAACGGTGTTCAGTGAATAGATTAAACTTTTTTAGCATTGAACATAAAAAATCAATGTGATATAATGAAATTAACTTAAATATATTTTTGCTTAAAAGTTTTAATTAATAGAAATATGCAAATAATATTAGATAAGTAATTAACTTAGGTTTGCAACCTTAAAAGCTAGGAGGAGTTATTTATGGAGAAGAAAGAAACATGGAAAAAGGTTTTAGAGTTCCCGAAGTATGAAGTTAGCAACATGGGAAGAATAAGAAAGAAGAGCACTAAGGTAAAAGGTGAATATAAATATTTAAAGAATACAGTCGGTGCAAAGGGCTTTTTAGTTATAGGACTACAAGGAAAAGACAAGCGTTGTGTAAGGACTGTACACAAAATAGTTGCAAAAGCTTTTATATCTAATCCGAGAAGAAATAACTTTGTTAATCACATAAATGGTGATATTAAAGACAATAGTGTTAATAACTTGGAGTGGGTACCAAATACTATTTATAGCAACAAGAATAAATAATAAAGCTATTTTAAGACTATCAGTCTTTTAATATATAATCCTAAGAGTAGCACTCTTAAAACGCTATATAGGAGGAATTATGGATATAAAAAGAATACTTAAAAAGTTCAGCGTTGAAGAATCAATAATCGAGGATATGAAAGACGAAATTACCAAGGAAATTGGTACAGACTTCATACCTAAGACACAATATGCAAAGAAGATAAATCAAATAGATTTATTACAAGAAAAATTGGACGACCTAGAAGCTAAAGAGGGTAAAGATGATGGATACAAACAAAAGTTCGAAGATGTAACTAAAGAGTATGAAGCTTTTAAGAATAACATAGAAACCACTAAGGTAACGGACGAAAAAAAAACTATCTTAAAAAGCTTTTTAGCAGAAAATGGTTATACAAATGGAAAAATAGTTGACTTATTACTTAAAGAAGTTGACTTAGAAAAAGTTAATTTAGAAGAGGGAAAGTTAAAGGATTTTGATATTAAATCAATTGACGATAACTATGCAGAGTTTAAAACTAAAGTTAATACAGGGGGAACGCCGCCAGCAGGAGGAGGAACAACACCACCACCAACAGGAGATAGCGACCCACTTGCTTTAGCTTTAGAAAATTATATGTAAAAAGCAGGAGGAAAAATAAATGGCACTTACTTTAGTACAATCAAAAGTTGGTATGGCTAACAAAATGGACCAAGTCGTTATAGACATTTTTAGAAGGGAATCAAGATTGCTGGATATGTTAATATTCGACAATGCGGTTTCACCAGGTACAGGGGGAAGCACTCTTACATACGGGTATCAACAAGTAAAGACACCTTCAACAGCTGCGTTTAGAAGTATAAATGCTGAATACACAAGTGGAGAAGCAGTAAGAGAAGCTAAATCAGTTGACTTAAAAATCTTTGGTGGTAAATTCGGAGTTGATAGAGTTATTGCAAATACTAGTGGAGCAGTAGATGAATTAGCATTCCAAATGGCTCAAAAAATCAAGGGTGCAGTAAACTTATTTAACTATACGTTAATTAACGGGAAGAGTTCAGTTTCAGGACAGTTCGACGGTTTAGATGCTATGTTAAAAGGTACAGAAACAGAATATATCCCAGCTGCTGCAATAGATTTATCAACTACACAAGCTATGGACACTAACGCACAGTTATTTGCAGATACTTTAGATGAGTGGCTAGGTGGATTTGCTGAAAAACCAGACTTCTTACTAGTTAATAACAAAATGGCTACAAAGATTAAGTCAATAGCAAGAAGATTAGGGTACTACTCAAGAACTGAGGACGCTTTTGGAAGAGGTATCGACAATTATGACGGTATTGCAATATTAAAATTAGAACAATACTTTGACGGTTCAGCTTCAAAAGAAATAATCGGAATTGATACTACTTCTAAAGAAACTTCTATATATGCAATTAAAATTGCTTTAGATGGTTTACACGGGGTTTCAGCTGTTGGAGATAAGGTAATTCAAACATACCAAAAAGCTAAGACTGACACAGGAGTAATTCTTGATGGTGAAGTAGAAGCAGTTATGGGAATAGCATTAAAGAACTCAAGAAAAGCAGGAGTTTTAAGAAAGATAAAAGTTATGCCCTAGTGAACCTCTTCAAACTTTAGCTGAAGAAGTTGAAGAACCTAAGAAGAGGACAAGAAAAGTAACTAAGTAACAGGAGGGGGAAGGTAATTCCCTCTTCTTTTTTTATTTTAGGAGGTGCAAAGGTGGAAAGAATACTTAATCACATTAATAATCACTTCTATCTATTCTTTGAAAATGCTGACTTTGAGATAACAAGTGGTTATATATTAGTCAAAGGCAAGTACATAGTGGGACAGTATATAAAAATCAAAGGTAGTTTGCTTAATGACGGTGTTTACAAGGTGGATAGGATAGAAGAAAACAAGGTATTTATCAATGGTTTAGTTGATGAATCATTCAATGGAACTGTTTTTCAATTAGGAATACCTAGGGATTTAATTAAGTTAGAAGAGGAAATAAAAGAATTTAATACAAATAACAAGCCAACTAATGTTACAAGTGAAAGTTTTGGAGGATATTCGTATTCTAAGGCAACAGGAAGTAACGGGGTACCGCTAGATTGGACGAGAGTGTTCTCTAATAGCCTTAAACCATACAAGAGGATGTTTGATACTCTTAACAATGTAATACAGTGTATAGAAGAAGATAACACGGTTTACTACAAGTTATGTACTACTGATGGAGAAGTGTTAACTAGTAATGAATGGAAGGAGTTGTTGACATATGGCAATAAGAATAAATAATCTGCTTTTACCTTATAGTGATGTTGAGATATTAGCTTTATTTAAAAAGTTGAATGATATTCCACTAGAAGGAATACAAGGTGTAGATGGTAGAGAAATACAATTGAGGGCAACAGAATTAGCTATTCAGTGGAAATATAATACAGAGGAAGAGTGGCAATACCTTATATCTTTAGAGCAGATTAGAGGTTTGCAAGGTGAAAAGGGCGAAAAAGGGGATAAAGGATTAAAGGGGGATATGGGTGAAAAAGGTGATAAGGGTGACACAGGTCTTAAAGGTGATAAGGGTGACACAGGTTCTCAAGGTATTCAAGGGCATACAGGCGACACAGGTGCAACAGGTAAAGACGGTAAGTCTTTAGAGTTTCAATGGAGGGGTACAGAATTAGGGGTAAGGCAAGAAGGGGAAGTAACTTTCCAATATGTAGATTTAAAAGGTGAAGGAATGGAGGGGTTGGGATTACCGGAAATACAAGTATCTATAACCGAACCTGTTGACGAAAACATTCTATTATGGGCTGAAGTGGACGAAAATGGCTCTCTAACAGGAGATGCGGAGCTAGACGATAGAATAGTCGAGTTAAACAACAAGATTAAAGAAACGGACAATAAGGCGAATATAACAGGTATTGAGGTTGCATCAGCTAGAACAACCGTTAAAGGTGAAGAGTGCGAAAATTTAGATAAAAGACTTTTAAAAGATTTTTCTGATGTTAAAGCTAGTATTGATAATATAAATTACATTGAAGGTAATGGTACTTTAGATAGGACTTTAAGTGGAGAATTAAGGGACATTGTTGTTGAAGGTGGTACGCATCAAAATTTAAAGAATAGATTTGATGTAAGTACTTGGCAAGGAATAACTAGAACAACTCATATATCTTTCTCCAATAATATGATAAAGCCTTCTACTATATATACTGTAATATTTGAAGTAACAGAAGTGGTTTTAGATGGTATATCAGCTATAAATGTAATTGTAGGTGATTATGATGGTCCAATTACTATAACTAACACAGTGAGTTCACCTGGTTTGTATGTGGCTAAAATAACAACAAATAGTATTATACGATACGGTGGTTGGTTGGCGATTAAAGGTACTTCAGGCCAATGGACAGGTTCTTCTGTTAATAGAAAAATGGTTATATCCGATACGGTACGTATATTAGAAGGCGACTACACTAACAAACCTATTCCACCTTACTTTGAAGGGATAGAAAGTGTAGCAGAGAGAGAAAAAATAGGGGATAAGTATCAGTTGCCTATTAAGGTTATAGGGAAGAATTTATTTGATGGAGTTTGTGATTTAACTGCAATAGGAAATAAAGGATATGGAGAAACCTATATAGAAAACCAAAAATACGTTTATGATGGAACGAATATAACCGAGAAAAATAATTACGGTTTGGCATTAGCAAATTTAAAACTTCCTAAAAATAAAACTTTAACAATGACGTATAAACATTCAATACTAGAAGGGACTTCAACTTATGCAAATTTAAGAACTAGAGTTTACGGAAATAATGGTTCGAGTGAAGTCGTAATAAAAGAGTCTACTACTGGTATACTTACTTTTGAAACAGGAATATATGATTCATATAGAATTAATTTTTATATAGGTTTCGGAGAAAATAAATGTAAATTTAATTTATGGGATATTCAACTAGAAGAAGGAACAACCTCTACACAATATGAACCTTACAAAGAACAAAGTAAAACAGTGCTTTTAAATGAACCTTTAAGAAGTTTGCCTAATGGCGTTAAAGATATTGCTTGTTTGGATAAGGGGTATGTAGATAGGCTAGTTGATAAATCAGTTTTTACTGGAGAAGTTAATGAAAGTTGGGTATATGCAACTAAAGTTGACAATACATTGAGATTTTATTCTTTAGAGCCTAGAAATTATAAAAAAGCAGGTAAAAATACTTTGTTTAGTAATAGATTACCATATGTCCACAATGAAGGTGATTCTAGTGTTGGAATATCTGATTATAATACTGATGGAAGAGTATATTTGAAAATAGATTCTGGATTATTGCAAACTGAAGATGTTCAAGGATTAAGGGGATTATTACAGAAATGGAAAAATGAAAATAATCCTTTAACTATGTATTATGAAAAAGCAACGCCTATACAAGAACCTGTTCCAAAACTAACTCTTAAAAGTTATGAAGGTAAAACGTACTTAGGTACAACTAACTATATTCAACCTGTTGTTAAAGCGAAAGCACTTACAAACGTATCAGTTTTATTAAGTAGTTTACGTGTCGAAAATGAAGAATTGAAATCTAATAACGAAATGTTAAAAATTGCAAATGAAGGTTTAGTTAAAGGGCATAACGTACAAGATATAAAGATAGGAGATACAGAAGAAGCCTTAAACTATTTACTTATGGATAGTATTGGAATGAATATGTATAGCCTAAAAAACAGAGATAAAAGAGAGGTAAACAGAATGGAAAGTTATTTAGCAAAGCAAATTTATCAAGGAAGATTAGATTATGATGAAGTGGTTAAGAAATACCCACAATTCAAGGACGGTATTGACAAATTACTTCAAGAATATGTTGAAAATGGTGGAATAATCTACAAACAATAAAAGGGAGGGGGTAATCCCTTTCCTTATTTTTACGAGGTGATAAAATGCTGAAGTATAGAAACCCAGTAACAGGGAAGTTTGAAAATATTAGAATAGTAGCAATAGGTGAAGGTGGGGGAATAGTAGGACCACAAGGACCACAAGGACCTAAAGGAGATACAGGACCACAAGGACCACAAGGACAAACAGGACCTAAAGGAAATGAAGGTGCAATAGGTCCAAAAGGAGAAACAGGCATTCAAGGACCTCAAGGAGAAAGAGGACCACAAGGGCAACAAGGATTACAGGGAGAAAGGGGACTGCAAGGTATTCAAGGTTCGCAAGGTCCGCAAGGTCCACAAGGAATACCAGGAGTTACACCTACAGACAGTATAGTTATAAAGTCAGTTGGTGGTGGAGTGCTTAATCTATCAGCTGATAAGCTTCAAAGGTGTAATAATATAGCTAATGGAAATACAATTAATTTACCTAGTGTAAGTAACTATACGCTTATTCATTTATTCTTTAGTACTACAAGTGATTTAACTTTATTATTACCAAATTGCAGCTGGCAAGCTACACCGGTAATAAAAGCAAATAAAGATTATGAATTTATATTTACTTATAGTGGCTCAAAGTGGCTAGGAGGTTTTGTTGAATATGGGGTGTAAGAAACTTTTATTTAATAAAAAAGCTGAAGAGGTTGGCGGAGAATATGAAGAGGTTGCTACTACGGGGGATTCGCTGGGAAGTTTGAGCGAAATTTTACCTGTTGTAACAGGTATTGATATTAGTAGTTTAGAAAACGGAACGGTAATAGCTGAATTTTTATACATAACTAATAACAGTGGAAGAAGTCCACAATTAGCTATGCGACTTACTGAAGGAAGTTCAACCAATTCACTGAGTGCGGCAACTTATAAGACTACTACAGGAGAAGAATTAGTTATGTTATTGAAAGTAACAGATAATGCAAGTAGTAGAATTGGAGTTGAATTATATAAAAATGGTGCTTTAATAGAAACTATGTCAAGTGTGGTTGCAGCAAAGAGTTATTGTGCTATAAGTAGGGTAACGCCCGCTGCAGGAAATATAAAAGTAAAAAGATATTTAATTTAATTAAAGAGGTGTTGAGAATGAATAAATTTGCAAAGTTAATAAATAATAAACTAGAATATGCTCCAAATACTTATGTAAGACCTAGTGATGGAAGAGTAATAGCTAATTTTGACAAGTCAGAGTTTTTTATGCGACAAGAAGGATTCAAAGAAGTATTAGACGTTAAACCAAACTATGATTATGATACACAGTATATTTATGTTAGTGGTTACATAGAAAATGAAACAAGTATAGTTGTTAATTATACAGTTGGAGAAATTGAGAAACCACAAGAAAGTTTAGAAGAAAAAGTAATAAGATTAGAAAAAGAAAATGCAGGTATCAAAGAAGAAATGGCAATGACTCAAGCTATGGTTAATGATTTAATAGTAAATACGTTCGGAGGTGTTGAGTAATGAGTGCTAAGTATATTTATACACAGATTGTAAGAGGTGGACTTGATTATAAAGAAGTATTTTCAAGAACAACATGGAAAAAGTATCAAACAGAAGTGGACCAAATGTTAATTGAAAATGGGTATGAAAACTTAATAGTTAAATAGGAAGAGGGTGTACCTCTTCTTTTTTTAGTTAATAATAACAAAGGAGGTGTGATTATGTTAAAAGATTTCTATACAGAATTTAGTTTATTAAAGAAGAATATAACAACTGATGATGGAGCAGGGGGTAGCACTACTACTCACAAAGAACCAATATATTTTGCAGGTGGATTAAGTATTTTGAGTTCGCAAGAAAGATTGAGTAATGAGAAATTAGGGGTAGATTCTACACATAGCTTATTATGTGATAAGACTATCAAGGTTAATTATAATGATGTAATAGTTAGTAGTGTAAATGGCTTTAAATATAAAGTTGTTAATAATCCACTTGACGAAACTATTCCTTTAGTATCGAATTTAAACATACAAAAAATTACACTTAAAAAGTTGTAGGAGGTAAGGGAATGAAAGAAATGGAAGTGGCAAGAGCGTTAAATAAGTTTTTTAATAAGTTTGCAAAAGCTTATGTTAAAAATCTAGTTCCTAGTGATATTCAAAGACCTTATTTGACCTATACACTTGAATTAAATGACATATTACAACAAAATATTTTACAAGTTGCAATATATACAGAAGGTGAAAGTCTTATTCCTATGATAGAAATAGTTGAAGCAATATCAACTGAAATTGGGGAAGGGATTAAGATTCCTTATAATGGGGGCAACATAGCGTTATATAAAACAGAAAATTATTTTCAAGTAGCTAACACAGAAAGTACGTTCGGTTATATGACATTATTGCAACAAGTAATGTAAACAAGGAGGTAAAGAAATGGGAAAAATATTAAATGGTTTTACTGATAAAACTGCTCAAAACTTACAATTGGATGCAGGTATTTTAGCTAAGAACTTAACAGACCCTAAGTCATTCGCAGGTACACTTACTGCTGAGCAAATAGTGGGTGCGACTAGTGGTGGAGGTTCTTTTACTGCTAAGCCTGAATTAAGAAACATATTTGCAGATTTAGACGGTGCAAGAGGAAGTTACAAAGACGGAAATGTAGTTGATAACTGGGAAATAAAGTTAACTGCTACATTAAAAGAAATGACAGCAGAAAACTTCAAACTTGCATTAGGAGCGTCAAGGGTTACTAAAGGGCAAGTTTCTGATAAATACGATACTATTGAAGGTAAAATGGTTGTTGAAGCTAGTGACTATTTAAATAACTTATGTTGGATAGGAACTTTAAACGGACAAGCACAACCAATTATAATTGAATTAAAGAATGTACTTAATATAAGTGGTGTAAACTTTAGTTTTGCTGATAAGGGAACGGGTGGACTTGCTATTGAACTTCAAGCACATTTTAGTGTAACGGAAGCTGATAGAGATAAAGTTCCATTTACAATTTATACACCAAAAACAACTGTATAGGAGGTTAGGAAATGAAATTAAGTGAGTTATCAACCGATAGAGGTATGGAAGTATTAGCAGAAATAACTATTATAGTTGGGGAAATTTTAGAGGACAAAGACCTTAAAAAAGCTTTATTTTCTAAAACAGAAGTAACTAAAGAGTTAACTATGGAAGAAAGACAAACTCTAGTATATGAAAACATATTAAAGAAAGCTAAAGTAATTATACCTTCAATTTTAAGAACTAATAAAGATAATGTATTAAGCATATTAGCTTTAATAAATGAAAAGTCTTTAGAGGAAATCAAAAATCAAAAAGTTATGGTTACAATGGCTGAAGTAATGGAGTTATTCAAGGATAAAGAATTTGTGGATTTTTTTTCCTCACAAATGAATTAGGAGCCGAAAAGGTGCTTTTGCTACTTAATAGAATAAATATTAAAAGTAGTGTAAAAGTAATTTTAAAACTTATAATTGCAGAACATAGACAGTACGAAAAAGAAGAGTTTAAATGGTTAGTTTTAAACGACTATGTTGGGATGATTTTAGAGCCACTAGGATTTAAAAATATTAAAAAGTATTCAGAAATGGTTCAAAAGATTAATGGAACAGTTGAAACTGACAATAGGACAAGTGAAGAAATAATTAACGATGTTTTATCGTTATTCAAGGAGAAGGGGGAGGAATAATCCCTCTTCTTTTTATTTTATAGAAAGGAAGTGATTTAATGAACTTATTTTCTTTGGTTGCTAAACTTACACTTGATGATAAAAACTTTAGTGGTGGACTTGATAAAGCAAGCAAAAGTAGTAAAAGTTTAGGTGATAATTTAAGTAAATATGGTAAAAAAGCAAAAAGTGCTTTAAAAGGTGTTGCGGTTGGTATAGGCGGAGTTGCGACGGTTATAAGTGGAGTTGCTTTGCATGGTGCTATGGAACTTGAAGCAAGCGAAGCTAAATACAAAACTGTATTTGATGGTTTTACAGAACAGTCGGACGCTTTTATTAAAGAGTTTCAAAAACTTACTCCGATTACTAAGGCAGAAGCTAGAAACATGGCAAGTGGATTACAGGATTTGGTAAAATAAGTCCCTTATATTAGTGATAATATAAGCAAACTCATTGAACTCTATTGCTTAGAGGTGTATATCTAACATTTAGGAGTTATAGGAAATGATAACTAGTAGATATGCTAACAGGGAAACCCTTCATATAATGGGTAATCCTGTGCTAAGACCTATACATAGGTAAAGTGCAACGACTATCCCGCAAGGGAGTAGAATAGAGGATAAGCTACTATTCGAAGTGGTGAGTAACTAGAGATAGTTAATGATATAGTCTGTCTTATGTGATGATAAAACATAAGGAATAACGTTATTAATACCAATGGGCGTTACGAGGGATAAAGCAACCCAAATGACAGGTGAGTTTATGCACGTTGCAGGAGCGTTAACAAACTTTAACAGTGGTACAGAAACTGCTGAGAGTGTAATAACTAAAATATCAGCAGCACTGACAGGAGAATTAAGTGGTCTTAAAAGTTTAGGAATTCAACTTGATGCTGATACAGTAAAAAGAAAAGCAGTTGAACAGGGTTACGCAGCAACAACTGACGCAGTAGACAAAGAAGCAACTGCCCTTGTAGTACTGAATGAAATGTATTCTCAAAGTACTGATGCTTTAGCAGCTTACAATGAAGAAAGCTTGGACGCTAAGACTAAGTTAGGATTATTAAAAAGTCAAATAACTGATATAGGTGCAGAAATGTTTAGTAACTTTTTACCTATTATCAATGAGGTTTTAGGTGCTTTTAAAAATAAACTAGAAGAATGGCAACCTGCTATAGAAAAAGTAAGTGAGTTATTTGGACGTTTTACAGACGGAATTATGGAAGGTAAGGGATTCTTAGAAAACTTATATGATAGTTTTGGTATGACTTTTGGAGAAGAGGGAAGATTAAAGATTACTAGATTTGTCGAAACTTTTGGATTCTTAACATTTGCAATTATGGGAAGTGTAGGAGCTTATAAGATACTAAAAGGATTAATGGCAGTAACTGCATTTATAGATAAAGCAAGAAAGAGTTGGCTTTTATATAAAGGGGCAACAAAAGGTGCAACGGTGGCTCAATGGCTTTTAAATGGTTCGTTGTTAGCTAATCCTATCACGTGGATTGTAATACTAATAGCAGGACTTGTTGCAGGGATAATATATCTTTGGACTACGAGTGATGATTTTAGAGCAGCTATAATTTATATATGGGAAGCTATAAAGGAAAAAGCTAGCGAAGTATGGGGGGCTATATGTGACTTCTTTACCGAAACAGTTCCACAAGCTATTGATGATATGGTTGCTTGGTTTAAGGAATTACCATCTAGAATGAAAGAAGCTTTTACAGAAGCGTATAACAATGTTAAACAGTGGGGTAGTGACACTTGGGAAAGTATGAAAGAAACTGCTAGCAACTGTGTAAATAGCGTTGTGACTTGGTTTAATGAATTACCTCACAAAATAGGTTATGCACTAGGGGAAGTGATAGGTAAAATAGCCAAATGGGGTGTGGATAGTTGGACATACTTACAAACAAACGTTCCTATGTGGATAGAAGGTGTAAGAAAATGGTTTGCTGAATTACCTAGCAAGATATGGACTGCTTTAGTAGAAACATACAATAAAGTTGTTAAGTGGGGAAGTGATACATATAACAAAATGTATGATTCAGCTAAGGAATGTGTTGACGCAGTAATTAAGTGGTTTAAGGAGATGCCTGGCAAAGTATGGACTTGGCTAGTCGAAACTGTAAATAAGGTTATTAACTGGAAAAATGACTTAGTAGAAAGAGGAAGAGAAGCAGCACAAGAACTTGTAAATACAATAGTAACTAAAGTAAAAGAATTGCCAGGAGAAATGTTACAGGCAGGAAAAGACCTTGTAGAGGGGCTATGGAACGGGATAACTTCTATGGGTAGTTGGTTAGCTGATAAAGTAGGAGGATTCTTTAGTGGGATTGTAGATGGCGTAAAAGGTGTATTTAAAATAAACTCACCTAGTAAAGTATTTGCCGAAATAGGAGAATGGAACGTAAAAGGTTTAGTAGCAGGAATGGAAAATGAACTTCCTAAGGCTGAGAGAGTTATCGAAACTGATATGTCAAGAATAATTCCTAGTAAAGATAATTCTATATTAAACCTTGAAAAAGCTGATAATAATAAGAGTGAACAAACATTCCATATAGTACAAAACTTTGGAAGTCAAATAAATCCTTTTGATGTTAAAAGAGCGACAGAAAGAGGGTTAAGGGGGGCGTTAGCTTGATAGATTTAATTTACGAAAGTGAAGGAAGGAAAGCAGAGATAGGATTTGCGAAACCATTCTCACTAAAGAGCATAAGTGGTTTAGGTTTTGACTCTACTAATTCAAGCTATAAAGTTATTCAAGAGGACGGGGAAGTATTTTCCTCTTCTTCTATGAATAAAAGATTTATAGATATAGAAGTAAAGTTAATAGGAAATGCAGTTACTTTAAGAAGGGAATTAGCTTCAGTATTTAGACCAAAAACAGACGGTAAACTTATTTACACCGAAAATAATGAAAGTTCAAGAATGATTTATTGTAGGGTAGAAGGATTTAATATAAAGAAGTCTAAAACTGATACAATAGTAGAAATTTCTTTAGAATGTGCTAATCTATACTTCTATGATTTAGAAGAAAAATTAATTAATATGGCACTATGGGAAGAAAGTTTCAGTTATCCTCTTTACTATGGAGAAGAGGAAGTTATGTTTGGTAACAGAATACAAAATAAATTAGTAAATTGTTATGTTGACGGAGATGTAAAGACAGAATTAAAGGCTACTATGAGAATTAATGGAACGGTAGATTCACCTAAATTAACTAAAATTTCGACAGGTGAACATATTCAACTAGAAGCTGAATTTACAAATGGTGATGTTGTAGTAATAGACTTTAGAGAAATGACAGTTGAGAAAAATGGCGAAAACATATTCCATTTTTTAAGTAAAGATAGTAGATTCTTTAAACTAGAGTTATGTGACAACATAATAGGTTATGAAGCTCTACAAGGCGAAGAAATGTTAGATATAGATTTAATTTATAGTAACGCTTACTTAACGGTATAGGGGGTGATAGGGTGGATATAAGCGTATATAACAATGTATTGCAAGCAAGAGGAATAATTAAGGGTGTAATAGCTTTGCAATGGAAAAGAAAATTCTTTGATAATGGTAGTTTTGATTTAAGAACTACCATTACAAGTAAAAATGTAGAATTATTAGCTAAAAATAATTTCATAGTAAAAAGTAATAGTGATGAAATAGGAATAATTGAAAGTGTTCAAACTATTAAAAATAGCGAAAGTGGTACAAGTGAATTGGTTGTAAAAGGTGTATTAGCTGAAGGAATAACTAAAAGAAGAATACTTTTAACTAAGTATAGTAAGAACGGATTAGCGGAAGAAAGTATTAGGGAAATGATTAATACTTGTTGCATAAATCCTACGGACACAAAAAGAAAAATTCCTCTTCTTCAGCTAGGAACTAATAATAATTTTACTGAAAAGGTAGATTTTCAAGCTACATATAAAAATTTAAATGACCAAATAATAAAAGTTCTTAAAGTAGCTAATTTAGGTTTTAGGGCTAGACTTGATAAGGATATTAAAAAGATTATTTTAGAGGTTTACAAAGGAAGGGATTTAAGTGATGTTATACGTCTAAATGAAGTTGACGGAACACTTAAAAGCATTAACTATGTAGAGGATATAAGCAATTATAAAAACTTTACTCTTGTAGGGGGAGAAGGTGAAGGAACTGCTAGGACTACCGTTACAGTAGATAAAGGATTAACAGGACTAGAAAGAAGCGAAATATTCACAGATGCAAGGGATTTACAAAAAGAAAGTTTAACAACTGTTGAATACCAAAACAAGTTAAAGACTAGGGGTGAAGAAACTTTAAATACTAATAACGTTTCGGAAAGTTTTGTAAGTGAAACTAACTACAATATGCAGAACACTTATAGAGATTATTGGGATTTAGGAGATATAATAACCGTGGAAAGTGTAAATCTTGGTATTACATTGCTAGAAAGAGTGACGGAAGTTACTGAAGAATATACAACAGAAGGAATAAAGATAATACCTGTTTTCGGTAATCCTGAGCCTAGCTTAAAAGATATATTAAAGGAGGAATTTTAAATGGCACAATATAGTTATCCATTTGACAGTATAAACAAAGATAGATTATTCAATAGTGAGAAGGACAGAAATAGATTTAAAGGGCTTATAAGTAACGGTGTGCTTATGAAGTCTACGAACAAGCTACAAGTTGAAGCAAGTACAGGAATGAAAGTTAATGTTAAAGAAGGTGTGGCGTGGATAGAAGGGGCGTTTTATTACAATGACGCAGATTTACCGCTTACCATTGCTACTGCTGATACTGTAAATCCTAGAATTGATACTATTGCACTAAAGTTTGATTTAGCTTCAAGAAGTATAACGGCCGTTGTTAAAAAAGGTACTGCTTCAGCAAAACCTACACCAGTTTCATTAATAAGAAATGTAAGCACTTATGAAATAGTCTTAGCTTACATAACTGTCAATAAAGGGGCAGGAAGCATAAGTAATGCTGATATTATTGATAAGAGATTCGATAATAGTGTGTGTGGAATTGTAACGGGTTTAATTGACCAGATAGACACAACTAATTTATTTAATCAATTTACTAATTCGTTTGATGAATGGTTTGAAACTATAAAAGAAAAGTTAAATGGAGATATAGCAGGTAATTTACAAAATCAAATTGATGTTATACATACAGATGTAGAAGAATTAAAAAATCAAATAGTTGAACATACTGTATATAATAAAGGTTTAGAAAATGAACAGGTTGTAACTAGGTACGCTAACGGTGAAATGGAAATAAGATTAGTTTTCACTCCAAATAGAATAAATATAACACAACCTTATGGGGGTTTTAAAATTTCCGATGTTATACCACAAGTTAATTTTAAAACAAAATTTGTAGGAACTCCAATAGTTACTCACGAAATTAACGGGCGTTCAAAAGGTTGCAGAGTATGGCTTATACACGATTGGAATATAAGTGTTAATCCTAATTCTACAATGAGTTTATTGGCTTGTAGTGGAGAGAATGTAACAGATTTAACTTTAAGAATAGGTTATATTGCTAAGGGTTGGTGGAAATAATTACATTTAAGGGGGTTTAAACCTCCTTTTTTGTTAAAAATAATAAGGAATAATTAAAGAGGTGAGAAAGAAATGGGAAAATTTATTATTGACTATGGTCATTGTGATGCACCTGGAAGTGCTGATACAGGAGCGAGAATATCACACAACGGTGTAATGTACAATGAAGAAGGACTTACAAGAGATATAGGAAGAAGAGTAACAGAATACTTAAGAAAACAAGGACATACAGTGCTAGAAACAGGCGTTGATTTTGCTAACAGTGTAAGTGAAAGTTTAAATCTTAGAGTTAATGCAATTAATAAACGCACTGATTATGTACCGGTTTCAATTCATATCAATGCGGGTGGTGGAACAGGTACAGAAATATATACTAAAGGTGGAAAGAAGTTTACAGAAGTTGAAAACATTTTAAAGAACTTTGAAAAGTTAGGTTACAGAAGTAGAGGTGTCAAAAATGGTAGTGAGTTTGCTTTAGTTGGTAGACCACATCATTCAGCAGCTATGTTAGTTGAATGCTTCTTTATAGATAACTACGAAGACATAAAGAGGGCAGATGTTCAAAATATAGCTTTAGCAATAGCAAATGGGCTTTTAAATGGGGCGATAGGGGGAGGTGCAACGTCTACACCGCCTGCACCACCAACAAATAATAATTCTAATGATGAAAATAGAGTTATTAGAGAATATGCAGAAACAGGTTATGGAATACCTAGGACAACTATGAATGTTAGAAATGCACCTAGCACGAACTCACCTGCGGTTGCAACTTATTCAGCGGGAGAAAAGATAAATTCTTATGATAAGGTTGTAGAAACTAATAGATACTATTGGTTAAGTTATATTAGTTTTGGTGGAACTAGAAGATATATAGCAACATTCGATAAAAAGACAGGCGAAAGATTCGTCGATTGTTATTAAATTAATAAAAACTATGGAAGAAGGTAAAAAGAAATGACATTTTTGGGGCAAGTAGATTTAACTAATACAATAGAATTAAACACTATGTTTAATATATTTTTCGTACTGATATTAACGGATTTTGTTACAGGTGTTTTAAGTTGGGGAAAGGTTGGTAAGCTGAAGAGCAGAACTTGCAGCAACGGAATATTTAGGTCTTTAGGGGAAATAATAGTTTTGCTACTTATTATGTATATAGGAAATCAATTACCAAATGCAACTACATATTTAATCCCAGTTGTAGCATTATTTATATTCAAGGAAGGTTTAAGTATATGTGAAAACTTAGATAGGCTTGGGGTTTGGATTCCAAATGTTATTAAAAAAACTTTAGCAGATAAAGTGGACAAAGCAGATAGTGTTAATGTAAAATGATAAAGTAATAACAAATTAGTAAATACTATTATTTTTGTATCTATTTATGTTTTAATGATTAACACAATATATAACAAAGAAAGGGAGAGGTGTGGACACTCTTTCTTTTTTTTATGTCTAGAATTAACGAGAATAGCCTTATTTTAGTTTTTAATAACTTAATGGTGTGTTTGTACCTCTTTACTTTAAAATTGATTATAGGGCGTTATACACCGTTGCATTAATTCAGTATCTATAATTCAATAAGTTCAATAAGTTCAATAAAAATTCAATGAAAAAGGCTAGTTTTTAAGAAAGTTGAACGCTTTCAAGCTTAGTTATATCAAGGCTTTAGAATAAAAACGTTCAATGTTCAATTA
>NZ_JBOGCC010000075.1:0-2745 GCF_051656525.1 Clostridium sp. | reverse complement strand
TTTTTCTAAGTTCAATATCATCATAAGTTGAATACTCTCGTCCATTAAATTTAATTTTTCCACTACTGCAACTTATAAGATGTGCACAAAGTTTTAATAATGTTGTTTTTCCACTTCCTGACTCCCCAACTATTGATATGCAATCTCCTTTTTCTACTTCTAAATCAATTTTTTTTAATATTTCCTTCTCTTTTACTAAATAAGAAATCCCCTCTAGTTTCAAATACATATACCCATCCCCTTTCAATATCGATTTTCGATATCGTATATTGATATTAACATAAATTTAATTTACAGTAAATAAAAAAGCTTTAAATTCTTTTTTGAATTTAAAGCTTTAAATAATATTTTCCGTTAATTCTTTTAATTTTTCTTTTAAGTCTTTAAGTAAATTTTTTCCTTCTTGTGTTGCAAAATAATACTTTCTTATCTTACCATCAACATTCTTTTCTTCTTTTAAAAGTAATCCTTCTTCAACCATTCCTTTTAATATAGGATATAGCGTTCCTGGACTTATATGATATCCATGCTCTTCTAACTCTTCCATCATCCATAACCCATATATAGGTTCTTTACTTGCATGATGTAGTATATGTATATATATCATTCCATTGAATATTTTTTTAATAATTTGATTTTTCATTTCATCACCTATTTTCTTTTATATTATAATTCTTTTACAATATATATTCTATATTTTTATAATTTTTTTCTACTATATTATTTATAATTTTAATTTAACCAATCTTGAAATAAATAATTTTTAAAATAGACCTCCTCTTTTGAGAAAGTCTATTCTTTTAATTTTCCTTTATTAGCACTATTTTATTTTTAGTAAAAAATACACTTAAAATAAACATCAATGCAATCATTACTAGTAGTCCTATTATATTTGGTACTATATCTGATAAAATTCCTCCATTTTGCATTTTTTCTATAGAACTCATAAACCATCTTATTGGGAAGATACTTCCTATTTTTTGAAGTCCTTCACTCATCATTGAAAACTCCCAAAATGCCCCACTAAGCATAAACATAGGAATTGTAAGAGTTGCTGTTACTACTCCATGAACCGATTTATTTTTTACTAATGTAGATACCATTATTGTAAAGGAAACTGCAAGTATAACTACTAAAACTAGAAGTACTAGTAATATCCACTCACTTGAAAATCCTATATTATATTTTAAAATTTTACAAAGAATATAGTATTCTATAACTGGAATCACTGAGAGTAAAAATATTACTGTACCCATTGCTCCATAATATTCTTTTATTTTAACTTTTCCCATTAAAATTCTATCTCTTGTTCCATTTTTTTCATCTTCTATTAAAACACTTGATGCCATACCAGCTGAAATAAATATTAAATATATCATTAATCCAACTGTTGCCATAATATTTACGCCCTTATCTTCTGCCTTTATAAGATTATATTCTGGAACACTTTCTTTATACTTTTCTAAAACTTTTTCTATCCCTACTTTTTCTACATCTATATTATTGCAAAGATTTGCTAAAGACTTTGTTTCTGTATCTAATAAATTTTTAACTATTTCTGTCATTTCATTTTTATTTATAGCATTAAATTTAATTTCACTTTTTTCTCCCTTTAAAATCTTTTCTGTAAAATCTTCATCTATTGTAATTATCATAGAAACTTCATTAAAAATCAGCTTATTCATATTATCATCAGAGGCTTCTAAATCCTTAACACTTATAACCTTTAAGCTATCTACTGAACTTGAAATTTCAGCACCTAAACTTCCTTTATCTTTATTTACTACTCCTACAGGATAACTACTACTATTTGTATAAATTGATGTAAAAAACAATGTGGCTGCTATTGGAAAAAATATTGCAACTAAAAGATATCCTTTTCTTCTTGAAAGCATTTTCCATACATTTTTCATTATATTAAGCATTTATTACTGCCTCCTTATCTCTTGATTTCCAAAAGTATACTAATAAAAAGATTATAGAAAATACTATAGGAATTCCCATTGCAATTTTATATGCAACAGTTTGAAAACCACATACCATAGTACTTGTAGCTGTTGTAATCCAGTAAATTGGACTTAGGTATACAAGCTTATTTACAACTGGAATAGAAATAATCATTGAAAGAGGTGTAAAACATCCACCTAAAGCACCCCATACAAATGAGAATATATTTAAAATTCCTGAAGTCATTCCTTCTTTTTTACAAAGAGCTCCAATTACAGCCCCTGTTATAGACATAAATAAAGAATATACTATAAATAAAATTAAAAACTTAACTGTATTTTCTCCCCAATCTACCTTTAAGACCAATGATGTATATCCATAAACTAAAAATGTTTGAAGTGTTCCTATAATAACTCCTAAAGATATTTTAGATAATAACATTATTAAGTGACTTGATTTTGACATTATTATTCTATTTACCGTTTTAAGCCTCTTTTCTTTAAATGTCATTTCTCCTATTGTAAGCCCTAAAAATGAGATTATAAGGGCTAATTCTGCAAATGTATAAAACTCTCCTGCTGTTAATTTTTTTGCTCCATTTACTTTTTCTTCTTCTACATAAGTGTCATATTTATTTTGAACAAAATTCATAAATGCAGCCTTATTAAAAGTACCTATTGTTTCATAGCTTCCATATTCTTTTAAAAAGCTATTAAATATTTCATTAAATATTCTTCCCTCTATTTTTGCTCCATTAGCTGAAATATAATATTCTATCTTTTCTCCTTTAAAGCTTAT
>NZ_JBOGCC010000074.1:0-2180 GCF_051656525.1 Clostridium sp. | reverse complement strand
TTCCACCCATATATGAACTGCCATTTGTCATCAATTGAGGTAGTGTTTTATTCATGAAACTCTCTACTTGTGGTTTGTTTAGCACCACTTCACCCTCTTCTAGTAGATTAAGGAACTCTTTACCTCCTCTAGGTGTTTTAGTGCCCACATAGCCAGATTCGACGCATAAATTATAAATAATAAAAAGTATAGCCCTTATACTTGGTTCCACGTTTTATGTTTGTTCTTATCATGTCATCATTTACATGAACTCCAAGTTCTTCTTTAAAGAATCTACATAAGTTAGCCATTGAGGTAAACGTCTTATCCAATTCTAAAACTTTTAACGGCTTTGTTTTTCTTCCTGTTTTTCCACCTACAATAATATTGTTTGAGTAATCACACAAACCCATTGCTTCCCCGTTTTTTAGGTGTTTTATTATCGCTTCTCTTCCTAGTTTGAATTCTTTCATCAATGTTGTTGTAGATTTATCACCCAACTCCATATATCTTTTGCATATTTTTGAAATTGTGCTTGTTGATATATTTTCAAATATATTAGACCAACACAACTCTTCAAATTTGATAAAATTACAAAGTTCACTCTTCTTTAAATTACTTATGGTTTCATCTATTGTTCCTTTTCTTGTGTCTATTACTACGTAGTGTTTTATTCCATTTTTTCTAGCCACACTTTCTTTAAACAAGTCATTGTTTGATTCAACTTCAAATGTTCGACCCCCACTCATATGTTCAAAACAAGAGCCTTTATAATGTTGAGCACCATGTGTTTCTATTATACAATCAAATTCTTTTATATAGAAATCATACCTTCTCTTTTTTGACCAATCAAATTCTTTTTGAGTTTCAAATTCAACATTTGACTCTTTTAATACTGAAGCAACTATTCTCTCCCCTAATGGGATTGTTTCTTTGCAAATTGCACAAGAAAAACCTCTTGTAGCCAATTTGTGTACAACCATATTTTTACCAAGTCCACAATTGGGGCATATAAGTGAAGCCTTTTTGCTAGAACCATAACTAAATTTCTTTGAGTCCTCCTTGCTTTCAAAAAACTTTATCAAATGTGGGTGTGTTGTGTTTAAATCGTTTACTCCTAAAATAACATTATTCAAGACGTTTCCTCCTTTCTTATTATTATAATTGTTTTATTTGTTTATATTCGCTAAATATAAACGTGCATACGCACCTCATACTTTCATATGAGATTAGACTATTTCACCACCCACAGCATTATCTGTTTGGGGATACACTTTTCCTTCGCCAATAGCTTGCGATTTTACTCCCACTCCTGGGATAGTCGTTGAGGGCAAGACTCATCATCTTTTCCCTGCATGAACGTCCATTGTTTGTGAACACTTAGGATTTAACCATATGTTCATCTATACGTTTTTTCTACTTTCGTACCATCATATAAAGCTTATCTCATCCTTATATTGTGGTGTATAGCTTTAGGAGTTACCTGCATATATGTGTATTTTTCTAGGCACATTTCTGTACCAAGCGGGCGTCAAATTTTTTACCCGAGTGTCTGATTCCAATACCTTGACCTTTATTGATGTTGTAATCTTTCCCGCTAATTTTGACATACCAACTGCCATCTTTTTGAGACTTCCATGCCCCAATTTCTTTAGCAAGTTTTTCATTTTCTTTTGATAGTCTTGCTTGTTCCTCTTTACTAGCCCCATGCCAAGCTGATGAGTTTTCACTCATTTGTTTGATAACTTCATCTCTACGTTTAGCCTTTTCTTCAGCTATACTAGGTGGCTTATTTTCTTCCCTAACTTCTTCCTCAATTAGGTCTTTGTCAATGTCAATGTCGCCAAGTTTATCCAACTCTTTTGCAACATCCTTAATAGCATCAGCCATTTTATCAAATGCATTAGTTACACTTCCTACAGACCCGCCAAACTCATCCATAGCACTATTAGCCATGTTGACCATATCTTGAAGTTGCTTCTCTGTCATGCCTACATAATTCGCATTGTATTGAGATAGTCTATCATATAACTCTTTAGAATTGCCTTCAATTAGCTTATTGGCGTCTTCTCTAAGTTTACCTTCCTTAGCTAAGTAATCTTGAATTGCTTTAATTTGAGCGTCTAAAGCGTCTGTAGCAATCTTAGTTTGCTCATCAATTGCATCTTCCTGCTTCTCAATTGACTTCTCATATTGTAAGT
>NZ_JBOGCC010000073.1:0-1757 GCF_051656525.1 Clostridium sp. | reverse complement strand
CCGGCAGCTTCCGTGGTTCTCGTTTCAATGACAACAGTGTTACCGATGCCTCATTCATTGTCAACACGTACAGGTCAAAAAAATAGGCCAATCGGCCTTTTGTTTTTCTTTTCCCAAGTCGCGTGTAATTCTAGACTCCCCTACGTCTTCGCCTCCTCAGAGTCGAAAGACTTGGAGAGTCTAGCATTTTTACTAGCGAAAATCAAAATTATTTAAATTAATAAAATCAATGAGATACCAACTCATTAACAATCAAGTAACCGTAAAATATGAGCAAAAACGGCTCCAGCCCTTCTCCGGTAAGGAACGGGAAAGATTTAACAATGTTGCAACCGATTTAACATGGGTAAAATTGGCAGGTAAGCGTGGTGATTTGGTGGTAAAATAGACAGGCACTAAGGAGGAATGAATGAAAGAAACTCTTGGTCAAAAACAGCGCCGATTCACTCGCATGATTGCTGAACTGATCACCTTTGCTTATGCCAATGGCTACGAGCTGACAGTGGGTGATGCATACCGAGACCCGCGACTGCATGGCGACATGGGCGTTAAGAAAGGCTATGGCCACGCATCTAGCAACCACAAGCAACGACTAGCTATCGACTTCAACCTGTTCAAGGATGGCAAGTTCCTTACCAGCACTGAAGACCATCGACCGCTTGGCGAATTCTGGGAGTCCATTGGCGGCTCATGGGGTGGGCGCTTCAACGACGGCAACCACTACTCTGTCGAACATAACGGGGTGAAATGATGCAATGGCTAATTGATCACATTGGCGACATCGTGGAAATCGCTAGCCTGGTAGTCGCAATCGCGGCCATCATCGCCAGCGCAACGCCAACACCAAAGGATGACGGCATCGTGCTGATGCTGCGCAAGATTGTGGACATTCTGGCGTTTAACTTCGGGGGTGCGAAGAATGCGAGCAATAGTGGCAATACTGGCGACAATCCTAAGAGCGGTTCAGGCGTGGCAGGCAAAAAATGAATCTGCGCGGATTAATGACAATCCTCGTGATGCTTGGGAGCGCAAGTTTGGCCGGGTGCGCAAATCAGAATCCGTGCCTGACTCCGACGGTGGACGCGACGGAGATGAAAACGGGGATACTAATCTCCGATGAAGGGCTGAAAGATCTGCTACGCTATATAGAGTGTCTCGAAGCAAGGGGGTGATCCTATCTTGTTGAGGCCGCAGGCCAACGCTGTGAAGCGCCCAAGTTGATATGCCGTAATGAAACGGCGAGTTTCGCTACCACTAGCCCATCTCCGGATGGGCTTTTCTATTTGTGTTGACATAAATAATTCCAACATATAGCATCACAAAGTCAACATTTGGAGGTTTTATGCACTCAACCATGCCTAGCGAGAAATACGCGTCACGCGCACTATGCGAAGCGCGGCTGGCCGGACTTGGATATCGCAAGATCGGCAAGGACGAATACACCACCGGAAACAGGTATGCGCGCATTGAGAAATCGGTGCGCGGAGGTAGGCAGCACACCATCCGATTTGGCCTATCTGTCAAGTAACGTTCACGTGTGTTAAAATAAACCCCATCATCACCGGTGGGGTTTTTCATGGGCTACCAAAAGACATCAAGCGGACTACTTGTGCCGCATGGCGCGATCACGGCACCCGCCGAGACATACCGCGCTGACAGCTGGGTTAACGGCGCGTCAGGGATGGGCATTGCTGGCCTTGACAAGACCACCGCCACGACCTATTCATCATGGGGTTTCTCGCTGCACCGCACGCAGC
>NZ_JBOGCC010000072.1:0-7150 GCF_051656525.1 Clostridium sp. | reverse complement strand
TCTTCCTTCTGGTGTATTTGCAACTACTGTTGTTTCTCTGTTTGTTTTGTAAAGTGTCCATGTGTAGAAGTCTGTTACTACATCATTTAGGTCTTCTTTTGAGATTAATGTTTTTGCAATTTTGTTTCCAGATTTATCTTTTAAAATTATAGCTACTGTATTATTATCCACAGTTTCTGTTTCGTTCATTGCATTTCTGTTGAAAACTTCTAGGTTTGCTGCTCTATTGTCTAAAGTATCTCCATTTTTATGGATGATTGGTGCATTTATATCTTCATTTAAAACTATGTTTCCAAGGTTTTGTTTTAATGATTTACCTTTTTTATTTGTTTTTGAAGAGTGAATGTTAACTACAAGGTAGCTATTAGAATCTTTATTCCATTCAGCAAACCAAGTTCCTTCAGCTTTTATTTTGTCAACAGAGTCTGTATCTACTTTAACTTCGAATTCTTTACCTTTTTTATTTAAGATTGTCATCACTGTATAATCATTTTCATTTTTAAATGTGTTTTCTATTTTTTTATAATCCATATTTGTTATAAACACTTCCTTTAATTAAATTATGTATTGTTACAGTATAGCAAAGAATTGTTAAATAAGAAAGGAGAGAAAATTGATACTTCTTGAATAGTTTAATATAATTAAGGAAATAGCTATAATAAATATTATGGTAAGTTAAACTTACTAGGATTGGAGAATTTTTATGGATTATAAGAAAATAGAGTATATAGATGATAAGGTTATTTTAAATGGAATTAAGAACTTTAACTTGGAGCAGATTTTAGAGTGTGGACAATGCTTTAGATGGGAGAAGATTAGTGATTTACATTATATAATTGTGGCTTTTGAAAAGGTTCTTGAGATTAAGCAAGAAGGAGATAAGGTTACTTTTTCTAATACTAATAAAGATGAATTTGAGAAGATTTGGCTTGGGTATTTTGATTTGGATAGAGATTATGATACTGTCAAAAATGCTTTGAAGAATGATTCTGTTTTAGAGGAGTGCATGGAGTTTGGTTATGGTATTAGACTTCTTAATCAAGAGGCTTTTGAGATGCTTATAAGCTTTATTATCTCAGCTAGAAATAGTATTCCTGTAATTAGGGGAACTATCTTAAAGATTAGTAAGAGATGGGGGAATGAAATAGAGTATAAGGGAAATAAATATTATACTTTTCCAAAGGCTGAGGTTTTAAAGGATGTTACTGAATTAGAACTTAAAGAAGAGGGTGGATCTTTTAGAAGTAAATATATAATTGATACATCAGAAAAAGTGTTTGAGGATTTACATAAGTTAGATGGTAAATTTAATTTAGAGAGAATAGTAAGATTAAATGAAGATGAATGTCATAAAGCCCTTCAAGAGTTTAAGGGAGTAGGTGCAAAGGTAGCAGATTGTATTATGCTGTTTGGAATGGGTAAGCAAGGAGCATTTCCTGTAGACAGATGGGTGGAAAGAATAATGAATTATTTCTACAATTTAAATGAAACATCAATGCCTAAAATAAGAGTAGAAGGTAAAAAGAAATTTGGAGACTTAGCAGGATTTGCACAACAGTATCTTTTTTACTATGCAATAGAGAAATCAATAAAATTAAAGTAGAGAGAAAACTTCACATTATGTGGAGTTTTTTTGTTTATAGTATTAAGAATTAATTTTTTAATACTATAATAAGATAGTATTAAAATAAATTTAAAAGGGGAATGTATGAGGGGTTTGGAAAAGATAAAGAAGTTAAATGAAAGAGATTTTGAAACTAAGGAAGTTATAAATATTTTATTATATTTAGTTTTATGTGTAATGCCTTTAATACTTGGAGGAAGTGGAAGTGATAGATATTATTTTCCAAAGGCGGTATTTTTAGATTTTATTGGATTTATAATTTTTCTTTTGCTTATTAAGGAGAAGGAGAAGCTTAATAGAAAAGTGGATAAGGTATATTTATTATTTTTCTTACTGCTTTTTTTATCAGCAATTTTTGCAGAGGATTTGGAGCGGGCTATTTTTGGTGGAAAGTGGAGATATGAGGGAATAATAACTTTATTTATGTATGGAGTTTTATTTATTGCAGCTAGTAGATATTTCATTTTTAGTAAAAAGGGACTTGAAGTATTTTTAGGAAGTGGACTTATTGTTTCTATTTATTATATCCTCCAAAACAATGGCGTAGAGCTTATGAAGTTTTGGCTTGGAACTGCTGAAAAAATGAATACAACTATAGGAAATAGAAATTTTGTAGGGACATATGTATTAATATTTTTAGCATTATCTATTAGTTTATTTATTTTTTATAATAATAAAAGATATTTAATTTATTCATTAATATATTTTGCAGCACTTATTTATTCTCAAACTAGAGGTGCTTGGGTTGGATTACTATTTTTATGCTTTGTAGGACTCCTTTTTATTATTAAGGATAAAAAGAAGATTATGAGAGCAGGAATTATAGTAGTTTCTTTTATAGGGATTTTTATGATTATAAATACAAAGAGTGAAGGTGTTATATTAGCTAGAGTAGAGACTATTAAGGAAGAGGTAAAGGAGTTTAAGGAAAAGGATATTAAAGCTGGAAGTGGAAGACTTGGAATATATATAGGAACTTTTCATATGATTAAAGATAGACCTTTCCTTGGTGCTGGAGTTGAAAACTTTTGGTATGGATTTGAGAAGAGTGCACCAAAGGAGATTATAGAGGCTTGGAATGCACAAAATACTATTGTGGATAAGGCACATAATGAAATATTACATTATGCAGGAATAAGTGGAATATTATCTGCCATAACATATATTATGTTAATCTTTATTGTAATGAAAAATTTATGGAAAAAGAGGAATAATGAGAATATAAAAATAATATTTATAGTTCTTGTAGGATATTTATTTCAAGCAAACTTCAATATTAGTGTAGTTTCAGTTGCACCAATATTTTGGATTATCTTAGGTTTTGGAAGCTCTAGAACAATTGAAAAAAATATCAAATGGGAAATTTTGAGAAAAAAAGAGTGTGAATGAGAGAATTAGAGTATTCTAAGAATAGATTAATCTAATTTATCATAAAAAGAGAAAATAAGGTAATAATATTTAAAGAAAAGTTTGAAATTATTTCTAAGAAGGGATATTATTATAATTAAAGATTAGCACTCTAATAAAGTGAGTGCTAAAAGGAAATTAAAAGGGAGGCTTTATATTATGATTAGACCATTAGGTGATAGAATTGTTATAAAAAGATTAGAAGCAGAAGAAAAAACAAAGAGTGGTATAGTTTTAACAGGCACAGCGAAGGAAAGACCACAGGAAGCTGAGGTTGTAGCAGTAGGGCCTGGAACTAAGGATGTTAATATGGAAGTTAAGGTAGGGGACAAAGTTCTTTACGCTAAATATACAGGGACAGAGGTTAAGGTTTCTGGAGAAGAATTTATTATACTTAAGCAAGAAGATGTTCTTGCAGTTGTTGAATAGGAGGGAATAGTTATGGCTAAAATTATTAAATTTGGTGAAGATGCTAGACGTGCAATGCAAGTTGGTGTTGATAAATTAGCAGATACAGTTAAAGTTACTTTAGGACCAAAAGGAAGAAATGTTATTTTAGATAAAAAATTTGGAACACCTTTAATTACAAATGATGGAGTTTCAATTGCAAGAGAAATAGAACTTGAAGACCAATATGAAAATATGGGTGCGCAACTTGTTAAAGAAGTTGCAACTAAGACTAATGATGTTGCAGGAGATGGAACTACAACAGCTACACTTTTAGCACAAGCTATTATAAGAGAAGGACTTAAGAATGTAACAGCAGGAACTAATCCAATGCTTATAAGACAAGGTATCAATATGGCGGTAGAAAAAGCTGTTGAAGAAATTAAGGTTATATCAAAACCTGTTACAGGAAAAGAAGATATAGGAAGAGTTGCAGCTATTAGTGCAGCCGATGAAAATATAGGAATGCTTATAGCAGATGCTATGGAGAGAGTTGGAAATGAAGGAGTTATAACTGTTGAAGAGTCAAGATCAATGGGAACTGAACTTGATGTTGTTGAAGGAATGCAGTTTGATAGAGGATATGTTTCTCCTTATATGGTAACTGATACAGAAAAAATGGAAGCAGTTTTAGATAATCCATATATCTTAGTTACTGACAAAAAGATAAATAATATTCAAGATATTCTTCCTATATTAGAGCAAATTGTTCAAAATGGAAGAAAGCTTCTTATTATAGCTGATGATATTGAGGGAGAAGCTATGGCAACTCTTGTTGTTAATAAATTAAGAGGAACATTTACATGTGTTGCAGTTAAAGCACCAGGCTTTGGAGATAGAAGAAAAGAAATGCTTAAAGATATTGCCATACTTACAGGAGCTGAAGTTGTATCTGAAGAGCTTGGAAAAGACTTAAAAGAAGTTCAATTATTTGAACTTGGTGAAGCTGAAAGTGTTAAGATAACTAAGGAAAACACTACAATAGTAAATGGAAAAGGTGACTCTGATGAAATAAAAGCTAGAGTTAACCAAATTAAAGCTCAAATTGAAGAAACTACATCAGAATTTGATATGGAAAAACTTCAAGAAAGACTTGCAAAACTTGCAGGTGGAGTTGCAGTTGTAAAAGTTGGTGCTGCAACTGAAACAGAGCTTAAAGAAAGAAAATTAAGAATTGAAGATGCATTAGCTGCTACAAAAGCTGCTGTTGAAGAAGGTATAGTTCCAGGTGGAGGAAGTGCCTATGTTAATGTATTAAATAAAGTAAATGAATTACATTCAGATGTTTATGATATTAAAGTTGGAATTGATATTATAGTTAGAGCTTTAGAGGAGCCAATGAGACAAATTGCAACTAATGCAGGGGTTGAAGCGTCTGTTATTGTAGACAAAGTTAAAAATAGTGAAGAAGTTATAGGATATGATGCATTAAGAAATGAATACAAAGATATGGTTAAAGCGGGAATTGTTGACCCAACAAAGGTAACAAGATCAGCACTTCAAAATGCAGCATCAGTAGCTTCAACTTTCTTAACTACAGAAGCAGCAGTTGTTGATGTAAAAGAGAAAGAAGAACAAATTCCAGGAGCTCCAGGAATGGAAGGAATGTACTAAAAAAATAAAATAAAAAGATAATTATAAAGCAAGTCTATAGTAATATGGGCTTGCTTTTTTGCATATAAAGTAATATAAAAACAAAATATTAAGAAATTATTAAACAATTTAAAAAGAAATATTTAAAAATAAAGTAAAATAATGTATAATATCTAATATAAAGCATAGGAGGAAAATAATGGGCGTTAAAAGAAGGCTTGGGGATTTATTAGTAAAGAATGGAAAGATAACTGATAACCAGCTTAGAACAGCACTTGCAAAGCAAGCAATGTCAGGAAAAAGACTTGGAGAGATACTAATTGAAAGTGATTACGCAACAGAAGAAGATATAATAACTACTTTAGAAATTCAACTTGGAATAAGAAGAGTTAACTTAGAATTTATGGAGCTTGACAGCACAATTTTAAATAGAGTTCCAGATACTTTATGTCAAAAGCATCACATAATTCCACTTCAGGCAGATGAGTATAACATTTGTATAGTAACATCAGATCCATTAGACCTTTTAGCAGATGAAGATATAAGTATAGTAACAGGACTTAGTGTATTAAAGGTTCTTGATACAAGAACTTCAATAGATTTAGCCATATCAAAATATTATGGAAGTCAATATGCAAAGGAAGTTGCTAAAGATTTAGAACTTGAAGGTTTAGATGAAATAGAAGAAGAAAAGCATGAAAATATAGAGGATGATGCACCAGTCATAAAGTTTGTTAATACAATTATTCAAAATGCAGTAAAAATAGGAGCAAGTGATATTCATATAGAACCTATGGAAAAAGAGATTCGTGTACGTGCAAGGGTTGATGGAGAGCTTTCAATTATGTTAACTGCACCTATAAGGTCAAAATCAATGCTTATAACAAGAATAAAAATACTTGCAAACATGAATATTGCAGAGAAGCGTGTACCACAAGACGGTAGAATCCTTCAAGAAATTGATGGTGTAAAAATAGATTTCAGGGTATCAAGTCTTCCAACAGTTCATGGTGAAAAGGTTGTAATAAGAATACTTAAAGCATCAAATGAGCTTAAAGATAAAAGCTCACTTGGAATGGATGATGATGACATTAAAAAGCTTGTTCAAATCCTTTCTAATACTTATGGAATTGTTCTAGTAACAGGACCAACAGGAAGCGGTAAATCCACAACGCTATACTCAGTATTAGGGGAGTTAAATAGTATAGATAAAAACATAATAACAGTTGAAGACCCAGTAGAATTTACTGTTGATGGAATAAATCAAGTAAATGTAAATACAAAGGCTGGAATGACCTTTGCATCTGGTCTTAAATCAATACTAAGGCAAGACCCAGACGTAATAATGATTGGGGAGATTAGAGATACAGAAACAGCAGAAATTGCAGCAAGAGCTGCTATAACTGGACATGTTGTTTTAAGCACACTTCATACAAATGATGCACCTTCAACTATAGTAAGACTTATAGATATGGGAATTGAGCCATTCTTAATTTCAACATCTTTAGTTGGAATTATAGCACAAAGGCTTGTAAGAAAAGTTTGTATGGGATGTACAGAAGAATATGAAGCAGCAGATTATGAGAAAAAATTATTAGGAATTCCATTTTATGAAAAAGTAATACTAAAAAGAGGGAAGGGATGTTCATACTGTAATAATACTGGATATAAAGGTAGAACTGGTATATATGAAATATTAAGTATAAATAGGGAAATGCGTGAAGGAATTATAAGGAATGAAGATTCAGATACCTTAAAAGAAATTGCAATGAAAAATGGAATGAAAACATTAAATAAAGCTTGTATAGAAAAAGTAATGCAAGGTATAACAACAATAGATGAGCTTATGCGAGTGGCATATTTAAGAGAGTAAAAGGGGTATAAAGGTATATGGCTATTTACAAGTACAAAGCAAAAAATATGCAAGGTGATGTAATAGAAGGTAGTCTTGAAGTGGAGAGCAAAGAGCTCTTAATGGAAAATATCAGAAGTAAAGGATATTTTCCAATAAAAATAGATATGGAAAAGAATAGTGAGATGGAAATAAATTTATTCAAAAAGAAAATAAATTTAAAAGAA
>NZ_JBOGCC010000071.1:0-1064 GCF_051656525.1 Clostridium sp. | reverse complement strand
AAATAAAAGTTTAGGAGAGAAATTGACAAAGCTTTCAGAAAATCCTGAGATGCCAAAAGATTACTATAAAGTTTGGAATGGTGGAAATAAAGATATGGAGTATTTAAACTCTTTAAAAACACCTAAAGAAAAAGAACTTGTTGAAACATATTTTGATTTTAGAAAAGCTAGAGATGAAGCAAATAATAACTATTTTGCAGAATATGAAAAAATAGAAAATGTTCAAAAAGAACATGGGTTTTATAATGGATTTGCTAGTTGGTTAGAGGAAAATAAAGAGGAAAAAGAGGCAAAATGGAGAAAGTGGACAGATAGAATTATAGCTGATAGCAACTTGGTTATAGAAAAGGAGTATAAGAATGTTGAGTTTAGAGGTAAGGGAAGAGTTGAAGGGACAATTGATTTAGGTTCAGGTTACAATAAACTAAGGATAACAGAGCAATTTACAGGTAAGTATGGAACAAATATAACTTTAGGACCATATGCTAAACTTAAAAATATAAATGTTGTAGAAGTTGGAAGAGCTATTGGTGATGAGAACAATCCATCTTTATCAGGAAATCACTCTTTAACTTTAGATATAGATACAGGTGTAAAAGATAAAAATGGTCATCTTATACAGCATGCTTTTAGAGACTCTGATAGAGATATAGAGTTTACTAATGCCAATACATTAATAAGTGCTGATAAAAATAGATTTGCAATAGAGATAATGGTTTCTAAAATAGATGATAATACTATTATAAATATGGGAAGACCTTTAGAAACAACAGTTAGAAATTTAACTAGTAATGGGGATAAATTCCTAATATCTAAGATAACTTTAGATTCTGATTCTATAGTACATGAAATTAAAGATTTAGAAAGAGCTGATGAAAAAGGAAACTCTTTAGTTCAAGTTATTGTAAAAGATAAAGTTCAAGGATTAGATAGCTTAGAAAATGAAGTTTATAGAAGTATTAAAGATGCTAAAAAAATAGGTAGCATATGGGAAACAACTACTGCAACAAATAAAAAAACTGTATTTGGTGGAATTAGAGAGCAGGAAGCATTAAGTGAATTAA
>NZ_JBOGCC010000070.1:0-1145 GCF_051656525.1 Clostridium sp. | reverse complement strand
GGAGCAATTGTACCTTCTTTTTTGGCTTCTTCATAAATAAGATTTGATAAATATTTTGCTCGCTCTATTACTTGATAAATAATATCTTTATTTAAAATATCTTTATTTATTTTTGTTTCTCGTATAGCAATAAATTCTTCTAGAGGTAGATTAGAACTTTCTAAAATTTCATTAGCAGAAAGTTCTGATAAATTTTCTAAGCCAATTTTATCTTCAAATTCTTTCAATTTAATTTTTGTTTCTATTTCAGCATAACTTTCTTTTCGAGTTGGATCTTTAATTGATAAATCTTGATTATTACAAGCTACAAAACTAAAAGGTATAAGAAAAATTAATGGTAATAAAATCTTTTTTTTCATAATATCAAACCCCTTTTTGAAATATATAAATATTATAATTATTAAAGATTTACTGGATATTAATTTTTTGAAAAAAATAATCATTTTAGTAATTATATTTTTTAGAATTCTTTCAATATTAATAAATAATATATATTAATTCAATATATGGATACTATACTAACTTTATATTAATAAGGATAAGTTATATGAAGGGGGATAAATTGAATAAAAATAATTTAAAAATGAGGGGCATTAGTGAAAAAGAAAAGAAGAAAAATCATATTAATTGGAATTGGTATATTATTTTTTATCAGTAATTTTATTTATATTGATTGGCGAAAATATGAATATTCAGGGGAAACTATAAAATGCTTTAATGAATATAATGGAGATTTTAAAACTAGAAATGATGATTTTAAAATTAAATTAGAAATAATTAATCCACATGAAGGGAAAATTATATTCTTGTATAAAGGTCAGACAAGATTTTTGGTAGAAGCTGAAAATATAGTAGAGAAATTAAAAGAGATTAATTTGAAAATTAATGATAGTAAAAAAGAACTATTAAGTCTAAATAATTTACTTTTTGATGATGATAAATTAGATAATAGTGATTTTGAAAAGTTTATTATAAATCCATCACCTAATGAATTTTTAAATGCTATAGAAATTAACTTTAATAGTTCTGAAAGTTTATATGATAAATTTAATAAAAAAAATAAAAATTTAGATATAGAATTAGAGTTTAGATTTAAAGGGAATTTAGAGAATAGTTGGGAAGGTAAAGAAAAATATTGGGCAGTG
>NZ_JBOGCC010000069.1:0-2094 GCF_051656525.1 Clostridium sp. | reverse complement strand
CTACAAACTTTAAGCTACTAAGATGCTTTAGCTTATTTCTAGCATCTTTAGGAAGGGCATTGATTTCAATGTCTTCAAGATACTTTTTATAAGGGAAGTTAGCAAGCCTTATTCGGCTTTGAGTTAAGTTATACTTTCTAATATCATGTTCTTTTTGAAGAAGTCGATATAGAAACTCTTCATGAGTAAGATTGCTATTTAAAGCATCATCAAGAGCCTCTTCTATATCTGATTTAACAACACCGAGTTTTAATGATTCTGCATAGTTTTTAATATCATAAACAAAAGAACTATTAGCCATAGTAATCACGTCCTTAATTTTAAAGTAAAGTATTAAATTCAGATAACATATTAACTGAATTTACCATAATGTCATCATTATAATCTTCTAGATATAACACTTTGTTATCATCTTTTAGAGCACATATAAATTCAATTTTGTCAGTGCTAATATTAGTCGGACAAGTTTCTTGTAAATGTGTAATTGCATTAAATACAGGCGTTAGCCCATATTTACCAACACATTCTAAAACCTTTATAAATTCTTTTTCATTGTTATTAAAATAGGTTGAGTATATATTTTTTAACACACTATCCATCTGCGTAAAAGCAGTACTACTAATAAGAGCCTTTGGCTTCCTAAACAGTGTATATGTATAATGTGAAATATCTATTTTCCACTTGTGCATTCCTGTTATTTTAAAATGCTCGCATACTTTATTTTCATTGTCATAAACAATTATTTTATTTGTATAAATTTTACATCTTACCATTCTATCTACAAAATTATCTGGTACAGAGTAAAAGCATGAATCTATCATAATTGTAGAGTACTTGTTGACTCTGAAATCCTGTATTGTAGAAGTTTCATATAGTGGCATATCTGGGAGTAAACTTTCTTTTTCTTCTAGAAGTAATTCTTTTGATGATAGTTTCTTACCAAATGAAACTTTGCTATTTAATTTATCAAGGATATTTGTAAGATGTATATTAGCCTCTGCTAGCGAGTTAAATTCAAGGTTTTTGCTGAATGCTTTTCTCCTCACAACTTCAACACTTCTTTCAACATGACCTTTCTCATTTCCGCTATAAGTATTGCAAAATCTGTATCTAAATTTATAATATAGGGAAAGTTTTAATAATGCATCTGTAGGTTCTTTTTCTGAGTGCCCTAAAAACTTTTTAACTGCAACTCTAGTGTTATCATATACAACGGTCCTAAAAGATCCTTGAATATGATTAAAGAAGTATGCATGTGCTTCTAAAAAGCATGCTGTATTTTGCTTTGGAAAAAGTCTAGCCCATCTATAATTACTGTATGCTGATGTGAAAACTGCAAGTTGATATTCCCTTAGTACATTATCTTCTGTGTATAGCTTAACTGTTCCGAAGTCAAATTCTACAACATCTCCAGGTACATATTCTTGCTTTATATACGCTTCGCGTTTTTTGTGTTCTATTTTATTTATAGCGGTAGCTACAGCTGAGTAACTTATTGAAAAACCTTCCTCATTAAGAGCCTCACATATATCTATTTTCTTCATTTGTTGTTTAGACAAACCTGATAATCGCTTAGTTTCATTCTCTTTTAAGAAGTATTTAATTCTTTCAATTACATCTTCTGTCACTACTCTTTTTGTTCTTGGAGTAGATTTGTATTTAGGTTGCTGTGTTATTTCATCTATGAGATCTACTTTTTCTGTTTCTGATAAATCTTTTCCTACCTGGCGTAGCCTCTCTTCATATTCAGTTACATATTTTCTTATTGTATCTCTAGCAATTCCAGTCTCTCTATGTATCTCTCTTTGAGACTTATTGTTGCTTATATAATCTAATATAATTTTTTGTTTATCTTTCAAAGTAATCACCCTCACACATCCTTTTATATTTAACTCTTCACTAAGAGTATTAACACAAAAGGATTGGTAAATTCTGTGTGGAATAATTTTTAATTATTTTTTGGACTAGTAATAGTATGTACTAAACAACTAGATTTCCAATAATCTTCTAATACAAAATCATCTGGTCTATGAAACACCTCATTAGTAAGTTTCGCAGATTCAATATTACTCACCCTATAGGTTTTGATAATGT
>NZ_JBOGCC010000068.1:0-5052 GCF_051656525.1 Clostridium sp. | reverse complement strand
TGTTATACTTTCTGGTGGAAACATTCTTGCAATTAAATTTTCCTTTTCCTCTTTTGAGTATTTTCTATTTGATCTATTATTATTTGTCATAGTTTAATCTCCTATTTTATTCTCTACTTATGAGAATATCATGTATTTTACTCTACGACAATTATCTTACCACCTAGGGGGTAATATAAAGTTGAATCATTCGTAAAAATATTTTCGCATAATAATTCAACTAAGAAATTTTTATTACTTTTAAAAAACTTAATACTTTCTTCGCCTTTAAGTTCTCTAAAAAATAAATTAATTAAATTTCTTTTAAAATCTCCATTTATATCATGATTTATAAGTTTTTTTAAATTGAAACTTTTTATTTTATTGCTAAATTTAAATATAAATAAAATAAATTTATTTTCATTTAAATACTTTTCTATATTTTTATTAGCAACATCATATATATCATTTAATATTTCCTCATCTATTTTTATTTCAGGTAAACTATTTAAATAATCCAATAATTCTAATACATTTGCATTTGAATTTTTAAAATATCCTTTATTAATAATATATTTTAAATAATTAAAATCACCCCTTATTTTTTTTAAAAATGCACTTTGTAAATCTTTATAATTTTTAATTTTACCTAAAAGTTCTATTATTTCTTGTTCTGTTAAATTATTTTTTTGTAATAGATCCAATGCCTTAAATTTTTCTTTTACTTTGCTTTCTTCATCTTTTTTTATTTGATCTATTTCATCTACTAAAGCTACTAAAGCCCTAAATCCTTTTTCTGATTTACTATATGGACATAATTTTACTGAATAATTATTTAAGTAATAATTCTCTAATAATTCCATTTTTTTCTTTTCATAATCAAAATAATCTATTATAAACAATCTCTTTTTATCAGTTTTTTGTAGAGGACCTTTTCTTTTTTCAAATAAATAATTTAAAATCTCAAATTCTTGTAATCCATACCCTAAAAATAATACATCATAATCTTCAAAAATCATTTTTAAAAATTTTTTGTAATTATTCTCTCCTGTCCAATACCTTTCTATATAATCCTCATTTGAAATTATCATATTAGGAATATCATTTATACTCCCATGAATATGATAAACTTCTCTACTTTTTAAAGTTCTTTTCTTATTAACAATTTCAGCAAAATCTTTTTCTTTATAAAAAACCTTTTTTTTATCTAGCTTGTCTATATTGTTTTCTACAGTAAATTCACTAATTTCTTCATTAGCTAAAATATCTAATATATCATCATAATTTGTAGTTATATTTATCATATTTAAATTATATACTTTACTAAATATATTACTTTTATCTTTAATTTTATCTAACTTTTCCTTTTTTAAATTATTAGATACTTCAATTTCATCAATATCTATTTTAAAAAGTTCTTTATATTTTTCATAAAGATATTATTTTTAAATTTTCGTCTTCAAAAATAATATCTTTTGTAAAAGACATTACTCTTCTAAAATCTTTTTCTTCTCTTTTTAATAAATCAATTAATTCAAAATTAACTTTATCACTATGTTGTTCCAAAAACTCTAAATGAACTCTTCCAAATTCAATCCATGACGGTAATCCTAAATTTTTAGAAAATCCAGCACCAATAAAAATAACCTTTTCATTATTACTTTCCCTAAAAAATTCTCTTAAATTTTTCTCTACGCTTTCATTCATATATTATTTCCCCCTATCTTTTTAATTAAAATCTCTATTTTTTCTTATATTTTTCAAATTATATTTCAATATACTTATATTGTAAATAGCTTAAAGTATTTTTACAACTTTCACCGTATAATTCTCTAATTAAACTAAAAATAGTAGTATTTTTATAAAATAAAAAAATCTCTACATTTTACTTTTTATTACAAATAGTAAAATGTAGAGATTTCTAACTTACTCTATACCATTTATTTTTAAATTATTAGACTATTCCTATTTTCTCATTCGTCTTAGCATTTAATCGTTCTGATTCCACTAATTTTTTAGAGTAACCTTTTAAACATAAATTTTAAAAATTTCTTTTCCCTTATGAATTTTAGCTACTTGCTTCTTCGAAATTCAGAAAAAGTTAGGGATGAGATTAGTCTTGCTTTTTTTAGCTACAATTTGAAAAGAGTAATTAAAATACGAGAATTTAAGGAACTTTTAAAGGCCTTAATCTTAAATCTTTTTTTGCACAGTCTGCCGGATAGAGCTTGTCATATCACCTAATAAAATAAATATACACCTATAATTTTTCCAATGGCTATATTATAAAAAAAGCTTGTCCTAAAATTAATCGAACAAGCTTTCCCATAAATATTTTTCTATAATATAATTTATTCTTTTACAAAATACTATTTTTGCAATTAATATTTAAATTATTTATATCTAATTTTTGATTTAGTGACTTTTTCTACTTTCCCTGTATATCTAATATAGTTAGCAATTCCTTTTTCATTTTCTACCTTCGGCCCAAGAACTACTTCATTAAGTACTATATCTTTTTTGAAATTAACATATAAATGTGGTACTACAAAGCCCTCAGCATTACCTGTAACTTGCACATCTTTATCATTTTCTATATTTTTAAATTTTATTAATCTAATTTCTTCTTCATAAGAATATGCACTATCTTTAAATAAAAATCTAATATTATCTATTATTTCACTAATTAACTCTTTTACAATTTTATTTATATTTTCCTCTTCACCCGCTAACATTTTTTCAATTTTTAACAACACATTGGAAATTTTTTCTATATATTCACTTCCATCTATATCTGTATTATCTTCTTTTTTTCTATTTCCTAAATAGTTTACTTTATATAATCCATCAAAATACGGTTTAAATGAATTTAAATTCAAATTATCTTTTATTTCATTATCTTTTATTTCATCATTTTCTTCCTTAAAAAATTCTGAATCAAAAACTAAACAACAGCCATCTCCATCATTTGCATATTGTCTCCACATAGGTAATGAATTATCAATATTTTTAGATAAACTAACTAAGAATATATTTCCTTCTCCTTTAATTTCAACTCTTTCCTCAGATTCTTTTCCACATCTTCCATAAATTTCCTTCAGAAAATTTTTACATTTTATATCTTTACTAAATAATTCAAAAAAAGTATTTCCTTCATCTGGATCATTCATATATTCAATATTATTTAGCCTTAAATAAGTTTTATTTTCTTCATCACTTTTACTATCTTTTTTTATCAAAAACTTCATATTCTGAATTTTAGTATAGTGTCCAAGTTGATTAGCTTTATCATCACCAGTATGTTCATATTTCATATTTTCCTTAAATAAAAATATAAATCCTGCTAACCTTTCTAAATTTTCGGCTATTTCTTTTTCTACATTCTTTGTCTTATCACCTAAGTAATCAAAAAATTCTTTATATTCTTTTAATTTAAAATATTCTATTTTATCTTTTTCTTCTAGTTTACTATATTCTTCTTTTTCCTCTACTATTTTTGTATGTTCTTTTAATTCACTATAAATTTTACTTCTTACATCGTAAACCTTTCCATAACCTTTATCTATCTCTATTGCTTTAACACAATCTTCTATTGCTTTTTCATATTCTTCTTTATATTTATATATCATTGCTCTAGCTAAAAAAGCTTCTTTACAATTTTCCTCAATCTCTATTACTTTAGTAAAATCTTCTATTGCTTTTTTAAATTCGTTTTGGTAGATATATGCTATTCCTCTATAAAAAAAAGCTTCTTTATAATCTTTATCTAACTCTATTACTTTAGTAAAATCTTCTATTGCTTTTTCATATTCTTCTTTATATTTATGTGCTATTCCTCTATTATTAAAAGCTTCTTTATATTCTCTATCTATCTCTATTGCTTTATTATAATCTTTTATTGCTTCTTCATATTTTCCTTGATTAGCATATGCTATTCCTCTACCACAAAAAGCTTCTTTATAATTTCTATCCATTTCTATGCTATTAGTAAAACATTCTAAAGCTTTTTCGTAGTTTTTCTGTTTTATATATTCTTTACCTTTATGAAATTGTTCTTTGCTATAATTCATTTAAACCCTCTCCTAATCATATATTACTTAAACATAATAAATAAATCTCTATATTATAAAATTAATTTTTTTAATTTTCTCAACTATATATAATAGAATTTTTCCACAATTCTACAATTTAAAATAGAAAGAATCTAAAACTATGTTACTTTTAACCAAAGAAAATATTTACTTTTAATATAATTAACTTCTATATCTACTTAAATTTGGATAATAAACTTAATTATATTGTAAATTAATTTATATATTTTTACAAGTTTCAATATTTAATTTACTTTTTATATTGTCTTTTCTGTTAATATCAACAAAAAACTTCTAAAATTTTAGAAGCTCCTCCAGAATCAAATTTATATTTTTTCATTATTCACTATTAAAAACTCAAAAAACATTTAAAAATAATTACTTTTTATAATATATATTTTGTTTCTTTTTACATTCTAAATATTTATTTCTAAAATCATTAACCAAAACCCCCAAGTATCTGGGTAGTACTTATCTCAAATAAAAAAACTCTACATTTTACTTTTTAATACAAATAGTAAAATATAGAGGATTCTAATCTTCTCTATAAAATTCATTTTTTAATTATTGGATTATTCCTATTTTCTCATTTGTCTTACCATTTAATCGTTCTGATTACACTAATTCTTTAGAGTAACCTTTTAAATATAAATTATAAAAATTCATATAGTGCAATTTCTATTTTTTCTTCTACCTTAGATGAGAAATAATTATATAATACTTCTTTAAATATACCATTTGAAATAGCAACTTTATAATTTTCCTCTTTAAGATATCCAAACATTACACCTATTGAAATTACTTTATTATGGATATTAAAACTTTTCTCTTCTCCATTTATAATAATGCTAAAGATTAGCTCTTTTAAGTCTTTATTATTCTCAATATTTTTTATTAAATCATCAAATAGAGTATTATTTTCATTTAATAATATTTTTATAGCCCTATTAATATCCTCAACTTCCCAAATTCTTTTCTCAGC
>NZ_JBOGCC010000067.1:0-2406 GCF_051656525.1 Clostridium sp. | reverse complement strand
GTAGCAGTATCATGGTTAACCAGCTAATCTACACACGGGTATTAGAGTGATGATTGGTAAGATGTATGACCACGATATAATGATAACGAGCTTAAACTCTCGTTATCGTAGAACTAATGCACGTGTAGAGATAATTCATAAATGCCGTGTTTATTTCTGTACACGTGCTACCCATAATCGCCGGGTTCATTTAGCTGCCAGCTTATTTGATGCTGGTGATATCAATCTGGACGGTAACGAAATAACTTATACAATTAAGAAAGATTCACTGCTCTTCAAAACACTAAATAATATCGGCGCTAAACTAACTAAAGACACAGTAGTACACAGCGACCGAATCTTCATGCTTTAAATAGGATATTATAGAATGATCGTAGCAGCGTTTTATGCACATGGTCCGATGGATGAGAATGAGATCATCATTTGTGTTAAGTCTGCCGTTCCTGAATTACTTGGGGTCACTAAAGACAAATTTATGATCCTGCCAATTACTGAGACTGGGTTGTATTACGTTAAAGTACATTGTGACATGGAACGTACTATTGCACTGGTGATGGATAACGTGCAATCTACTCGGTCTGCTGGTCGAGATCTCATCTGTCGTATGTTCCCACGGGTTACAATCACTCAGTCTGTAACAAACCCACAAGTTGGGGTAATTGATCCTTCGAGTGTTGAGAAATTCCGTACCGTCATCAACCAGCGTGCGGAAGCTTATCGTTTATATCGACTAGGTGTCGAAAACTCCGATACCGATGAAATCGGTTCTGTAATTATTCTTGGTAGTACTGAACGCACAGACGTTAACTTCGAAGGTTTTACTGAACCACGGCCACCGATGGTATGCATGCGTGTACTGTTAGGTAATCCTAACCTCAATATCGCTATCTATGCTGACCCAACCATTATTGGTTTTGGTAAGCCGATGGATGAAGGCGCTAAACAACTGTTACGTGGTTTTGGTGTTGGGGAAGGCGCGATGAACCTCGAGTCTTATTCGCTAGACCAAGACATTGGATTGTTTTACACCATGGTAACGCGTAACCGAGCACGTACTGCTCTAATGAATATCCTATCCTACTGTATGGTTGACTAATGACTAACGCATATGCAGCAGCAGATTGGCATCTTGGACATGAGAACATTCTGCAATACCGCCCACAGTTTAAAACGATCGAAGAACACGATAAATATATTGTAGATCGTTGTAATGAAATAGTGAACCCTACTGATACTCTAATACTGGTAGGTGACATTATCTTATCCGATAGTGCATTAGCACAGTTAGATCGTGTGCATTGCCGTAACGTTATCCTAGTGCCTGGGAATCACGACGGTGAGCGCTGCATGATCCCATTCGGTAACTTCAAACGTGTAACTGGTGCACTGGTGCGCCGTTTACCTAATCACGGACAAGTATGTGTGTTCTCACACATCCCGGTACATCCAATGTGCTTAGATCGTTGGCAAGTAAACGTACACGGTCACAAACACGATAGTATCGTACAGGATGATCGATACTTTAACTGCACACTGGATCTGAATAACTGCACTCCAGTAGCATTAGACCATATTGCAGAAACATTTAAGGAACGGGGAATCGTCAGATGTTCATGATTACTCTACGTGTAGAAAGTCTACACATGGCAGACCCAGTGGAAGCATTACGTGAGTATGTCCGTGATGTATTAGATCGCAAGTGGGCTGAGCCTATACGCTATAATTTTGTCGAGTCAGAAAATTTTATTCTGGTTAGAGCGGCTTTCGATTTTGTGTCGGAACTTGGGCCTCAAGTACATGAGATACACGAGGCTATCTATGTTACATCGACAGCACCTGGCCTCATACCTTGGATTGCTAAAAGTATCGATCACTCCAAGGCTATCGAGCGGGAAGGTAACTTCCTAGAGGTGTCGATAACACATACTCAAGATCAGCGAATTCTTTGCCTTGATCACATGGCTAACTTTGCTATTGTGCCCCGTGAAGAAATTCGTTATGTAGAATTCTATGCCAACGATGCGTTCTATATACCGGGGAACCTCCCCGGCTATACGCATGTATTTGACTCTGTTTTACGAACTGGTAATGGTAATGAGAAACTGTACATTCGCCGGTTTGAGAGTTTAAGTAAGAAAGGTGTGCTACGCCGTATCGTAGACGCACGAGATACCGCTAAAGAGAAATTCCGTCGCCGCGATGAGTATCACAGTATCTATTACGTCACTACAATCGATAAAGAATTGTTAGCCCACTATTCTGAAAAGGTATTCGCATAATGATTAAAGTAACTGTATACGCTGACCATATCATGGCTAAAGATCCAGTGAGTGTGTTGAAAGATTATATAACAAAGATCATGAATCGTGAGTGGGAAAACCCAACTCATATGCAAGTGATTCCTGG
>NZ_JBOGCC010000066.1:0-1731 GCF_051656525.1 Clostridium sp. | reverse complement strand
GTATGTCTCTTGAATTAATGGGTAAAGATATTTTCTACATGAATGAATTAACAATGTTTATATATGGAATACCAGCAAAGATTATAGAATTTATTTTAACAATAAAGTGTGGTGATAAAATGAGAAAATGGTTCTGGATTGGAAAAGCAGAAAAACCTGCAAAACCAGTAAAATAAATTTTAGGGACTTTAATTAGTCCCTTTACATATTTCATAGTTTAATTTCACATTTGGGCATCGCAAAAGCGATCAAGCCTAGAATTGGGTGAATTGTGGAACAAGAGGGAAAAGTGACGGCGACTGAGTCAAGATTTCCCTTAAAGGGGTGAATTGCCATCTGGCAAGAGGGGAAAATGTAAATGCTCTTACCAAGATTTTCACCTATATTATAGGCAATGAAATCGCTAAAGTAACTGTTTTACCCTACATTAGCTCATTTAGTCGAGCAAAAAAATACTAGGCGTAAAATCTTCATAAATACATTGTTTTACTAGTGATTAAGTCAAAATGGCATAAAAATGTCGAGCAAAAAAATACTAGGTCGATTTAGAAGGGTTGTGATATGTGATGGCTACAAAATTAATGGTGGTTGAAACAAACATGGACACTGGAGAGGTTAATGAGTATTATAAAGAAGTCGCAAAACCTTTAAGTGGACAAAAGAGAGTTAAGAAAACAAAGGATCTTGTTGGATTATCTGGTTATCTTAATTCAGAAATAGGAGGATTTACGTTTATGTTTTATGAAAAACTAATCCATTTAAAAAATGTTACAGATGCAAATAAGATGAGATTTTTATATTTATCTACATTTGTAAATTATGAAAATTTTATAGTTAAGAGAGTTGGAACTAAAGATATAAAATGCAATAGAAAAGATTTAGAAGAACTTTGTAAAATAAAGAAGAGGACATTTAATAGTGCAATAAAAGAGATTATTGAAAGTGGGCTAATAGAAGAGGTTGAAGGGGAAGCATTTAGAGTTAATAGTGAATACATTAAAAAAGGTGGTTTATCAAAGTCAGAAAAGAATGAAGAGTTTACTAGGCTTTTTAACGACTATCTTAGAAATGTTTATGTTAACACCGTTGTTTCTAGTCACAAACAATTATTTTACTTCTTTGTATTGCTTCCTAATATACACAATGAAACTAATATATTATGCAAAGATGCATCATGTGAAGTTGATAATATAAGCCCTTTAACGACAAAAGAAATGGCTTTTAAAATAGGTTATGATGTAACTAACAGTTCAAAATTATGGAGAGAACTAAGAGAGCTGTTTATATTTGATGAAAGAAGTGACTTTAGAAGTGTATTTGGAAAGTTTGACTGTAAATACGGAAAAGATTCCATAATAATCAATCCTAGATTATACTACAAGGGAAATAGTGAGGATGTTTATAAGTTTTTAGACTCTTTATTCAACTAAAAAGAGGGGATAAGTGAATTGACCAATTATCAAAAGGAATTAATTATATATTACTACAAGTTATTCAAATACTATTTATTCAACATATCAGTACCACTCACAATTTTATTGGGTGGTATTTTTATTGTAAAAGACTTGACATTTGCAATAGTTGGTAGTATGCTTATAAATGTATTGAGGTGGTATGTAGATGATGCCTACCATTGTAAGACATTATTTAGGTGCTATTGTTTGACAAACTTTATGTTTATATCATGTGGATTATTGGTGCCTCATATAAGCACAGATTTAGCCATTATGG
>NZ_JBOGCC010000065.1:0-1942 GCF_051656525.1 Clostridium sp. | reverse complement strand
TTAGGGGGAGTATTCTTTAGAGAGTTCACAAGAATGAGTGATTTTACAGGAATAACTAGATTAAGCGTGGTTCATACGCATGCTTTAATTCTTGGATTTTTCTTATTTTTAATTTTAGTTCTTTTTGAAAAATCATTTAGTATAACTGAAAGTAAATGGTTTAATAAATTTTTTATAACATACAATATAGGATTAGCATGGTCTATGATAATGTTTTTAGTTATTGGAATAATGCAAGTTAAAGGAAATACAATTGGAGGAGCTTTAAACGGAATCTCTGGACTTGGACATATTATTATGGCAGTAGGATTTGTATTTCTATTTTTAAATTTAAAAGAAAAAGTGCTTAAAGAAAATTAAAAAAATAAAACCTGTTCTAAGTTTGGGGCAGGTTTTACTTTTGATAGGAAATTTTTAAATTAATGAGAGATTAAGTATTAGAAGGTAGAATAGAAAACTATAAACTATGGTATACTTTAAAATAAAGATACTAGGTAAGTGAGGAATATGAAGTTAATAATTTATCATGGTAGTGATAAGAAAATAGATAATCTAAGATATGATGGTGGGAGAAAATTTAGTGATTTTGGAATTGGTTTTTATGCAACTACAAATATTCAAATGGCAAAAAGTTGGTCAACTAGAAAGGTAGATAAAGAAGCTTTAGTAAATAAATATATATTAAATACTGAAGGACTAGAATCATTAACTTTTGATTTAGATATTAATTGGATACTGTTTATTGCTTATAATAGAGGTCTTATTGATAATGAAGAGCTTAGAAACTATTTAGAAGAAAAGTATAAAGATTTAAATAAATATGATGTAATACTTGGACCTACAGCAGATGATAGAATGTTTGATACTATGAATATGTTTTTTGAGAATACAATAACACTCAATCATTGCATTCAATCCTTAAATTCTATGGATTTAGATATTGAATATAATTTAAGAAGTAAAAAAGCTATTGAAGCTATAAAATTTATTGAAAGTATAGAGCTTGATGATATAGACAAAGAGTATTATTCAAGTGAAATAAAATTAAAAAAATCAATAATGAAAGAGAAAATGAAATTCATTAGAAAAAAATATGGTAATGTAGGGAAATATTTTGATGAATTAGGAAAGGAGGATGCAGTTGAAGGAAATAGTTATAGCTTGTAGACACTTAGGAAGGTTCTTTAAGGCATCTGTGGAGTATAATTTAGAACCTATTGATTTTGTATTAAAAGCTTTAGAAAGTAATTATAAAATAGGAATAGAAGAATATAGAGGACAATGGTACTCACAAAGTCCATATTATTATATGGAAGAGTTTTTAGAAGAAAATAATGTAAAGAAAATAGAGTATAAAAAAGAAGAAAAAGAGTATGAGAAAGAAAGAATGTACTGGCTTGGGTATTGTTTACAAGACTGGAGTAATAGAACTATATTAAAAGGAAAAGATATAAGTAAATTATGGGGAAGAGATGGTATAGAACAAGTATATTCACATTATAAAATATATCATACAGTAGATTCTTTATATGTATTAGAAGATAGTATTGAAATGAATAATATAAAAATAAATTTTGAAGAGATTTTAGTTAAGTAAAGCTATAAGACGAGATAAGTTCTTATAGCTTTTATTATTTTTCAATGTAGTCAAAGTCTATTGTAAATTTAAAATATAAATGGTATAATTTGTAATTAAAAATAAGGGAACGAGGGGGGAACTTTATGATGAAGAGATTTATTAAGTATTATAAGCCGTATAAAAGGTTATTTATACTTGATTTACTTGCAGCTTTTGTAGTTGCTTTATGTGATTTAGCTTATCCTATGATAAGTAGAAGCATTATTGATGAAGTTGTTCCAAATAAGGATACAAGAATGCTTGTAGTATTTGGAATAACTTTATTTTTAATATTTGTAGTTAAGATGGGACTTAACTATTTTA
>NZ_JBOGCC010000064.1:0-2085 GCF_051656525.1 Clostridium sp. | reverse complement strand
ATTTGAGTAACTTTCAATTGGTACACTTAGAAATAATTCCTTCTCGCATATACCTTTTTCATCTTTGAGTGTTATGATCCTAGTCAAATTATAAGACATTAATAACTTTATGTCATATCTTAAATCGTCTCTATTCATAAAACCACCCCATTTAATTTATTTTACTTCATATTCAGTGCAATTCATACTTCCATAATAACCTTGCTCTTCTTCATATTTTATAAATTCTTTTGCTTTATCTTCCGTAGAAAATACATCTAGTACATGAAAACTTTCTCCATCAAATTCTTCAACTGCATATACTTTGTTTAACATACATATCCTCCGTTTCTGAAATTAAAATAGTTCTTTTAAACTCCTACCTAAATCCAATTAAAGTTATAACAATAATCATAAATGCAGATAAATAAAACATTTGAACATATATATCTTTTTTTATTATGTTACTTTTTACTGCACTGTACATTGTTATAAGTAGCATTAATTGGATTATTATAATAGCTACTATTGATATTTTCATTTTTAAACTCCAACTAACTCTGGATTTTCATATACGTTACCTACAACTTCTAAACTTCGTCTATAAAATTCATCAAACTTTATAATCTCACCTGTATCTAAATTTGTAAGTACATATTCATACTCTAATATTGATATTTCACATGTCATTATTGATTTATCTCTAATAAATTTTGCCTTAATAATATCACCTTCATATATTTCAGTTCCATTTGTATCTTTCATGCCTGTATACTGTACAATATTATCTAAGACTTCACTACCAATATACTCATGTTCACCTTCGAATCTTGAATAACTTCTATTGCAAGTAACTCCTTGTCCTCCAATATTAAACCAGTATTTACTTTCACAATCTAATTTATCTGAATATATCATTAAATTATTGTTTTCATCATATGCTCTAAATTTAATCTCCCTTTTTTCGTATTTACTACAAATCACTGATAATACATCATCTACACATGAATCATATAGTGCTAGTTCACTATATTTTTTATGTTCCTTATATTTACAGTCTGTCCCTTGAAATTTGCAACTTCCACAATTCATATAATTACTCCTTTGGATTAAAATATAGTATTTATTCTCCTATAAGCATTCGCAAGGTATTCTTGTAAAATTAGATTTATGAGAACATTTTCTGCAATTTTCTTCATAATCGTAGTTTGAACCACCATACCCATAATAGCAATACTTACAATGTTTACTATCTGTTAATTCTTTATCTGATTTTTCAAGTGCTTCAATTAAGCATTTGTTTCTTTCTTCTAGTTTTGATAACTTTAACTGCAACGTTCTTCTTTCCATGACTACCTCCTAGTGTGCTTAAAATATGTTATCTGTTCCCTAATCATTTTCTATTTTCTCTATTGCTGAATCAATTCTTTCTATAACACTTTGAATATCCATCTGATTTACTTCAATATTATCACTAAATTCACTCCATAGTAAATCTAAACCTTCAGATATAACCATCAATTCATCTAGTGTTAAGCACATTATTACTTGTTTATTTTCCATTTAAAATAGATTCCTTCTCTTTTATATATTCAACTATACAATCAACATTTAGCTCTTTTAATTCTTTAACATTTGATAATTCTTCTTCCTTTTCTAATTCTATAATTTCACATTTATGTAAATATTCCTCATATGCTTTATGTTTTTTATTTAAATAGTTAATATGACTATTATGTTCTAAACCTGATTTAATAGCACCTACACCTAAGCATCTTACTTCTTCATAATTTTCTTTTATCTCATCAATATTTATGTATTTGTATACATTTTTAATATTTTCAGCATATTCACTTTTATCTTTAATTTCTTCACCAAATACTGTTATCTTTACATAATATTGAATGTCAATTATATCTTCTATCATCTGATTTTTAGTCATAATTCACCTCTTTTACATCATAAATTTATTATTTTATTGACCATCTTACATTCTACACCTGTTGGTATCACTACGTCTTATGATTGTACATTGCCAATAATGTCATAAATATCTTTAAAATACTTTTTATTATTGAAACTTTCTACTTCTATAGTCTTATCAGA
>NZ_JBOGCC010000063.1:0-3334 GCF_051656525.1 Clostridium sp. | reverse complement strand
GCATAATATCATCTCTTATCATAAAGTTTGTTGCTGATGTATCTTCATCTATTAATATTGTTTTAGATTTCATTTCTATAGCTTCTACAATATTAGCTGCTTGTGATGTACTTCCACTTGCATTTTCTGATGTGAATTTTTCTGTGCTTTTTCCATTAGGTAAGTTATTTATAAATAACGATATATCATCATTTAAAATACATCTTCCATCTTCTGCACGTACTTTCATTGCTGTATTTTCTGCTATAACATACTCTCTTCCATCACCTTCAATATGATTGTATACTCCAAGCTCTAAAGCATTTAAAAGGGTTGATTTTCCATGATATCCACCACCAACTATAAGTGTTATACCTTTCTTTATCCCCATACCTTTTAAAGGCCCTCCAAAAGGTATATTCATAGTAACTTCCATTGACTCTGGTGATTTAAATTTTATTCCATCTCTTAAAGGCTTCTGTGATATTCCACTTTCTCTTGGCAGAATTGAACCATTCTCTACAAAGGCTATTAAATCTCTATTCTTTAATTCATTTCTTATATATTCTTGGTTTTCTACAAGCTCTACTCTCTTTTTTAATTTAAGTTTATCTACATTTTCATAAATTAAACTCTCTTCTACTATTTTAGGTAAAAAGTCATAAAGAATTTTTATAAGTTCTCTTCCTAAAACAGTTCTTCCTCTTGCAGGAAAACCTACTTCAAACCTTGCTTCTAACTTTTCTTTATCTATTACAATGGCAGTTCTATCTAAAATTTCTTGATTAAATCTGCTTATATTTACTACTCCACTTTTCCCTGAGCCCATAACTCTTGTGCAATATCTATTTATATTTAAACTAAATAATCTTCCTATAAAATCAATAGTTCCTACTCTTTTATGGTTTTCATTAAAATATTCTAATGGAAATTTATTTACTTTTGATTTTAAACTTACTCTCACTCTTGATGGTGCTGCAAAAGGGTCTCCTTGAACATGATCTATATATAAAGTATATTTATCAAACTCATAACCCCCTTCAAGCTCCTTATATGCTTTATATCCTCTACCATCTATCTTTTCAATTTTTCTTTTTAATTCATCCATTCCTACCATATTATTTTTCCTCCCCTTTTACAAAGAAATTATCTATAATTTTTTCTCCAAGTTTTCTATACATGTTGCTCATATTTATAACTGAGCATAACATTAAAAACTTTTCATCTTCTTCATTTGAAATTTCATTAATCATTTCAACTCTTTCTTCATTCTCTTCTCTGAATTTCTCTAAATCATTTTTTGATATATCTATAAATCTTTCATAAGTTTCTCTTATTTCATTTGAATCTTCACTTTCTACCATTAAACTTAAAGTATGTCTTATATCATTTATTGATAATGTTCCTTTAAAGTTATAAATTAAATTCATTAAAATTATATGTTCTTTAGAGTATTTCTTATTTTTTATTGGCATAAGTAATTTACCCTTTGCATAGTTATTTATCATTGTCTTTGTTAAAACTTTTTCTTCCTTATTTCTCTTCACACTTTCATATTTGCTTTCAAACATTTGAATCACTTGATCCATATATAAATCAATCTCTGGAATTTCTTCAAGTTCTATATTTTTATCTAAATTTAATTCATCTATCATATCTAACATTTTTTCTTTATTCATTATAAACACCTCATCTAGTTTTATAAACTACTTAACGTTATATATATATTAATAATAATAGTATTCAAGAGATATTTCAATATATTTACAGAAAAATCCTGTTTAATCTCTTTTTTTAAGGAAATACTAACTTTGACCATTATTATATTATAAACATATAATAACATTATAACATATAGTTTATAAAACTATATGTCGTTATAGGAGGGTTTGAGTATGGAAAAATATTTAAGAGAACCTGTTAATGGCTTAACTCATTTAACGGGTGCAATATTATCATTTATTGGGTTAATCGCTTTATTAGTTAAAGCATTTATAGAACATTGCTCTGGTATAGAAATTTTTTCAGTATTTTTTTTTGGTGTAAGTCTAATTTTACTTTATACTGCATCAGCAATATACCATTCTGTTAAATCAAATGAGAAAGTTCTTCATAGATTAAAAAAATTTGATCACGCTATGATATTTGTTTTAATTACAGGTTCATATGCGCCATTTTGCTTAATTGCACTAGATAATAAAGTTGGCTACGTACTATTTGCAATAGTTTTTACAGCTGGTTTATTAGGTATAATTTTTAAATTATTTTGGGTAACTTGCCCTAAGTGGATTTCAAGCGTTATGTACATCGCTATAGGTTGGTTTGCAGTATTTGCTATCTATCCACTTTCACAAGTTTTACACGGAACTGCATTTTTCCTTTTAGTTTTAGGAGGAATTCTTTATACAATTGGTGGAGTTATCTATGCATTTAGAGATGATAAAATTAAAATTGGAATCTTTGGAACTCATGAAATTTTTCATATTTTTATAATGCTTGGAAGCCTTTCACACTTTATAGCAGTCTTTGTATATCTTTTATAAGCTAACACACAAATTCTATATAAAATGAGACTTGAGTCAGATGGAGTGTTAACTCCAACTGACTCTTTAGTCGAATTTATCTAGGAGCGTGTGCCCATTTTCCCCCACTTGTAGAAAATGGGGGGTATTCCGGGCACTAGCTATCAGATAAAAAGCCCCTAACCATTAAGGTTAAGGGCTTTAATACTTTTTTAAATTAATATTTCTTTTTTCATATCCATTTCACAAAGCTTTTATATTATATAAATATAGGAAGGAACCTTCTTATATTAAAAAGCCTTATATACTTTTAAATATAAACGCTCTCGAAAAGTGCCGATTTTCGAGAGCGTTTAAAATTTTATTTTATTTTTTTACATCTTCAAAGCTAACTCTTATAGCTTTTTCTAAATCCTTTGGATTCATCTCTATCTGAAGTCCAATTTTTCCACCACTGAAAACTATTTTTTCTAAGTCTATTGCTTCCTTTTGGAAAAATGTTTTATATTCTTTTTTCATTCCAAGTGGGGAACATCCACCTCTAATATATCCAGTAAATTTATTTATATCTTTTACATGTATCATTTCAATCTTTTTTTCACCTGCCACTTTTGCAGCTTTTTTCAAGTCTAACTCTTCTAATACTGGAATTACAAATACATATAAAGCCTTTGAACTCCCTACTGTTACTAATGTTTTATATACAGTTTCAGGTTTTTGTCCTGTCTTTTCTGCAACTGCTGCTCCATCTATATGTCCATCTGTTGCATCATATTCTAATGCCTCATATGCTACTTTCTTTTTATCTAATATTCTCATTGCATTTGTTTTTT
>NZ_JBOGCC010000062.1:0-1190 GCF_051656525.1 Clostridium sp. | reverse complement strand
AAATAGAGGGCTTAAGAACCCTCTATCCTCTCCATATCTAACCATAGCGTCACATTCCATTATTGTGCTAATTGCTTGACCAACACAAGAACCTAACCACCCTTGATTTTTTACTGGAGTACATTCAAGCTTAAATTTTTTAGGTAAGTCATATTTACCCATGCACACATAATCCAAATTACCATAAACAACATCACGTTCATCTTGTTCACTTTGAATACATCCATTGAATTTATTCATTATTACTCCTCCTAATTGTTTTTATTAAATATTAAAAGATGTTGAAATTGTCAATCTGTTGTTATCAGATAATGTCGAGTTTAAAACCACCCGACCGTCTAGAAATACATTAACAAGTGTGTTTGTCAATGTATAACCACTTGTCGCGATAATAAACATGTTTTTATTTGGTCTCATACTTGCAGGAAGTGTAAACAACAATGTTGAGCTTGTAGTGGACCCTCCTTTTAACATAAAGTTTAACGTTACGGATTGCCCATTTACTGTTGCAGTGCCATTTTCAAACTCGTTAACCCAGTTGCCTTGAAGTGAGCTATTTGGGAATTCAGTTTTATTAGTTGTTGCTATTTGCTTCCATTCTTGCCAAACATTGTTTTGTTGTATTCTCTCAAAAGAAGGGGCTTCATCAAAAGCATACTTGGCTTTTTGATATTTATATCCACTTATTGGATTATAACCACAGTCTATATAATAAAACCCATCTGTTGGATTGTCCACACTTTGTAAATACCATCTTCCAACAGGTAGATTATTTGTGCTTTTTATTACTGTTGGTGGGTATTTATATGTTAACATTGTATCATTTATTGTTTTTACAGAGTTGTTTATCTCATTAATACTTCCAACAACTGTTTTACTAGAAGTTCCTAGTGAACTTAATGGAGCACCAAAAGCCCCGTCTAATTTATACATATTGCTATTTGTCAATCCACTTAGCATATTATACCAAGCTCTCATACTGTTATTTAAATCTGTTGTATCGTTCCATACTTCTACACCAGTATTAGGTAATGTATTAGCCATTCAAAGCTCCTCCTTTTCTAATTACTACCATTTCTTGTGCTCTTAGTAAAATGTCTTTTCCAACATCTTTTTTTTCTTCAAGATAAACATTTTCATATGAAATTCTTATTGCGTTTAAATGGTATGCAAATTTCACATCTTTATCA
>NZ_JBOGCC010000061.1:0-12836 GCF_051656525.1 Clostridium sp. | reverse complement strand
TATCAACAAATCTTTTACTGGCTTTTCCATCTGCTTCATCAAAAAATTTATTTTTAAATTCTTTGATTTTTTCTATATTTTTTTCATTATGTAATGCTATAATTAATTCATCTGTATTTTTTACTATTTCTCCTGGTACAAAACTTTCATAATCATAATAGAAATCTCTTTCATCTATATAATCTTCTAAATCATCTGCATACATTATTATTTTTCTTTCTAAAAGCGCAAATTCAAATATTATAGATGAATAATCAGTTATTAATGTATCTGTTATACATAAAATATCATTTATAAATTTATAATCTGACATATCTATAACTCTGTTACCTAAGTTATCAAACCTTTCACTTACAAATGGATGCATTTTTAATGCCACTATATACTCTTCCTCTAAGTTCTCTAAAACTTTATCTATATCAAACCTTATACTCCCTTTTGCATTTTTTTGATTTATTCCTCTAAACGTTGGTGCATAAAGGATAATTTTTTTGTCTTTAATTTTAGGATACATCTTGTATAATTTCTCTCTTACTTTCTCTATCTTTTTATCATTAAAAAAGATATCTGTTCTTGGAACTCCTATTGGCATAATATCTTTAGACTCCATATTAAATGCATGTCCATAATGTTTTACCACTTCTTTTGAAGTAACTATAACCTTACTATAATTACTATGAATTTTAATATCTTCTATATAGTTTTTATTTGCTCCAAAAGTTTTATCTACGATACTAAATCCAAATTTTTTAAATGCTCCACAAGCATGCCATACTTGTATTACATAAGTTTCTTCTCTTAATTTATCCATAACGTAGACTGGTAAATAAAAGTCATCTATTATAAATATCTTAGATGTTCCTAAATAATACTCTGCTAAGCACATATAGATTAAATTTCTTATCTGTCCTAGCACTCCTTTTTTAGGCTTTCTATATAAAAATTTATATTCATAATCTAAGTTTCTTTTCCTTAACTCTTCTAATATGTACTCATAGTTACCATAAATAGTATCTTCTCTATAGCTTGCAAACACTATTTTATTTTTTAATTTATTCGTACAAGCAATTTTATAAGCTATTTTTAAAATTGTTTTTATAATTCTATTTTTATTAATTTTCATCTCAACACCCCATTTGAATAAATAATAACATTTGTTCATTTATTATTCAAATTTTATACATCTATTTATTATAAAAATCATATACTTATATGTCTATATGCAAATATTTAAATAAAAAGGGGGACTTATTAATGTTTTGTACTAAATGTGGAACTAAAGTTGATGATGATGCTTTATTTTGTACGTCTTGTGGTGAGAATTTAAACAATAGGAGTACTTCATCTTCTAATAGTAACACTCAATTTCATTCACCCATTTCCAGTAAGGAAATAAAAGCTCATACTTTTCTATCATTATCAATCTTTAAAAAACAACTTTCAGCACCAAAAATCCTTGAAGAAACTTTATCTTATTCAAAGAATTTAATGCTACTACTTTCTCTAATAGTATTGCTTCCATTTATTTCTGTCATTTTTACTGCAGTAATTTTTAATTTAAGCCGTGCTAGTAGATATTTTTATGGTGACATTCAATTTTCAATATTTTTTAAATTCTTCTTTGTGGGTGTTTTATTTTTAGCACTTCTTATATTTTTAACTGGAAGCTTAATGATTCCATTCACTAGAGGTAAATTATCTTTTGATAATGTTGTTCGGGCTGCTACTTTACCAATGATTAATTTACTTATTTTCTCAATCTTAAATTTACTTTTATCATTACTTTCTATAACGCTTGGCATTATTGCCTCACTAATCGGATTTCTTACATTTTTATTTTCTTACTTTAATGGAATTAGATATTTTGCTAAAGATTCCGAGTTACTACCAATTTCATTTTCAGGAAGCCTTGGTATAAGTTTCTTTATTTCTTCATTAATATTATCATCTATAGTAGGAAGTATGTTAGCTAGATCGCTACCTTTCTTTTAGTAAATAAAAATTATTTATCTTCCTTACTATTAGTAATAATTATTAAATAATACACATAAGAGATTACACTACTGTAATCTCTTATTTTGCTTTTGATAAGTACTTAAAATTATTGTATAATTTATAATTATACTAAAGATTATTTAAAAGGAGAATTTGCCATCTTTAAGACATTCAAACTTAAAAGTCTTTCTATACACTATGGCAAAAAACTAAAGATGACTAAGAAAAAAACAACTAAAAACAACAATATAAAAAAAACAAGTGCAACTAGTAGTAAAAGTAAGTCTTCAACACCTAAAAAAAAGGTCAGCACAAATGAAAAGACTTCTCTTAAGCCAGCTTCAAAAACTGCTAAGGCTACACTTAAGTCTAATGTATCACCTTCTAAAAAAATATCTACTACTAAAAAAGGAAATAAAGTAAATTTTGGTATTGTATTTTTTGGAATAGTTTTAGTTCTTATTGTAGGAACTCAAATTATAATAAATCCAAAGCCTACAAAAGCTAGTTCTAATACAAATGCAACTCAAAGTTCTACTAACTCTACTACTCAAACAAATGTATATCCTTATTTTAGTAATATAAGTAATACATTTAGTACATTATTCTTACAAGAATTAAATAATTATAGAGAAAATAAAGGCTTAAATGCTCTACAAAGAGTTCGCTCTATCTCTAAAGGAACTACTGTAACTTTACAAATTCCTAATATAGAGACTGTAGCTCAAAGCCAAAATTTAAATACAGAAACATTACTAGCTCAAGGTGTCTTAAATAAATTCCTTGAATCAAGTAATAATGCAGTTGTTGCAAATGCTAATGTATCAACAGTATTCTTAAATACTGAGATGACAAATGGTACTCTAAGCTTAACTGTTACAGTTCCATATGAATATCAAGCCCCTGCACCTGTTCCTGTTCAACAGCAACAACAACCGATTCAGCAGCAACAACAGCAACAACCGGTTCAGCAGCAACAACAACAGGTTCAACAACAACAACAACAACAACAACCGGTTCAGCAACAACCAGTTCAACAGCAGCCAGTTCAAAATAACCAAAACACACAAACTAATCGTTCATCACAATCTAGTCAAAACCAAGGAACTCAAAATGAACGCCAATCTACTATACAAAACCAAAGTAGTAGTAATAACAGTTCCTCTCATGAGCGTGAATCTAACCAACAATCATCAAGTAATAAATAATAAAAAATGTACTTACATTCAACTTGTAAGTACATTTTTTACTTTCTATTTATATTAGCTACTAATAATAATTCTAGGATTTCAAAAGCTATAACTACTTTATTAAAATTTTATAATAAAAAAAAGATTAAGTAAACTTAATTACTTAATCTTTCTCATTAGTCCTCAAAGACTATTTCATTTTAGCTACTGATTTAGCTATTGTATCTGTTAATAATAAACAGTTAGCTAATGTCATACCTTTTTCTAATCTTGGGTTAAATTCAACTAAATCCATACTCTTAACTAAGTTAGTTCCGATTAACTCTCTTATAACGTATTGAGCATCTTCCATGTTAAATCCTTCTGGTACTCTTGTTCCAGTTCCTTCGATGAATGTTGGATCTATTCCATCGATATCATAGCTGAAGTGAACGTTTTTGATATTTTTTCCTTTTAATATATCTAAAACTTGTCTCATTGTTTCTTGAACTCCAAGTTCTCTAACTTGTTCCATTCTAAATACAGTGATGTTGTGTTCAGCTAATATTTTTTCTTCTCCTGAATCGATATCTCTTTGTCCGATTAAAATTAAGTTTTCAGGCTTAACTTTTATTCCTTTGAAGTAAACTTCGCTTAATTTTTCATCAATTCCGATTGATCCAGCGATTGGCATTCCGTGAATGTTTCCACTTGGTGAAGTTTCTATAGTATTAATATCAGCATGAGCATCAAACCAAACTACTGCAAATTCATCTAAGTTATCACAAGCTTTACTAGCTCCTGCAACTGATCCTAATCCTAATGCGTGATCTCCTCCGATTGTTAATGGGAAAGCACCTTCTCTAATTGATTTATCAACTTTCGAAGCTAATTTCTCAGAAGCATCTAAAACAACTGACATAAACTTAGCATGATCATCGTCATTATACTTTTCAGTTTCACTAGCATAGATTATATCGATATCTCCTAAATCTACTACTTCATTCCCTGCTTTATGTAATAATTCAATATCTCCACCTTGTCTAAGAGTTGAAGGTCCTTGATCTACTCCTGGATTATCACATCCGTAAAATAATGGTACACCGATTACGTTAATTTTCATATCTAATTCCCTCTTTCAATAAAAATTTTAAGCAGCTTTTTTCTTTAGTTGCTATACACTTATTCTATTTTTTTTTTACTTTTTTATCAAACAAGCTATTTTTGATAAAAATATATTTTTCATACCATTTTTGATAACACTTTACTTTTATTTATCTTATTTAATTACTTTTTTTTCATTTTATACATGTTTTAATATCATTTTTGCTATCTCAATTAACTTTTTTAAACTATTTGTTACTAAACACCTTAAAAATTTTCTTTTTTTACTTTTTTTTATATCTTAAAATATTAAAATGTTTTAAGATATACATTTTTTTTCATTTTTATGCACTTCTATATTTATTTTAATGTTATATATATATATATATACATTTTTTTCAGATTGATATTTTTTTATCATTATTCTTATACCCTTTTATTTATAATTTTATTTATTGTTTGTTTAAATTTATATCTATCATTTTCAGAATTTTTTTAAAATTTCTTATCTTTTTATAAAATTTAATCCTTGTAAAAACTCCTCTTTTTCTTTTTCACTTGCAAAAGCTTCTACTGGAATAGTTACTAACTCTTTATCACCTTTTTTTAAAAAGAATAGATAATCATTTTTTTCAACAACTTTTTCAATGCTATCTATCTTAAATTTATAAGTTTTTTTATTATTCTCTAAATTTTGAACTGTGAATTCTTTCCCTTTTCTAAGTATAGCTTTTTTCTGTATGTAATCTGGATTTCTCTTTACAACACCTCTAAGTCCTCTTCTAAGACTATTTCTTTTAAGCATTAATGTATTAACCCAAAGAAATCCTGATGTTAATATAAATAAGAATATTAATGCTCCAACTTCAACTGTAAATAATCCTGATGTAATTGCAACATACACAATTAATATAAATACTATAATTGTATAAATTACTGGAAAAATATTATTAAAAATCCAATTTTTCAAAGATATTTTTCCTAGACTAATTTTAATCTCTACTAAATCTTCTAGATCATTTTGATATTTTATCATCATATTTTTTACCACACTTTCTTTATAATTTAGATTTTATCTCATTTTATCATTATTCTTCAAAAAGTAAAATAAGAAGTCGATATAAAGTGAATTACTCCACTTTATAACAACTTCTTTTAAAAATTATGCTATCATATTATTTTCTTCACCATTGAATCTGTGTGCTAAGAATCCATAGATTGTCCATCCTGCCATAGCAACGATTCCTCCGTATAACATAGCTTGTGCTCCTGCTGTATATAAAGCATATAAAGTATAAATACCAGCTATTACTGCTATTACGTTATTCATCTTAACCTTCTTAGGATTAACTGATGCTTTTTCAACGACTTGCATATTTTGTAATGATGCCATTGATAATAAGTATGGAACCATATTAGTTACAACCGCTAAGTTAACAATTACTTGGAACTGAGCGTTTAAGTTAGGACTAATAGTCATTACTGCAAATAAAGTTTGAACTATTCCTAAAATAACCATACCAACAATTGGTACTTCTTTTGAAGTAACTTTTGCAAATACTTTTGGGAAGTATCCTTCGTTTGCTGAACTTCTGAAAACTTCTGCAACTGTGAATTGCCATGCTGTTAATGATCCGAAACAAGCGATAACCATTAATCCCATGATTATTTTACCGATTGTTGGGTTGAACATTGTAGCAAATGCTAATCCAAATGGAGCATTTGAAGTTGCTAATGCATGTAATGGAACTATACCAGCCATAACTTCAGTTGAAATTATGTAGAATATAGCAGCAATTATTGTTCCTGCTAAACAAGCTATTGGAACGTTTTTCTTTGGATTTTCAACAGCATCCATATTAACTGAAGCTGATTCTAATCCTAAGAATGCCCATAATGTTAATGATAATGTTGATTTAATTCCTGATGCTATTGAAAGGTGATGTGGATTCCATGCAGCTATCCAAGCTTTAGGACTGAACCAGAACCATCCGATTACACAAATAACAACTAAAGGAATTATTATTCCCCAAACAACTACAGAACTTATTTTTCCTGTAAGACTTGCACTACCAAAGTTAAGGATTATACTAACCCATAAAACTGCTACAATTGCAAAGAAGTTTGCAATTGGTGATAATGTAACCCCAAAAAATTGAGTTCCATATGCTACAACTGAAACTGAAATAGCAACGTTTGAAACAACTAAAGATATTGCATATCCATAGTTAGCCATAAAGTTACCATTTTTACCAAAAGTATATTGAGCGTATCCACCCATACCTCCTGAGTTTCTACTTAACATACCACATTGTGAGAATGTATAAGCTAATGCTAACGCACCTAGTATTGTTATTACCCAAGATAAAATTGATATTGTACCAACTTGAGCTAAGTTAGAAGGTAACATTATAATTCCTGAACCCATCATATTGATGGCAACTAGAATGGTTAATTGAAGACCATTCATCTTCGTTTTACTTTTTCCCATTTTGTTTAATACCTACCTTATAATATATATTCTAACTGCTTTACTTTATTTATTTACTAAATAAAGTAAAGTAGTCATTAGCAATTTAATATTTAATTTTCATTTTAGTTTTATTTTAAAACTAATGCTTGGAATCTTCTTACTCCATCAATCTCAACAGCCTCTATTCCATGAATATCTCCATTGTATCCTTTGAATACTCTTTCGAATTCTTCTCTTACTAATAAATAGTCAACTAATGATTTTGTTGTTTCATCGATTTGTTCTCCACCCATTACCATTGGTATTCCTGGTGGATATGGCACTACCATCGCTGCTGAAACTCTTCCCATTATTTTATCTAAAGTAACTTTTTCAACTTCCTCTTTGAAAAGTCTTCTTGCAGCTTCTGCTGGTGACATAACTGGTCTTGGAATTGTTTGATAAGCTTTAGCCATAAGTTCAAGTAATTTATACTTTTTAATATAAGTATGCATATCTTGACAGTGATCTTTTAAGCCTTTATTATCGTAAACTCCTGGATTTTCTTTAATTAATTCTGGGAATACTTCTGCTAATGGAGCATTCTCATCATATAACTTTTTGAATTGGCTTAATCCTGAAATTAATGCCCCTTGTTTACTCTTAGTAGTTCCTATTGAGTTTAATACTAAGAATGAGTAGTAGTCAGTTTTTTCTGCAACTACACCAAAGTTAATTAAGTAATTTGAAACTATTGCAGCTGGAATTCCTTCTGCTTCTAAGCTTCCATCAACGTTAATTCCTGGCATTTTAATTGTAATTTTTATTGGATCGACCATTACATAGTCATCTTCTATATCTTCAAATCCGTGCCAATTTCTATCTTTATCTAAAATCCAAGTTTTTTGGTCTTTAGCTAAGAAACAAGTTGGTACGTCTGATACTCTAGTTTCTTTTCCCTCATACATTGTAGTTTCTGGTTGCCATGGTGAGAAAAACCATCCGCCATTTTCCTTTTCGATTTCATAAATCTTACTTAAGTTCTTTCTTAGGTCAATAGCATCTTTAATAGTTTCATCTAATAAATCTTCTCCATTAAAGTCCATCATATTAGTTGCAACATCTAATGATGCAATCATATTATATTGTGGTGAAGTAGATCCATACATCATATATGCTTCATTAAAAATTTCTGGATCAACTTTAGTCTCAGTACCATCTTTAATGTGTAACATTGATGCTTGTGAGAAAGCTGCTAGTAATTTATGTGTTGAATGTGAAGCAAATATTGGTGGATGATTTTCATTATCTAAATCATCTGTCATAGCAAAGAAATTCTTATATAAAGGATGGAATTTTGCATATGCATACCATGCTTCATCAAAATGAAGATTTTTAATAGTTGCATCTACTGTTTTTTTAATTTTACTTACGTTATAACATAATCCATCATAAGTTGAGTTAGTTAATGTAGCCATTTTTATGTCTTCATTTTTCTTCTCAGCTGGAATGATTGGGTTATTATTAACTTCATTTCTAATATATTCTGCTGTAAATTCTTCTAATTTAACTGGTCCTATAATTCCAAGACCATTTCTTCTTGGAGTTATATAAGTTGGAAGCGCTTCTGATATTGTCATTGCATAATTTAATGATTTATGACAATTTCTATCAACAAAAGCTAATTCATCTCTTGTAACTCTTCCTCTCCAAATAATTTGGTTAACTGAACTTGTCCCATTAAGAACATAATAAGTTTGATCAGCTCCAAATACTTTTGCTGCAAACTTTTCCGAATCTCCAATTGGTCCCTCATGATCAAGTAAAGATCCTAATTCTGGAACTGAAATTGAAAGGTCAGTTCTAAATACATTTTCTCCTAAGAAATCATAGAAAAACTTTCCTGGAGGATTCTTTAAGAAAGCACATCCACCCATATGTCCTGGTGTATGCCAAGCATATTTATATTCTTTAGCGTATTTTATTAAGTTCTTTAAGAATGGAGATTCAACAATATTCATGTATGCTTTTGAATGCTCTTCAATTCTTCCTGCTAAGAAATCAACTGTATCTTCATATAAGAAACAAAAATCATTTAACTCTTTAATCTCTGATAAATTTAATATATTTAAATCATCTTTATTTCCTGTAAATGCTATTACAGGTATTCTCTTATTATGTCTTCTAATAAATTTAAGTGCTTTATCTAATTCTTCTAATGTTTCTGTTGAATATTCCATTAATATACAAGTTAGATCTTGCTTATATAATAAATCTTCTTTAAAATCTGCATCTGTTTGTACAAAATTCACTTCTAATTGATATGCAACTTGAAGTTGATTAGCTATATCATTTATCTTCTTAAGCTTCTCTCCTTCATCATTTTTCATATGATATATAAGTATCTTACCTTTTTTTAATTCACTCATTTTTACACCTACTTATTAATTTTAATATTCTCAATTCTATGTATACTCAATAAAAATTAAATTTGGAAATATAGTAGATAATTACCTACTATATTTCCTATTTTTTTTATTTTTCGTCTAAAACATATCCAAAAGCTTTTACTTTTCCATTTCCTTGTTCTTCTAAGTAAACACCTTGAATTTCTGGTGCGAATCCTGGGAATTTATTAATTCCTTCTTCTAATATTAAGAAGTATTTTTGAACTGTTTCTGTCCATCTTTCACCTGGTACTACACAGAATACTCCTGGTGGATATGGAAGAGCTCCTTCAAGTGCTACTTCACCTACTATATTTTCTAAGCTAACTAACTTACATTTGTTTTGAATATATTTTACATTAGCTTCAAATGGATTCATTACTCTTTCAGGGAATGATGCATTTCTGAATATTTGTTTTTGATATTCTTTTGCATTATTTTCTCTATAGAAGTTATGCATTTCTTGACATAATTGTCTTATAGTATATCCATAGTAACGCTCTTCGTTATTTTGGTAAAGTGTTGGTATAACATCTTTTAATAATGCATCATCTTTGATTAATTGTTCAAATTTAGCTAATTGAGCAACTAAACTTTGCATTTTTGTCATAGTTTCAGCTGGAGTCATTAAGAATAAAATAGAGTTTAAGTCATTCTTTTCTGGAATGATTCCATTTTCTCTTAAGTAGTTAGCTAAAATATTTGCTGGAATACCAAATTCTTCGTATTCTCCTGTTTCAGCATCAATTCCTGGAGTAGTTAACATAAATTTATTTGGATCTACAAAGTATTGATCTTCTGCATATCCTTCAAATGAATGCCATTTTTGTCCTGGATGGAATTTAAAGAATTCAATGTTGTTAGCTATTTCTTCTGTATCATAACTTTCCCACTTCTTACCATTTATTTCAGTTGGTATGAATGGTTTAAACATTTCACATCTTTCAAGAACTAATTTTCTTGCTTCTATTCCTACACATACACAATCATGCCATAATTTCTTTCCTGCTTCTCCTTCTTGCATTCTAGCATTTACGTCTAATGATGCGAAGATTGGATAGAATGGACTTGTACTAGCACATGTCATAAATGCATTATTCATATGTTTATGATCAATGTATCTTTTTTGACCTTTGATATGCTTGTCTTTTTTGTGTATTTGTGAAGATTGTGAGAATCCTGCTTGTTGTTTGTGTACTGATTGAGTAACAAGTATTCCAGGATCATTCTCATTTAAATCTAATAATAATGGAGAACAATTTCTCATCATTGGTATGAATTGCTCATATCCAACCCATGCAGAATCAAATAAGATATAATCACAAAGATGTCCTATTTTATCTACAACTTGTCTTGCATTATATATTGTTCCATCATATGTTCCTAATTGGATTATAGCTAATCTGAAAGGTCTTTCTTCTTTAGCTCTAGCTGGATCTACTTTTGCGATTTCAGCTCTTATATAATCTTCTTCAAAACAATGTGCATCTATTCCACCAATAAATCCAAATGGATTTCTTGCTGTTTCTAAATAAACTGGAATTCCACCTGCTTGCATTAATCCTGCAATATAGTTTGATTTATGGTTATTTCTATCAAATAATACTAAATCCCCAGGTGCAACTGCTGCTTTTATAGCAACATGGTTAGATGTTGAAGTACCATTCATTACGAAGTATGTTTTATCAGCATTATAAACCTTAGCAGCATGCTCTTCTGCTGAAACTGCTGGGCCTTCATGTATTAATAAATCTCCTAATGCAACGTCAGCGTTACAAATATCTGATCTAAATACATTTTCTCCATAAAACTCATATAACATTCTTCCAGCTGGATGCTTTCTAAAGTATTGTCCACCTTGATGTCCTGGACAATCAAATTCAGTATGTCCTGCCTCAACGTATTTTTTTAACTTTCCAAAGAAAGGAGGAAGTACTCTAGCTTCATATTCAGCAGCTGCTGCTTCTAACTTTCTAGTATATAAAGTTTTATTAAAATCATTATCAACATCAATTATGTTGTATATCATTGATGAAACTTCAGCATCAATAACTTCTCCATCTTTTACTGCAACAAAAACTGGAATACCAAATTTTGTTTCATTTACTTTTTTCATTACATCTATTTCACTTGCAGTTACTACTACAGCAGCTACATCTGTAAAATCTGTCTTTGTGCAATCAACCATTTCTCTATCTGTTGAGAAATAATTCTTAGCTAATTCCGAATAAGCAATTTTTAAGTTACTCATATGTATCTCCTCCAAAATGTTTTATTGTCTCTCGACATATATAACTATACGTCCCCTTTGTTTTTATTACAAGATACTTTTCAAAAGATTTACTTTTAATATGCCCATTGTTATATTTTTCAATATTTTGTTAATATATTTTCGCACATTACTTGGGTTTCAATATTTTGTATGCATTTTTAACACTTTTTCTTTTTTTAAAAAAATTTTAATGTTTTCAATGATAAATATATATATTTTTTTCTTATTAATCAATTTAATGTATTTTATTTTGTATTTTTGATTTTGTGTTTTTGATTTTATTTGCATATTCAATCATTTTTTACCTATTTTATTCATTAATTTTTTTTAAATATTGTAGTTTTTTAATGAACTCAAGTACATATATAATCTTAATTTTGTTATTTTTTTACTAAAAAATGCTATAATTCCTTTTTTTCGCAGTGTTTTTTATGATTAACTGAAAAATTTAAAAAAACTTGGCCAGTATTTTAATTTTTTTACTAACCAAGCTTTTTATATATCCATATTTTCTATGGATTATTTTCTTCTATTTTTCTCTAAATCTACCTTATCTAAAGGAACTAATTTTGTCTTATTTTTAATTTTATAACCAAAGAATAATATTAAAAATAATGGTATTCCTATATAAGATGAAATGAATCCCATCCACTGTATATGTCCATTACCTATATAACTAATTCCTTGTCCAATTATTACTATTGCACAAAGTACTATTGCTATAATAGGTCCAAGTGGAAACCACTTAGCCTTATATTTTAATTCTTTAAAGTCTTTTCCTTGCTTTACAAAGGCTTTTCTAAATCTATAATGACAAATTGCAATTCCAAGCCACGCTATAAATCCTGCAAGTCCTGATGCTGACACAAGCCATATGTATACTAAATTTTCTGAATAAAGTCCTGTTAGGAAACATGCTGATGCTATTACTGTTGTCAAAATAATTGCATTAACAGGTACTCCTCTTTTATTTGTTTTACCAAATATTTTTGGTGCCATTCCTTCATGAGCCATTGAATGAAGCATTCTGCTTGATGCATACATTCCTGAATTTCCAGCTGAAAGAACTGATGTAAGAATTACTGCATTCATAATTGATGCTGCTCCTGCTATTCCTACTTTTTCAAAAACCATTGTAAATGGACTTGTTTCCACTCCTGCTTGTTTTGCAGTCAAAATACAACCAATTACAATAATAGTTCCCATATAAAATATTAATATTCTCCAAAATATTGTATGAACTGCTTTTGGAATTACTTTTTCAGGATGTTCTGCTTCTCCTGCTGTTATTCCTATAAGTTCAGTTCCTTGAAATGAAAATCCTGCTATTAAAAATATACTAAGTATTGCTGGTGCTCCACCAACAAATGGTCCACCATCTGCAAAGGCATTCTTTA
>NZ_JBOGCC010000060.1:0-14293 GCF_051656525.1 Clostridium sp. | reverse complement strand
TCACATCAGAAAATGCAAGTGGAAGTACATCACAAGCAGCTAATATTGTAGAAGCTATAGAAATGAAATCTAAAACAATATTAATAGATGAAGATACATCAGCAACAAACTTTATGATAAGAGATGATATTATGCAAAGCTTAGTATCTAAAGAAAAAGAACCAATAACACCTTTCATAGAACTTGTAAGAGGGTGTTATGAGCAAATGGATATATCAACAATTATTGTAGTAGGAAGTTCAGGAGATTATTTTGACATTGCAGACACTGTAATACAAATGGATAGTTATGAAGCTAAAGATGTAACAGAAAAAGCAAAAGAATTAAAATCAGGATTAATCCTAAAAAGAATAGAAGAAAGAAATGCAAAAATAAATATAAATTTAAATAGAATTCTAAAAAAAGGTTCAATAGAAAAAGGACAAAAAGGAATAAAAATAAAAACATTAGGAACTGATGGATTTATAGTAAATAGAGATGAAATAAGCCTAAGATATGTAGAACAAATAGTAGATAAAGAGCAAGTTGTAACAATAGGAAATATCTTAAAATATGTAGATGAAAAGATAGCAAACAACAAAATAACCCTAAGCAAAGCAATAGACAAAGTACTAATTGAAATAAATGAAAAAGGAATGCTAAACTTAAGTTATTCAAAAGGTGGTATAGGAAACCTAGCACTTCCAAGAAAACAAGAGATAATGGCAGCTTTTAATAGATACAGAAAGCTGAAAGTAGAGATGGAAAAATTATAAAAGATATAAAGTTATGTAAAAAAGTATAAATTAAGGATAAAACACCTTAAAAATATATCATAAAAAGAGTAGAAAGTAAGAATACTAATACCATGAATATATTTTATAAAGATGAGGTGTTGAAAAATGAAAAGAAGTACATTAACAGGATTATTAGGATTAACAACAGGAATGATAATGGGAGTTGTAGGATGCAAGACTTGTAAGTGTGTTAAGAAGATGGTTAAGGAATGTCATAGCTGTAAGACTATATGTAATTATGATGATTATTGTGATTGTGATGATTATATAGATGAAGATTTTGATATGGACGATGAAGAGGTTGATTATGACATTGAGTATAAGTATGAGCCTACAATAGAGGCTTTTGAAGGTGATGAAATAATAAATAGAGCAGATTTAGATAAAGAAAAGATGAATAAACAAAATTATAATGTGGAAAGCAAAGATAAGAATTATAACGTAGAAAATAAGGGTAAAAGTTATAATGTAGAGAATAGAGTTAAGGACTCTAATACAGAGAATAAAGATAAGAAAAATAGTAAAATGGAAAAATAATATAAAAGGCAGGAAGATTATAGAAAGTAAATCTTCTTGCCTTTCTAGTTTGTAAAAAAATTAACAAATTGTTAACCTTACTTGAGAAGAAAATTTATGCTAAACTAATATTTGTTCAAAAAGAAAAACAAAGGAGAAAAGGATGAATAAAGAGAAAAAATTAGTAGTTATAGCATTAATGCTTGTAACTTTTCTAGCAGCATTTGAAGGAACTGTAGTAAGTACAGCTATGCCAACAATTGCTAGAGATTTAAACGGGTACAACCTTATAAGTTGGATATTCTCAGCATATCTTCTAACATCAGCAGTTTCAACGCCTATTTATGGTAAACTATCTGATTTGTTTGGAAGAAAAAGGATTATAACAATAGGTATTATAATATTTTTAGTAGGTACAACTTTAAGCGGATTATCAACAAGTATGGTAGAGCTTATAATATTTAGAGCAATACAAGGACTTGGAGCTGGAGCAATTCTTACACTTACATATACAATAATAGGGGATTTATTTGAAACAAGTGAAAAAGCAAAAATGCAAGGATTTTTAAGCACAGTATGGGGAGTTGCTAGTATTTTAGGACCTTTTGTTGGAGGCGCAATACTTGCAAAACTTTCATGGCATTGGATTTTCTTTGTTAACATACCATTTGGATTAGTAGGAATGTACATGATAAATAGACATTTCCATGAAAAAGTTGTTAAGAGAGAAGCTACAATAGATTATTTAGGATCATTATTCCTAACTGTTGCAATTGTTGCATTATTATTTAGTTGTTTAGAAACAAGTGATATTAAACTCTTAGTATCATTATTAATAGTTTCAATAATAAGCTTTATAATATTCTGCATAGTTGAAGCAAAGGCAAAAGATCCAATAGTTCCTAAAAAAATCTTTACAAAAACAACTGTAATAATGAATATAGTTTGTTTTATTGCATCAGTAATTCTTATATCAATACAATCATATATGCCAATATATACTCAAAATGTATTAGGATATAGTCCATTAATATCAGGATTATTTTTAGCACCAATGTCACTTGCATGGTTTATGACATCATTTATACTTGCAAAGACATTACCAAAGTATGGTGAGAAAATAATAATAATAGTTGCAATAGTAATATTAATAGTAGCAATGGGAATCGTTGAATTATTAGGAATAAATACAAACATAATAGTATTAATAATAGCAATGTTTATAATAGGATTTGGATTTGGTGGAGTAATGAATACATCAATAATAGTAGTTCAAGAAGCAGTAGAACCAAGAGATATTGGAGTTTCAACATCAACAACAACATTAATAAGAACACTTGGGCAAACAATTGGAGTTGCAATCTTTGGAGCAGTAATGAACTCAGCTGTAACAAGACATTTTAGTAGTACAGGAATAAATGGAGTAACACCAGATAACTTAAGTCCAACAAATAATATATTCCATTTAAGTATGGAGCAAATAAAAAATGGATTCTTTGCAGGAGTTCACAGTATATTCTTTATATTATTCATAGTAGCAATAGTAACAATAGTATTTGCATTAATACTACCTAAAAAAATAAAGAGATAAAGATAAATCCACTAAGTATAAATTTACTTAGCGGATTTTTTTACATTGATATATTATTAGCATCTAAAATTGATTTATATTTTTCTTTAAACTCCGAATTTGGAATTCTAACTAATGTATCACTCATTGGAATATGATAAAAGGATTTATAGTTTTCATGCCAAAGAACGTAAGGTTGCCAATACCATACATAGGTTTGGTCATGTGGAATATTATAAGGAATATCTATTGAGGTTTTTCCTTCTTTAACTTCTACTGCTTGAACTACATTTCTTGCAACAGTTATTTTATGAATTGGTGTATATACATAAAATAATCTAGCAAATCCTAAAATTGTTGCAATTAAAAATAGAGTAGACAAAACAATGAATATTTTTTTTGTTAAATTAAGTTCATTAACTAATATTCCAATTAACGCAACAAAAAAGATATACATTGGCATAAAGCAACGAGGTCCAATTGGAGATACAAAAAATAAAGGTAATGTTAATGTTCCTATTCCTAAAGTGAAAAATATCCCCATAACTTTATTTTTAGTTATATTTACAAAGAATATAACTGATAATAAGATAGTAATATAAAAAAGTATACTTGCAATTGAGCCAAATATATTAGCCTTATCTACAGCAGCATTAATATGAACTAAATCATATTTTTTCAAATATACAGTGACATATAAATAAGAACTAACTAGAGTAAATATAGTCATATAAATCATCAGTAAAAATCCTAAAATTTTTGATTTTTTAAATCTAATTGATCTAACAATAATCAATATTAAAAGAAAAGTTAATGTGAAATTTATAAATACATTAAAGAAAACTAATTGTTTATACATATAAGAAAATAAGTTATATAGCATTGATGATACATTAAAACTAAAACTTCTATACCATCCAGCATGAATTGCAACTTTATGGTAATTTGAATTTTGAAACATAAGGTACATACCTAAAATAGTACCTAAAAAATGACTTACAGCAATTGAACTTATTTTTTTGAATTTAATTAAAACATAAATTAAAACAGTTAAAGATAATACAAGATTAAATAAAGTAACAAATTCCATAAATAAACAGGCACAAACAGCCATAATAAAAACAGGAACAATAAATAGTTTGCTTATTTTAGGATAACTTTTATTTAAAAATTTTCGTACTATAGCTAAATAGGCTAGTATAAATACAGAGCCAGGTACATAGTTTGAAAATCCTGCTGTCCATACGATAGCTTGAGCTAGAATTTCTCTTGGCATTAGAACTAAGGAAGCTCCTGCAACAAATATAAATAAAACTTTATTTGATTGTTTGTCTATAAATTTACTAATGAAATAAGTGATAAGAATAAAAAGTAACATCATAACTAAAGTTTTTAAAACTAAACTTCGTGTAAGTGCCATAACTAGAAGATTTCCAAGATAACGACCGTTATAACCTCTAAAGAAAGTGTGTAATTTGTCTAATCCTTGAGCACTTCCCCAAAATAAATCATCAGCTGTATATGGAAACATAGTAAGTAGTTTTAAAAAAAGTCCAATAAAAATAATTGAATAAATAAATCCAGTTATTAGTATAGGATTATTAAATTGTTTTTTAGAATCACAAAGTGATTTATTTTTAGATTTCATAAAAATACTCCTAACTATATAATTAAACTAATTTTATTATAATATCAATTTATTATGTAGTGGATATAAATGGTTTATTAATCTTTTGATAACAAATTTTACTAAAAAAAGAAGAACTGACATCTTATAAATTCAGTTCTTCTTTATATAATATTTTAAAATATTAAATTTGCCATAAGTACTATTATAGGAAGTGTAATTAAAGTTCGAGTTATAAAGATTATAACTAAATCTTTGAAGTTTACTGGGATTTTTGAGCCTAGTAGAAGTCCTCCTATTTCTGACATATATACAAGCTGAGTTACTGATACTGCAGCAATTATAAATCTTGTCATTTCTGATTGAATACTACCTGCTAAGACTGAAGGGAGGAACATATCAGCAAATCCTACAACCATTGTTTGAGAAGCTTGTATAGCTTCTGGAACTCCAAGCATTTTTAATATTGGAATAAATGGTGTTCCTAGTATTTGAAAAATTGGTGTATATGTTGAGATTATTAATGCAATAGCTCCCATTGCCATCACAATTGCTAAAACTCCAACCCACATATCAAAAATATTTTTAAGTCCTGATATAATAAATTCTTTTGGATGTGCTACTAATGAAGCTTTTTCAACAGCTTTTTCAAGTCCATAAGAAAATGAGTTGTATCCTTCAGGAATAGCTTCTAAATTTTCTTTTACTGTATCATCTATAAGAGTATTAGGCTTTTTTGATAATGGTGGAATTCTAGGAATTATTATAGCAGCTAAAACTCCAGCAACTGATACTGTTAAGTAAAATGGTACGAACATATGATCAAGTCCTACTTGAGCAAGTACAACAAGACAGAATGTTATTGAAACTGCTGAAAAGTTTGTACTAATAATAGAAGCTTCTTTTTTTGTATAATATCCAAGCTCATATTGTTTTGAAGTAAGAAGTATTCCGACACTTCCATCTCCAAGCCATGATGTTATACAGTCTATTGATGAACGTCCAGGTAATTTGAAAATAGGACGCATAAATTTTGTAAGTATTGTACCAATAAATTCTAATAGACCAAAATCTAATAATAATGGCAGTAGAAAACCTGCAAACATAAATACGCAGATTAAAATTGGTAGCAAGTCATGAAGAATAAATCCTCCTGTATCCATTGACCAAAATATTTCAGGACCTATATTGAAATTTGCAGAAATTACAAAAATCATTCCTAAAATTCTAGCAATAAGCCAAATTGGTGTAACATCAAAAAGATGTTTAAGATAGGAATTATTCATTATAAATTTTGGTTTTAAAGTTTTTGCAAGTATACTTCCTAGAGCTGATATAGATATTATTAGTGTTGCGAAATAAAGTAAATTGCTTCCTAAAATATCAACAAAAAAATTAGCTAAAAAAGCTATAGGAATTGTTACCTTTCCATCTATGCTCATTGGAGTCATGAATAATAAAACGCCGATGGTAGAAGGTATAATGAATTTTAATAAATTTACTTTTGATAAAGGTTTTTTATTCATAATCATCCTCCAAAAATTAATTTTTATACATTTAATAATATATTTTATGCAATGTATATACATAATAATATAAGGCACGGAAAAAATAAAGGTTTTTTTACTAAAAAGTTCAAAGTTTATACATAAATTGTCCATATGGTTAAAAAAGGCATGTATTATTTTTTGAAATTTACAGATACTATAAGTGTAAATAAGAGCAAAGGAGTTGAGCAATATGCAAAAAAATGCAATTCAAAACGTAAACTGTTCTTTAGGTGATTTACAGGATGCTAAATGTAGTTTAGAACAAGCTTTAACAACTGTAGAAAAGCCAGAAAACAAAAAAATGATACAGGATTCATTGAACTCAGTAAATGAATCAATTAATTGTATCGAATGTACAATCAAAAATTACAAAGAAAGTCCTAGATAAGAGTACCTAAATTTTTAGGATTTTCACCCATTCAATAAAAGATACCTTTACTGATATTTATTATAAATGTTGGTAATGGTATCTTTTTTGTTTAAATGATGAAACAATTGTTAAATTATATATTATAATAAATATAAATATTTAATTGTAGGGAGAATTTTAGATGACATATAGAAAAGAAATAAGAAAAGCTAAAAGAATTGTTATTAAAGTTGGAACATCAACTCTAACTCATGGAACTGGAAGTATCCATCTTAGAAGAATTGAAAGACTTGCTATGGTTATTTCAGATTTAATGAATGAAGGAAAAGAAGTTATCCTTGTAACATCAGGAGCTATTGGAGTTGGAACGAGTAAGTTGAAATTAAAGGAAAGACCTCAAACTATAAGAGAAAAGCAAGCAGTTGCAGCAGTGGGACAGTGTGAGCTTATGCATATTTATAGTAAGTTTTTTGGAGATTTTAGTCATGTTGTTGGGCAAGTACTTCTAACTAGAGATGTAGTTGAAGATGAGCATATTAGAGAAAATGTGTGTAATACTTTTGAAACTCTTTTAGGAATGAGGATATTACCAATAGTAAACGAAAATGATACTGTATCAATAGATGAGATTGAGAATATAGTTAGATTTGGAGATAATGATAATCTTTCTGCAATCGTAGCTTCTTTGGTGAAGGCAGATTTACTAATTATTCTTTCAGATATAGATGGTTTTTATGATAAAGATCCAAGAAGTAATGAAGAGGCGAAACTTTTAGATGTAATTGAAGAAATTACAGAGGAGATTGAAAATGCAGCAGGCGGTGCTGGAAGTGAATTTGGAACTGGTGGAATGATTACAAAAGTTATGGCAGCAAAGGTTGCAAATAAGTCCTTTGTTAATATGGTTCTTGCAAATGGGGAAAATCCAGATGTAATTATAGATATATTAAATGGAGAAAAAATAGGAACTGTATTTTTAAAAAGAAAATAGGAGGAAATAATAATGAATATGCTAGAAATTTTAGGAGAAAAAGCAAAAGAAGCAAGTTATATACTTGCTAATGTAAGTACAACAGAAAAAAATGAAGCTTTATTAAAAATGGCAAGTAAACTTGAAGAAAATGCTGATTTTATAATAGAAGAAAATAAAAAAGATTTAGATAAGGCTAGAGAAAAAAGGACTTCAGAGCCAATGCTAGATAGACTAGCTTTAAATAAAGATAGGATTAATGGAATGGCTAATGGGTTGAGACAAGTTGTTAGTTTACCAGATCCAGTTGGAGAAGTTATATCTATGTGGAATAGACCAAATGGACTTCAAATAGGACAAAAGAGAGTTCCTATTGGAGTTATTGGAATAATATATGAGGCTAGACCAAACGTAACTTGTGATGCAGCAGGTCTTTGTTTAAAAACAGGAAATGCAGTTATATTAAGAGGTGGAAGTGAAGCTATAAATTCTAATATTGCAATAGTAAAAGTTTTAAGAGAAGCTTCAAAAGAAACAGGAATTCCAGAGGATTCAGTACAATTAGTAGAAGATACTTCAAGAGAAGTAGCAACGGAAATGATGAAACTTAATGAATATATAAATGTATTAATTCCAAGAGGAGGAGCTGGGCTTATAAAAGCAGTAGTTAAAAATGCAACAGTTCCAGTTATTGAAACAGGAACAGGGAACTGTCATATATACGTAGATTCAGAATGTGATTTTGATATGGCAAGAGATATTGTTGTGAATGCTAAAACATCAAGACCATCTGTTTGTAATGCAGCAGAAAGTTTAGTTATTCATTCCGAGATAGCAAATGAAATATTACCTATTTTAACAGATGCTTTAAGAGAAAAAGGTGTATTGTTAAAGGGCGATGAGAAAGCTAGGAAAATAATTCCGGATATGGAGGAAGCAACAGAAGAGGATTTCTATACTGAGTTTTTAGACTTTATAATGAGTGTAAAAATAGTAGAAAGTATAGATGAAGCTATTAAACATATAAATAAGTATAATACAGGACATTCAGAAGCTATAGTTACAAATAACTATGCAAATTCTCAAAAGTTTATACAAAGAATAGATGCAGCAGCTGTATATGTAAATGCATCAACTAGATTTACTGATGGAGAGGAGTTTGGATTTGGTGCAGAAATAGGAATAAGCACACAAAAACTTCATGCAAGAGGTCCGATGGGATTAAAAGAGTTAACTTCAGTTAAATATATTATTTTTGGAAATGGGCAAATTAGATAAAAGAAAAACACTTAAAGTTCGGACGCTTTAAGTGTTTTTTTATATTAATGCGATTAAAAAATGAAAACAATTTAAGGGCTACATGAGAAATGTAACCCACTATAAAATAATAAGTTAGTCACTTCCTTTTTTAAAAAAATAAAGGTAAATGCTCTTATTGAAAATTATCTGAAAATTCAAATAAATTATACTATAAAGAAGATAAAAAATCAAATTTATAGTATACTATATGCTAAAGTTAACTATAATGTTACAAAAATATAAAAAAGATATAGTTTTGTAACGTATTTTTTAAAATTATTTATTAAAAAATACTTTCCCAGTTTCGGGATTAAAAGTTTGAATGTCTTTATTAAAAACTTTTATTTGCTGAGAAGGAGTCAATTTTTTATCATCATCTAACGCACCGATATAATTTCCATAAAGAGGGTCTGGTATTGCAATAAATTTAGATCCCCAATCTTGTTCATATTGTGTAACCTCTTTTTTTTCTTCAGCACTATTTCCATGCATAATAGAGCCCATATCAGTTAATTGATCACCGATAAACATAACAACATCATATTTTTCCTCAAGTTGATTAAAAGTAGGTTGTTTACCAGATTGGTTAGGTGGTAATAAAATAACATGTCCAGGAATATTAGCTTGAGCAAAGCCAAGCTTATTTAAATTTTTAACTGTAGCATTTAATTCACTTTGTGATCTACCTGAAACATAGAAAATCTGAACACCATCGTTATTAGCTTGTTGAGTAAATTGAACAGAGCCAGGGATTGCTGTAGCTTCAGCATAATTAACCCATTTATTCCAAATTGAATAATCAAAACCATCATTATCATTTAACAATTCATAACCTTGAAAAGGAGCATTATTAAGGCAAGTTTCATCAATATCAAGAATAACAGCTTTAGGTTTAGAACTTGGTTCTTTTATCATGTTAGCTAAGCTTGTAGTTGCTGAATTAAAGGCTTGATATTCTAATGATTCTGCTTCACCACTATTTTCTAGCCAATTAAAAGCACCTTTCATATAGTCTCCCAGTTGGTCTTTAGAAGCTGAAACATTATAAGTATTTAATTTTTTTATGTATATATGATAGCAAGTTATTCCAACTATTGTAGAGCAAATTATACCACCAAGTATAAAGATAAAAAATCCTTTCAAAAAATGCCTTTTAGATTTCATTTACAAAACACTCCTTAAAACAAAATTTATGAAAATATTTTATCACGTTAAAGAAGTGCTAAAGTGAAGTCTATGTGAATTTCATCTTAAGAGTTAATTAAGATAAAAAAAAAAGTAGATTAAATATTTGCATATTTAATCTACAGCATGTCACTAAATTTAATTATCATCATTATTTGATCTTTTACTTATAAAATTAATTTTATCTTTTATTAAGTAAAGGGGTCTTCTTTTACTTTCATCATAAATTCTACCAATATATTCACCTATTATTCCCAATGAAACAAGCTGTACTCCACCAAAGAATACCATTACGCACATAAGTGATGTCCAACCAAGTCCTGCGTGGAAGAAGAACTTACTAACAAGTGCATATATAAGTATTAAAAAGGATATTATAATTGCAATTGTACCAAAGGCTGTCATAAGCTTTAGTGGCTTAGATGAAAATGAGATTATTCCATCACTAGCAAACTTTATCATTTTTGATAAAGGATATTTTGTTTCACCAGCAAATCTTTCATCTCTAGTATATTCAATGTAAGTTTGGTTAAATCCAATCCAGCTAATCATTCCTCTAATAAATCTATTTTGTTCAGGCATTTCTTTAAAAGCTTCAACAACGGCTTTATCAATTAGTCTAAAATCGCCTGTATCTTTAGGAATATCAATGTCTGACATTTTCCCTAAAAATTTATAGAAGCATTTTGCTGTTATAAGTTTAAATTTACTTTCACCTTTTCTCGTGCCACGCTTCCCATAAACTACATCAAAGCCTTCTTTCCATTTATCAAGCATTTGAGGAATAAGTTCAGGTGGGTCTTGCATATCCGCATCAATTATAATAACAGCATCTCCAGAACAGTTAAAAAGTCCTGCAGTCACAGCTAATTGATGCCCAAAGTTTCTTGCAAAATTTATAACTTTAACATTTAAATCTTTAGAAGCTATATTTGATAAAATTTCTAATGTTTTATCAGTACTTCCATCATTTATAAAAATAAGTTCATAATCAATATTTGAGATAGCATCCATAACAATTTTTAGTCTGTTATAACATTCTTGTGCAACTAATTCCTCAAAATACATAGGAACTATTACACTAACTAAGTCCTTTTTCAAAAAATCACCTCATAATAAATTAATCTATCATCCATTTTAAGCCAAATACCTTAATATTATAACATAAAAAGAAAAAATTAAAGAAATGTTATATAATTATTTTAAGATAATTTAAGGAGTTTTATTTATGAGAGACGAAATTTATACATTAATAACAGGTGCCACAAAGGGAATTGGATATGAATTAGCTAAAATTATAGGGAAAGATGGTAAAAATTTATTTTTAGTGGCAAGAAATGAAGATGAACTTAGGAAGATTAAAAAAGAAATGGAAGAAGAATTTAAAATTAAGGTTGATTATAGAAAAGTAGATTTATCAAATAATGTAGAACTTGAGAAATTTTTGATAGATTTAGATAATTATAATATAGAAACTATAATTAATAATGCTGGAATAGGAAGTTTTGGATATTTTGATGAAATAGATGAAAAAAAAGATGAGATGCTTATAAATTTAAATATAAAAGCACCGACTACGATTATTAAAAGATTACTTCCTAAAATGAAGAAGAGAGGACATGGAGCTATTATAAATATTGCATCTACAGCAGCTTTTGTAGGAGGTCCTAAAATGAGTACCTACTATTCTTCAAAGGCATATATTTTAACTTTAACAGAGGCTTTATATGAAGAATGTAAAGGCTTTGGTGTAAAGGTATCATGTATCTGTCCAGGTCCTGTAAAAACAGAGTTTCAAAGAGAGGCAGGAATAGTTAAATCAGAGAAAGCAAAAAAATATTTAATGAGTGCAAAAGTTGTAGCAGAAGAAGGGTATAATAGATTTAAAAAAGGAAAAGTAATTATAATTCCAGGATTTAAAAATAAGGTTATGGTTTTAGGGACAAAGCTTTTACCAAGGTGTATAATAAGAAAAATAATATTTAAAACAAATAGTTAGGGGGATTTGAAATGGGGATTTTTAGTGGAATAATGTTAGTTTCAGATATGGATGGAACTATTATAAATAAAGAGAAAAAAATATCAGGTGAAGATAGAAAAGCAATAGAATATTTTAAAGAAAATGGAGGGCTTTTTACTGTTGCAACAGGAAGAATGCTACCTTCAGCAAGTAGATATGCAATTGATTTAAAATTAAGTTTACCTGTAATTCTTTATAATGGATGCAAAATTTATGACTATGAAACAGAAAGTGTTTTAAATGAGTATACTTTAGAAGAGCATAGAAAAGAGATAATAAGAAAGCTTATGGAAGTTGAAGGAATAGGGCTTGAAGTATATTCAGAAGAAAATATATATGTATTTAAAGAATGTCATTTAACAAAGAGATTTTCAAAGCTTGGATATAATGTTGTTTTTGGCTCAGAAGGAGAGATTTGGGATAAAAAATGGACTAAAATATTAATAGTTGGAGAAGGAGATATTTTAGATAAATTTGAAGAAGATTTTTCAATGTATGATATAGAAAAACCTTTAAGAAGTGCTATAAAATATCTTGAAATAGTTCCTAATTCAGCATCGAAAGGACAAGCGTTAAAAGAATTAATAGAATTGAAAAAGCTACAAGATTATAAAGTGGTAGCAGTTGGGGATAACATGAATGATGAAGCCCTACTAGAGGCGGCAAACTATGGTTTTGCAGTTAAAAATGCTAATCCAAGATTATTAGAAAAAGCAAAATATATAGCACCATCAAACAATGAAAATCCTTTAGCATATATAGTTAACTGGATAGAAAAAGAGTTAATTGAAAAATAGAAAAGGCTATCACTTTTAAGTCAAGGTGATAGCTTTTTTTTAAGAAATTAAGTTTTCTTTTAAAAGAAAGGATTTAGCCACTTCTTCTGGGTTTTTTCCTTCTTCATCTACTTGGTAGTTTAAGTCTATCATTTTTTCTTTTGTTATCCTTCCTTTTAGTAAATTTAGGGTTTTTTCTAACTCTGGATATTTCTCTAAAGAGGCTTTATTTACTACTGGAACAGTATCATAAGGTGAGAAGAAATTTTTATCATCTTCTAATATTTTTAAATCAAATTTTTTTAAAAGACCATCTGTTGTAAAAGCATCTATAACATCACATTCACTAAGGGATAGAGCACTGTATCTAAGACTTCCATCCATTGCTTTGACTTTATTAAATTTTAAATTATAATGCTTTGATAATCCTTTAAGTCCATCAGATCTATTTTCAAACTCTAAAGTAGGTGTAAGTGTTAAGTCTGAACTTATTTTAGCTAAATCAGAGATTGTATTTAAATTATATTTATTTGCAAAATCCTTTGTAACTGTAAGGTTATAAGTATTATTAAAACCAAGAGGTTCTAAAAGCATTAAATTATGATTAGTATTTAAAAATTCATTTATATGATCGTAGGATTTTTTTGAATCGTTTATAGGCTTTTGATTCATAATATTTAAAAGAATAGTTCCAGTATAGTCAGGATATAAATCTATTTCTCCAGATTCTAAAGCTGCAAAAGCAATTGAAGAACCTCCAAGATTAAATTTTTTATTTACACTATAATTAGTGTGTTCTTCTACCATAAGTGCAAAAATATTTCCAAGAATAAGTTGTTCAGTAAAGTTTTTAGAGCCTATGGTTACTGAATCTTTACTGTTATTTATTACTGAATTAATAATAGAAATACTAAATAATACAGCTAAGACTGTGCTAATAACCTTAAGTCCTAAAAAATTAGACCTAGGAGAAGATGGGTTTAGACCTTTTGGCGTAACTAAAAGTTCTATTTTACCAAAAATATAATCTACTAATAAGGCAAGTATACAAGCGGGAATAGCTCCAGCTAAAATCATATTATTATTGATAGTTTGAACACCTGAAAACACAAGATATCCAAGCCCGCCAGCACCTATAAAGGCAGCTAGTGTCATTAGTCCAACAGAGGTTACAGCAGAAATTCTAACACCTGACATTATCATAGGAAGTGCTAATGGAAGTTGAATTTTAAATAAGACTTGATTTTTAGTAAGTCCAATTCCTTTAGCAGATTCTAACACAACAGGGTCTATTCCTGAAATTCCTGTGCAAGTATTTTTTACTATGGGTAATAGAGAATACATAACAACCATACATATAGCAGGTGTACTACCTATGCCTAGAAAGGGAATTAATATTCCTAAAAGAGCCATTGAAGGGATAGCTTGAACAAGGTTTATAGAACCAACTATTGGTTTTTTCAAAAGTTGAATTCTAGAAATAAAAATACCTAAGGGAATACCGATTATTATAGCTATAGATATAGCGATAATAGTTAAAGTCATATGTTGAATTGTTAGTTTTAAGATTTGCTCTTTTTGAGAAAAAATAAATTCAATAAAATTACCCAAGAATACTCACCTCCATATCAAGA
>NZ_JBOGCC010000059.1:0-7254 GCF_051656525.1 Clostridium sp. | reverse complement strand
TTAAAGCTCAAATTAATAAATAATATTGATAACACTATAATTGGAGGCATTATGCTTCTAGTTCCTGGGCTAGCTATAACAAATGCTATTCGTGATACTATTGCAGGTGATTTTTTATCTGGAATTACTAAAGCCTTTGAAGCTTTTTTAATTGCTGTTTCAATTGCTGCTGGAACTGGTATAGTTCTTAGCTTTTGGATTAAAGTTTTTGGAGGTATTTAAATGAGAGATATTTTATTTCAAACATTCCTAGCCTTTATTTCTACTATAGGTTTTGGAGTAATTTTTAATATAAAAGGAAGAAATCTTATATTTTCTTCTATTGCAGGCGGGCTTAGTTGGTTTATATATAAGTTTTGCCTTTTATTTAATCCATCTGTAACCTTTGCTATGTTTATTTCAGCTGTTTGTTTTAGTATTTACTCTGAAATTTTAGCAAGAAAACTTAAAACCCCTGTTACAACCCTTATTATATCTGCTTTAATTCCATTAGTTCCAGGTTCTGGTATGTACTATACAATGTATGCTGCTGTTTCTGGTGACACAATAAAAGCATTAAATCTTGCTATAGATACACTTTCAAATGCCGGTGCTTTAGCCCTTGGGATTTTATTTATATCAACTATAACAAGACATTATTATATTCAAAAAAATAAAAAACTTTTAAAATCTAAAAGTAAAATCTAGGCTTCCTTTTCAAGAAAGCCTAGATTTTTTATTTTTTCTTTATTTTTTCTTTATACTTTATCAATATCTTATCAAATATACTATAAATTACTGGAACTACTATTAAAGTTAAAATTGTTCCAACAGTTAAACCACCAATCACAGTCATTGCAAGAGGTAATTGTATTTCATTCCCCTCACCAAATCCTAGTGCCATAGGTAAAAGACCTATAACAGTTGTAAATGCTGTCATTAAGATTGGTTGAAGTCTTATCTTTCCTGCACTTATAATTGCTTCATTTAATTCTTTTCCCTTTTCTCTTTCTTTATTTATAAAATCTATTAATACAATTCCATTGTTAACTATTATTCCTGTAAGCATAATAAAGCCAATCATAGCAGGAATACTTACTGTAACATTAGTCATAAATAACGTTATTATAGCTGAAACAAATGCTACTGGAACTGTAAACATTATTATAAATGGATTTATTAAAGACTCAAATTGAGCTGCCATTACCATATAAACAAGTATCACTGCTAAAACTAATGCTAATAATAGTTGTGAAAAAGCTTCTTCCATTTGTTCAATTTCACCACCATAAACAATTTCATATCCATTTACTATATTATAATTTTGAAGACTTTTTTGTATTTCATTTTTTGCTTCACTTAAAGTCTTACTTCCATCTAATCCAGCTTGAATATTTATTTCTCTTAATGACCCATTTCTTGAAATTTCTGAATATCCTTTTCCTCTTTCTAAAGTGCAAATTTGCATTAATGGAATTGAACTTCCTGTCATATTTGTTACTGTAATATCTTCTAAAGATGCTAGCTCTAAATTCGCCTTATCTTTTAATGAGACATACACTTCATAATTTTGACTATCTATTTTAGAGTCCATCACCTTAGTTTCTTTAAAATATGATCCTATTGATTGTGCAATTAATATATCATTCAATCCATACTTTGCAGCCTTCTCTTTATTTATTTTAAGTTTTATTTCATCAGTCTTTAGGCTATTTGAAGATTTTATATTTTCTATTCCATCTATCTCCTTCATGTTTTTTATTACATCATTACTTATCTCCTCTAATACCTTAAAATCTTCTCCCTTTATACTAATGCTTATAGGTGAACCACTTGTCATTTGCATTCCACCTGATGAAACCTCAAGTTTAGCTCCTGGGATATTACCGATTTTTTCTCTTACTTCTCTTTCCTTTTCCTTATCTTTCTTTTTTGTATCCTTCTCTAATATTACATATATTGTTGAACTTTTTTTATTTCCCACTATTGAGACTGTTTTTACATCTTCTACTTCACTTACCATTTCTAATACTTTTTTAGAAGTTTCTAATATAAATTCTCCCTTTATCCCTTTAGGTACTTCAACCTTTATGCTTATAATCCCTTGATCTGCTGTTGGGAAAAACTCCATCTTTGTATTTAAAAGAACCACAACTCCAATTGCTATAAATAAACATACTGAAAATATTACTTTCTTTTTATGTTTTAAACTATATTCTAATGCTTTAGCATATTTCACTTTAAGCTTCTCAACTACCTTATTCTTTTTATCTAAACTAGTATTTTTTAATAATCTGCTACATAAAACTGGTACTAATGTAAATGAAACCATTAGAGATGATAGTAAAGAAAATGTTACTGTAAGTGCCATTTCTTTAAATATATCGGCTGCCATTCCTTCAACAAATACTATAGGAAGAAATACACATATAGATGTTAATGTAGATGCCATTATAGCCTGTGCTACTTCCTTTGTTCCAAGACTTGCTGCCTCTTTATTAGAATAGCCGAGTTTCTTATATCTATATATACTCTCTATAACTACAATTGAGTTATCTACAAGCATTCCAACCCCAAGTGCTATTCCTCCAAGAGAAATCATATTAAGAGTTAACCCTCCAAAATAAACTAAAACAAATGTCCAAACTATCGAAATAGGTATTGATATTCCCATAATTATAGTTGTTCTAATATCTTTTAAAAATAAAAGTAATACTATTACTGCTAATATGGCTCCTATAATTGCATTTCTTTTTACTGCATCCACCATAAATTCTATTACTTCACCTTGATCCATAATCTTTATTACTTCTAAATTATTATTTTCACTTTTTAATTGTTCCAATTTTTTCTTTACTCGTTCTGTAACCTCAACAGTATTCGCCATACTTTCTTTTTGGATAGTCAATATAAGAGCATCATTTCCATTTATTTTTGCAAAATCTTCTCCCTTTTCATTTTTATACTCAATAGTACTTATATCAGATAACTTTTTAATTTCTCCTGTATTTGTTTTTAAACTTATATTTGAAAAATCCTCTAAGGAAGTTATCTCACTACTTGTTCTTACTAAAACTTCATAATCACCTTCAATAATATTTCCTATAGGGTAGTTTATATCTACACTTTTTATAGCACTTAATAAAGTTTGCATATTTAATCCATAAGAATTTAATCTATCACCATCAACTTGTATTTTTACTGTTTTATTGTATGCTCCTGAAAGATTAACTGAAGCAACCCCATCTATACTTTGAAGTTCTTTTTTTACTATATTCTCAGTAAAATCACTTATTTTTTCACTTAACTCATTTTTTAGGCTAACTCCAAAATTCATAATTGGCATCATAGATGGATCCATTTTTATAATCATAGGATTCATTGTATCTTTTGGTAAAATCCCCTTTATCATATCCACTTTTTCTCTTATTTCTAATGATGCAAAATCCATATCTGTTCCATCTTCAAATTGAACCATTACTACTGAATTTCCCTCTTTAGATATAGATTTTACACTTTTCACATTACTTGCAGTACTTATAACTTCTTCTAAATTCTTCGTTACAGTTTCCTCAATTTCACTTGGTGATGCCCCCATTAAGTTTGTATTAACCATAAGCATTGGCATATTCATATTAGGAAGCATATCTAAATTTAATCTTGTATATGATACTGCTCCAAATATAAGCACTGCAATTATTGCCATAAATATTGTTATTGGCCTCTTGATACTAAATTCCCATATCTTCATCCTATAAATCCTCCTCTACAATATTCACAGCCTGTCCCTCTTCTACATATTCTTTTCCACGGATTACTGCTTTATCTTCATTTTTTAACCCTTCTACAACTTTTATACTATGATTATTTTCTTCACTTATTTTTATTTCTCGTTTTTCAATTTCACCATCTTCAACTATATATACAAAATTCTTTTCTTCTTCTCTTATTAATGCATTCTTGCTTATCATATTTTTTTCTTTTTTCTCAGTATTTTTTATAAAACAATTTGCAAATGCTTGCACATCATAATCTTTATTATTAGGAACTTTTACAGTTACCATATACTGACCTGTTCTAGCATCTTTTTTTCTACCAATATCTTTTATATACCCTTTTTCTTTTAACATATTTTTTTCTTTTTCAATTTCCATACTAACTTCTTCATTTACTTTAAATCTTTTTATCTCATCTTCATCTACTCCAAATCTAAAGTTCAATTCACTTTTATTTCCAATAGAAATTGATGGTATCATTTTATTTTCTATTTTCTCATTTAAATAGCAATTTATACTTAAAACCTCCCCATCTATAGGAGATCTTAAAATATAATTTTCTTTCACCTTACTCATTTGCTCATAAACCTTTTTTGTAGATTCTAAACTAAGCTTTCCTAAATTTAATTTTTCTAATCCTTCAATTCCTTTTTCTAAAGCAATTAATTCTAACTCTTTCCCTTGTATCTCTTTTTCTAAAATTTTTACCCTTAAATTTTTTTCATTTAGCAACTTTTTTTTCTCTTCTTTTAAAATATTGTATTCCTCTTCACATATTTCATTATTTTTAAATTTTTCTTCAATGTCTTGTAATTCATTTTCAATATCTTTGATTTTAAATTCTATAGATTGCTTTTCATTTCTTAATTTCTTTATATCCTCTTTTATAAAACTTATATTCTTCTTTAAATTTTCTAATTTTTCCATGTCTTCAGTTGATTTTTTCAATGCATCTTCATAATCTCTTTTTGCTTTTTCCACACTTTCATCTACTTTTGATGAATCAAATCTTACTAATACATCACCTTTTTTTACTATATCCCCTTCTTTAACTCCTATATATGTAACTTTTTCATCTACCATAGCAATTAAATTTTCTTCTCTTCCATATGAAAGTCTTCCTGAATATTTCATTCTATCTCTAAGTTTTTCTTCTCCTAAAGTTTGAACTATTACATTAGTTAAAACTTCATCAGTAGCCTCTACTTCTTTATCATAATTTTTATTTATTATAAAAATTCCCATTCCTATTATTAAAGCTATACCCATTAACTTTAATATCTTATTCCTTCTCAATTCAGCCCCTCCATATTCACTTTTTGTTAATTATTTTAATTATTTGTTAATATTATAACATTAAAAAAGGAATCTATCATAAATTTTAGATAAATTCCTCTCTTCTTTTACATATTCACAGCATCTGCAATTTCACTTATATTTTTATAAAAGTCTTCTAAACATATAGCATTTTCGAATTCACTTGATGGATATTTTATTAAAGTTTCTTTTTTCATATATTCTTCAATACTTTCTTTTGCATCATGAAAATGTCCCATCTGTACTTCACAAAGACATTTTAAAAAATACAAATCCTTAAAATCATTAAACTCCAAAAGATTTTCCTTTATAAAATCTAACTCATCAGAAAACATCTCTAACTTGTGCATGGCTTTTGCTTTATTTATAACTAATTTACATTTATCTACTTTTTTGCTCTTCTCAAGTTCAAATGCCTTTTCATATTTTTCTAAAGCCATATCATAATCTTCCATTCTTCCATATTCATTTCCTAAATCAAAAAAATATTTCTCATCCTTTTCATCTTCACTCATTAAAGATAATATTTTTAGATTCCTACTTATTTTTCTTTTTAAGTCAACCTTTTCTTTATCACTTCCATAATGCTTTACTTTAATGTTTGAATACTTTATTTTTTCTTCACCATAATTCAGCTTTATACTTTCTTCTATTGATTCATAGACTTTTCCTTTAAACTTAATCTTTTCATCTCTTTTAAAAAGTCTTATTATATTATCTTCACTTCTCTTAATACTATCTAAATAACTTCCTATTCTTAAACTAATGGCTACTTCATTAGTTATTTCATTTAGTACTTTTAAAATTTCTTTTTTATCTTCTAAAACCTCATCACAATCTAAAAAAAGAATCCAGTCTTTAGTAGCTTTTTGAATACATCTATTTCTTAATTCAGCAAAATCATAATAAAATTCCTCATTATAAACTTTAGCTCCATATTCTTTAGCAATTTCTACAGTTCTATCTTTTGATCCGGTATCTACTACAATTATTTCTGAAACTATATCCTTTGCACCTTCTATACATCCTCTTATTAAGTTTTCTTCATTCTTACTTATTATACAAAGGCTTATCTCTTTCTTTTTCATAAACTCCCCCTAAGCATTTTAATTTTATTTATTCTATAGATATGCAAAGACTCTCTAACTTATACAACATATTAATAATTTTTATTCTGTAAAGCTAATTTCATAATATTTAAAAAGGTGTTTCTATTTAAGAAACACCCTTACTTAACCCTCAATATTATTTATTCTATTACTCTTTTTTCTCGTCTATATCCTTCATAAACACCATCAATACATTCTCCGACATTTTTATATCCAATATTCTCATAATAATTATTCAATTTAAAGTTAGTTTTCTGTGAATCTAACCTAATAAATTCTACTTTAACTTCTGTACCATATTTTTCTGCAAATTTTAACATTTCTATTCCTAACCCTTTAAACTCTTCATCTATAGCTAAATGATGTACATATAATGCCTTATCTTTAGTTTCCCATCTATCATCTTCCTTAAATAAAGCCATTACTCCAACTACCTTTGCATTTTCATTAGCCACAAATACTATTTTTTCATTAATTATTTTATCAAAATATTTATTAGGGTATCTTTCTAAATAATTTGTTTTATTCCATTGATACAAATTTCTCTTATCCATCCACTTCATTCTTCTTTTTATTAATTCTACAATTTGTTCTCTATCTTCTAGTCCTGCTAATCTTATTTTCATTTTCTCTCTCCCTTATTTTACCCATAATTTTTAATCAAATAATGTTTCCCAAGACTTTGAATTATTTGCTTCAAAGCACATTTCTATTTGCTTCTTAGTATTCTTTTCATTTGCTAATTTCTTTGGTAAACTTTCTAGTGAAAAATATTCACTTTCTACTGTTTCTATATTCTTCTTAAACTCTCCATTAATTTTTCTACACTGAACAAATACTTTACAAACACCATAAGCATAAATTGGCTTATTATGTTTATTTCTATCTTGAATTGCTATTATTCTTTCTGCTTTAACTAAAATCCCTGCTTCTTCTTGAACTTCTTTAATAGTATTAGATTCTATTGACTCTAGTACATCAACCCAGCCTCCTGGCATAGACCATGTACCATTATTCTCTTTTACAAGTAATATCTTATCATCTTTAAATATTGCCGCCCTTGTATCTAATTT
>NZ_JBOGCC010000058.1:0-1617 GCF_051656525.1 Clostridium sp. | reverse complement strand
GCTCAAGTTGGTAGAGCTGCGGTCAAAGTCCGTGTGTCGCAGGTTCGAACCCTGCCTTACATGCCAGCATCAGCACTGGCCACCACAACCAATCCGCGACGCAGTTCCTGATTACCCCTCTTCGTGAGGGGATTTTTTTTAGGTTAATCATGTTGACATTGATGGTTTGTGGAGTGATACTTGATACGTCAACAACATAAGGGGTGGCAATAATGGGATCTAAATGTCCTCGATGCGAAAATGAAGACCTATGGGAGGTGCTTGGTGGTTACGATACTGGGTCTAGTGGTGACGAAATAACGGGCCAAGACGTGGCGTTCAATGTTTACTTGTGTAGGTGTGGGTGCATGCAAATCGAAGATGTGTGGAGCAAGCCAGGAGTAACGTTTGTGTTCCAAGGTGAGATCATTCTACGAGAGGATAAGCAATAATGGACGAACAAGACCGCGCCGAGTTCCTGCGGCACTTACAGGATCAGGTGTTTATGGCAGATTGGCTTGAATTGATGGATGGTGAGTGATGGGTGGATACACTGAAGCGTTAGAGGCTGCTGGGTGCGAGGTTCTTGGGTATAAAGAGTATGGCAGCTATCAGGGCGATTGGATTGCAGTCGTTAAGGTGGATGGTGAGATCGGGGTAGTAGAAGGTTATTATGGTAGCTGCTCTGTCTGTGACGCATTTGAAAGTGAGTTTGGATACTCGGATGAAGATAATCCTGACTACAAGGATAGGCTGGCGGAATTCGGAAAGACATACCTTCCGGCTATGACTTTCGATTTCGTGATTGCTAAGTTTGAAAAGGATGCTGCGGAGCCTTGGAATGATGAGGCTCGCGAGATTGTAGAAGATCTTAAGGAATGGAAGGCGCAGCACTAAAATATAGCCCCTCAATGAGGGGCTTTTAGTTTTACACTACACCATACTTCACGCGGTTAACTGCAACACGGTACTGCTTACCGTCCGCCGGAGCTTCTGCGAACGACACAGTGATGGTGTTCACAGTGGTGGCCTTGACGGTTGGCTGAACCAGTTCATCATCGGTCAGGTCGCGCACACTCACGATGATATCTTTGGTGTCAGCGTTGTGGGTCAGCACGAAGTCAGTCTCCACACCGTCACCGTTAATCTGCAGCACTTTACCAACCGCATCACCGAAAGCAGCCAGAACAGTAGGGTCAAGCTTTGCGGCGGTAATTGAACCGTCTGCCACAGCGGTGTTGCTAATGTTGATGAAGTCGTTCGCGGTGCCGTCATCGCTGGTTGTATAGTCACGACGAACCCAGCGCTGCTGCCCAGCAGGTGCCGAAGCCAGAATCAAAAGCGTGCCTTCAGCCAGTCCGGTGCCGTTCGCTGCGATGTAGGCAGTCAATGACGATTCGCCAGACTCCACCACATTGTCGAACGACAGCGCGGCGATAGCAGCATCAACGTAGTTTTCGGTTGCGATATCGTTACCGTTCAGCTTGCCTTGACCGGTAATAAACGCGCCATTGAGTAACTTGGTCATATCATATCTCCATTGCTTTTCCGTTGCCGTAGCTGATACTTAATCTGCCATCGACGTATCTGAGAACCGCGCCGTCACTACCATCGGGGTTCTCGAAAACAAGACTCTCC
>NZ_JBOGCC010000057.1:0-1060 GCF_051656525.1 Clostridium sp. | reverse complement strand
ATAATGACTTATGCTATCTGCATAATAGCATCAGCTACTATGGCTGTTGGTTTTGTAACTGCACTTTCTGTATTTATTCCTTCAGTAGCTACTGGTATAACAAAAGTTATCGTTATTATTGCATTATTGGTATTACTTGCGATTATGAACTTCGCTGGAGTAAATCTTTCAAAAATAATAATAAATGTATCTACTATTGGGAAGATTATACCTTTTATTATCTTTATAGCTGTTGGTATTTTCTTTATAAAAGGAGGAAACTTTACCCCAGTATTTCCTCATGGTACATATACTCATGGTTCATTTGGCGCAGCTGCACTTCTAATCTTCTTTTCTTTTACAGGATTTGAAAGTATTGCTTTAGCTGCCGAAGATATGGATAACCCTAGCAAAAATGTTCCTAAAGCAATTATCATTGTAATGCTTTTAGTTTCAGTTATTTATATGTTAATACAAGCAATTTCTATAGGTGTGCTTGGTCCTAAGCTTGCTAGTGATTTAACCCCTGTTGCTACAGCTTCGTCACAAATGCTTGGTCCTTTTGGTGGAATACTTGTGAGCCTTGGAATCCTAGTTTCAATTATCGGAATTAATGCAACACAGTCCTTCCTTACTCCAAGACTTGGAATGGCTCTTGCAAATGATGGATTACTTCCTCGTGCTATGGCAAAACAAAGTAAACGAGGTGTTCCATACATCTCTGTAATAGTAAGTACAATAATAACTATTCCAATTGCACTTTCAGGAAGCTTTACTCACTTAGCATTAATAAGTGCAATATCAAGATTTGCGCAATACTTGCCAACGTGTCTTGCTGTATTAGTTCTTAGAAAGAAAAGACCTGACTTACAAGGTTCATTTAAAATTCCATTCGGACCTACAATTCCTGTTATCGCTATTGTAGTAAGCCTTTGGATACTATTCCAATCAACTCCTGAACAAATAATTTGGGGACTTGGTGGACTTATAGTTGCTATTCCATTATATTTCTTTATGAACTTCTACAATAAAAAATATGAAAATAATAAAATAGAAAAATAATAAAAAGGAAGAAGCTATA
>NZ_JBOGCC010000056.1:0-2750 GCF_051656525.1 Clostridium sp. | reverse complement strand
GAATAGCCCCAACTAAAGGTATATTTAAAACTTCTGTTACATCTGATTCACTTTTGAAAGTATTATCTAAATAATCTAAAACTAAAACTATACCAATACTTAATATTAACCCTACTAAAAACCCTAAAATTGTATTTTTGGGTACATTAGGTGATATTGGATTAGTTGGAACTTTAGCTTCTAAAACTATTCTTAAATTACCAGTTGTTATTATTTCTTTAGAATAGACCATGAACTCACTTACAACAGCATCTATAATCGGTTTAGTCTTTTCTTTATTTTTATTGCTATAACTTATAACCATAAACTGATTACTTTCAACTATAGATAATCCCCCTAAAATTTCACCTGTGGTTGCTGATAAATTTTTATTTTTAATAACTCTTTCAATAAAGTCTGGATTATTCATCAATTCTATATAGGTTCCCATAAGTTTACTGTATAAATCTAATTCTTGACTGGAATAATTTTGCCCCTCTAACCCCTCTTTTCCAACAAAAACTTTCATTGTTGATTTATAGGTTGGCTTTATTACAAAGGCACTAAAAAGCCCTGTTATAGCTGTAATTAAAATAGTTGTTATAATAATTAATTTCCACCTTTTCTTAAAGGTATAAATCAATTCTTTAACATTTAAAGCTGACTGATTCTTATTATCCATAGTTTCCCCCCATCTTTTTATAAACTCTTCATTCCACATTACCCCAATTATAATTTACATTTATTTTAACAAATTTCATTTTATCCTTTAATTACCATATGATAATTTACATTTACTATCTACCTAATACAATAAAATACATAATAAAAATATTTTTTATTAATTTACCTTTTTAAATAACTATTTTTCACCACAATATAGTAATATTAAAAAACTCCAAATAACATTCCTTAAATTTCATTAAAAAATTATTATTTTTGTTGTAAACCTTTATATATGTATATATTATGTCTATTTATAGAAATTTCTAATTCCTCAAAAAATCCTATTAAAAAAATTTAATTGAAAGGAGGGTTTCTAAAAAGATTAGATACCCTCCTTTTCTAAATTTGCTCACTATCTAAATAGTATAGATAGTTGCTATTTATACCTAATTATTATTAATAAACCTTATTTTCATCTTTTTTCCTCTGAAAAAACAAATTTTTATTATAACTTGTATTTGCCTGCAAAATAATCTAATACTTTCTTTTATATAAAAATATATTTATTTTTTATATAATTCACTTTTCCTAATATATTTAATAATTTTATTAATAATTTTTTCCATAATTCTAGTTATTTTTGTTGGATATGTTTTCAATAAAACTGCTATTTCTTTTTTCTTATACCCTTTTCTAATCATTTTTATTATAAAAACTTCTTCTACTGACAATATATTATTTTTTATCAATTCATCTAAAATTTTATTTAAATCTTTTACTAGAATACTTATTTCATTATCCGGATCAAATTTTTTATTTATTGCAATTAATGCTTTTAAATGATTAAAATTATCCCATTGAAATAAATCTAAGCTCTGTTTTTTATTGTTTATAATATCTTTTGTTAATATTAAGCCAAAAGTTCCTTTCAAATTATTTTTGCATAAAATCATATCTTCAATTAATTCTTTTTTTTGTTTAGTTAATACATATCTTTTTCCTACTAATTTATTGTCTTTATTTAATTTTATTTTTTCTAATTCATAATTTATTTTATCTAACATTTTTTGATAATCTTTTAATACACTTGAACAATAGTTATCTTGTTGAAAATCTATATCAAAAATTTGTTGTTTTTTCTCTTTCTTATTATAATTATTCTTTTCTAATAAATAATTTATTCTCCCTGTACCATCATCATTTTTAATTTTACTATTAGAATTTCTAAATATTTTATTTTCTAAACTTTCCTCTTTCTTTGTTCGTTGTTTAAATTCTACAATATCTATATAAAACCTTTCATTTAATGCTTTCATTTTTCTTTCTTCTCTAATTTCATTTGCTCCTAAAAGATAATTAGCCATTTTCTCTAAAGTTAAGCACACATCATTCTTTTCTGATAATTCATCTTCACTAGATAAATTACAATTAAAATAATTATCAAAATAAAATTCAAAAAATTTTATTTTTTTTTCTTTATCTTCTAATAATTCTTCAATAAATTTTTTTCTTTCTGCTAATGTTTTTTTATTATAATTTAAATTTTTAAACTCCCTTAATTTTCTTCCTTCTATTTCACCATAAAATTTTTTTTGACTAATCATACCAACTCCCCCTTCTCTTTTTGTATTATACAAATTTAAGATATTTAATTCACTTTTGAAGCCCATCGTGTACTTCTTCAATATTTTTTGTATAATACTTAAAATAAACTTTTAATTTAAATACTACTACATAATTTTTTTATTAAATAAAATTTTAGGAAGTGTTTTAGGCAAATATAATACTTAGTTTAATGAAAGGGCTTTAAGGGGGATTTATGGAACTATTATTTGATAAAAACTTAAAAAATACTTTAACTACTAATACTGTTGAAAGTTTAATCTATATGATAAAATTTAATTTAGAGGAATTAGAATTAATTTTAGAATTATTAAATACAGAGAAATATAGAAATAATAAAAATTTAGAAAAAAAATTTTACGTTATTCTTTTTAAAACTAAAAAATATATAGATAGTTTAAATAATTACATTTAATTAAATAATTATGTTTATTATTTACAGTTCTTTTCTATCATTATATAATTATTGATAAATGTATAAA
>NZ_JBOGCC010000055.1:0-35331 GCF_051656525.1 Clostridium sp. | reverse complement strand
AATTTAGAAACAATATATAATGCAATGAAATAAAGGAAGAGATATTTATATACTCTTCCCTTTTTCTTGTTAACTTATGGTATAATTTACATAAAACAATAAAAAGGAGTAAAAAATATTAATGAATGCACTAAAATTTTATGAAGAAAATATAAAAGAGAGTAGAATTAAGATAGAACAAATAGATAAAAAAAGTTTAGCAATAGGTTGGAGTAGATTAGTAGTAATAATTCTTTTAATTTTTTCAGTATATAAATTTTATTCAAGTGGAAAAGGTACTTTAGCAATTATAAGTGGAGCTTTTTTTATAGTTGTATTTATTTTAGTAGCTTTTTTACATAATAAAATTTTAAAACAAAAGAAAAGTCATGAATTAATGATAGAAATAAATGAAAAAGGCTTAAGAAGGTTAAATGGTGAGTTTAAAAATGAAAAGGATTGTGGAAAAGAATATATAGATGAAAAACATCCATATACACATGATTTAGATATTTTTGGAGTAAATTCTCTTTTTCAACTTATAAATACTACTGTAACTCGTGGTGGTAGAAATAGATTGTTTAAAATCTTAAGTGAAAATGAAACAATAGATGCAAAAGAAATTAAGAAAAAACAAGAGGGGATAAAAGAACTTGGGAAAAAGGTATCTTGGAGACAAAAATTAATATTAAAAGGGCTAATGAATGTTAGTAATAGTAATCAAGAATTAAATGAGATAGAGTATTTAAAAGAATGGAGCAAGACTAAAAGAAATAAAGGAACATTAAAAAAGTATATAGCCATTTTCTTTATTATAATAACTTTTGGTTGGATAGCTTTATCAGTTGTAGGAGTTTTAAGATGGAGTGAATTACTTATAGTTCTAATGGTAAACTATTTAGTTATAAAAAGTTTAACTAAAGATAGTAAAGAAGAGTTAGAAATGTTTGCACTTATGAAGTCTACAATAAAAGCATATTCAGAGATATTAGCACTTATTGAAGATGAGAGTTTTGAATCGGAGTACTTAAAAGAAATAAAAAGTAAGATAAATAATAAAGATAAAAATATATCATGTAAGAAAGAGATGAAAAAACTTGCATCTATCTTAGATTGGGTTGGAGATAGTCATGGAAATGCATATTATTTAATTATAAATTTATTTATATTTTCAGATGTATTTTTAGTATCTAATTTAGAGAAGTTTAGAGAAAAAAATGGGGAATATTTAAGTGAATGGCTAGAGGCAATGAACGAATTTGATGCATTAGGAAGTGTTTCAAATTTAGCATTTGACTTTGAGGAATGGACTTATCCTGAAATAGTGGAAGAAAAGATTGTTAAAGCTAAAGAAGTTGGGCATCCTATTTTAGGGAAAAGAGCTGTGAGAAATAATTATGAATTAAATGAGTATACAAAAACAACATTAATTACAGGGTCAAATATGTCAGGAAAAAGTACGTTTTTAAGAACAATTGGGTTAAACTTAGTTCTTTCATATTTAGGAGCACCTGTTAATAGTGATGAATTTAAATGTGGAATGTTTGATTTATATACGTGTATGAGAACTAAGGATAATTTAGAGGAGAGTATATCATCCTTTTATGCTGAGATTTTAAGAATAAAACTTTTAATTGAAGGAGCAAAAAGTGGAAAAAGAATTTTCTTCTTATTAGATGAAATATTTAAGGGTACAAATTCAGAAGATAGACATACAGGGGCAAAAGTTCTTATAAATCAACTTATTGATTCAGGAGCTGTAGGAATTGTATCAACACATGATTTAGACTTATGTGATTTAGAAGAAAAGGATAAGAGAATCCAAAATAAAAACTTTAGAGAATACTATGAAGATGGAAAGATAAAATTTGACTATAAGCTAAGAGATGGAAGAAGTAGAACTCAAAATGCAATACACCTTATGAAGCTTGCAGGAATAGATTTTAACGAAAAAGAGTAAGGGAGTAGAAAAAGGGGTTATGGGATATGTAATAATTGATTTAGAATTCAATAGATTAGATAATATAGAAAGATATTATCCTAATATATATGAAGAGTATAAAGAACTTAGGGATATTGAAATTGAGAGTGAGATTATAGAAATTGGTGCTATAAAGGTGGATCAATATATGAAAATAGAGGATGAATTGAAGGTATATATAAAGCCTTCAATCTTTCCTATTTTAAATCCTGAAATAATAAATATTACAAAAATAACAAATGAAGATTTAGAAAAAGGGATTTCATTTAAAGAAGCTATAGATAGGCTAAAAGCATTTATAGGAAATAATATTTTATGCTCATGGGCAAAAGATGATGTAGCACAAATAATAATAAACTCACATTTTCATAAATATGAAGATATAAAATGGGTGAAAAAATATTTGGATATTCAAGAGTATGTAACAAAAGTTATAGGTGCTAAAAAATCATTAAGCCTTAAAAATGCTTTGATGAGACTTAATATAAAGGCTGATGATAATCTTTTACATGATGCATTAAACGATGCAAATTATACAGTGCAAGCTTTTAAACAATTATATAATTATAGAATTGTTAAAAACTATATAGTTGATAATATATATGATATGCCAGCTATAAATTTAAGGTGTGTTGATAATATGAATTTAGATTATTCTAAAATAAAATCAATATGTCCTAAATGTAGAAGAAAATTAGTCTTAGATTTCGATTATATGCCAGCTAGATGGAGATTCCTTTCAGTTGGAATTTGTCCTAAATGTCATTCAACAATTTTAAATGAAGTTATTATAAAGAAGACTCTTCATGGAAAAGTTATATACTCTGAAATTGGAAGTATATTAAATGAGATAGAGTATTCAGACTATATGTATAAATTAGAAAAGTATTTTATCAAATTGGAAAAACAAAGTTAAGAGTTATATTATACAAGATAGTGTGATAGAATATAAGTGTAAATAAATATTATTTAGGAGAAGAAAGAAATGAATATAGCGTTTTTCCTTACACCAAAAAATGAGGTTATTTATGAGAATGTAGAGGCAACTATGAGACAAGTTATGGAGCGTATGGAGCATCACGGATATACAGCTATACCTATTCTTGATAATAGAGGAAAGTATGTAAAGTCCATAACTGAGGGAGACTTGTTATGGAAGCTTAAAAATACGCCAGAATTAAGTTTTAAAAATACAGAGACTGTAAAAGTTGATGAAGTAAAATGTAGAAGAAATCACAAAAGTGTGTCAATAAATGCAGATATAGAAAGTCTTATATCACTTGCAGTAAATCAAAATTTTGTTCCTGTAGTAGATGATGAGGGAATATTTATAGGGATAATAAAAAGAAGTGATATAATTGAATTCTGTTATAAAGAGATGAAGGAAAAGATATAAAGTTAAAACTCTTATTAAGCAATGAGGCTTAGTAAGAGTTTTTTTATTGAGAAAAATTAGGAGGAGGAATTTAAATAGAGATATAGATAAATGTGAATAAATGAAGTCGTATTATAAAAAGATGTGCATAAATAATAAAACTTAAAAAGGGAAAAATAAAATTAAATTCTAAAAAGTTTGACATAAAAGAAAAAGAGATATATATTATAAATATAAGAACCCCCACCTAGGGGGGAGGGGAGTAAAGAGATGAATGATGAAAAAAAGAAAGCACTACAATCTTTAAAAACTTGTAGAGGTCAAATTGAAGCAATAATTAAAATGATAGAGGATGGAAGATATTGCATTGATATTTCTAATCAAATAATAGCAGCACAAGGGCTTTTGAAAAAATCAAATAAATTGATTCTTTCACAACATATGCATCATTGTGTTAAAGAAGCTTTAGATAATGAGGAAGAAAAGGAAGCTAAGGTTGATGAGATTATGAGTATATTAACTAAGCTTATAGATAAATAGGGAGGAGATTAAGGTGAAAAAACTATTTACAGTAAAAGGAATGACCTGCGCTGCTTGTTCAAGTAGAGTAGAGAGAGTTCTTAACAAGAAAGATGGAGTTAATGAAGCTGTAGTAAATTTAGCTACAGAAAAGTTAAATATAGATTTTGATAAAGATAAAATAAATACTGACGAAATATTAGAAACTATAAAAAAAGCTGGATATGAAGGCGTTGAAGAAAAGAATGATAGTGAGGTTAAAAGAGAATTTAATGTTACTGGAATGACTTGTGCATCATGTTCAAGCAGAGTGGAAAGAGTTCTTAATAAAAAAGAAGCAGTAGAAAAGGCAGTAGTAAATTTAGCAACTGAGAAATTAACTATTGAATTTAATAAAGATGAAATGAGCGAAGATGACATTATTGAAACTATAAGAAAAGCAGGATATGATGCATCAGTAATAGATGAAAAGAAAATGGCTCATAAACATTACAAAGTAAAAGGAATGACTTGCGCATCATGTTCAAGTAGAGTAGAAAGAGTTTTAAATAAACTTGATGGAGTAGAAAAAGCAGTAGTAAACTTAGCAACAGAAGATTTAAATGTTGATTATGATAGTAGCGTTTTAAGAGGAAGTGATATTGAAAATACTGTTAAAAAAGCAGGATATGAGGCTTTTGAAGTAGATGAGAAGGTGCAAGAGGAAACTCCAAGAAGTAGAGCAGAGAAAAAAATTAAAAAAACTAGATTAAGACTTATATTAGCTGCAATATTTGGTATTCCATTATTATTAATTGCAATGGGACCAATGTTCCATATGCCATTACCAAATATTATTGATATGCATACACATCCATTAAACTTTGCAATTATTCAACTTATATTAGCAGTAATTATAATTATTATAGGAAGAGATTTCTTTATACATGGATTTAAAAATTTAGCACATTTAAGTCCGAATATGGATAGTTTGATTGCTCTTGGAAGTACAGCAGCAACTTTATATGGTATTTATGCAATATATAAAATTGCCACAGGACATTTAGAATTTGTACATCATTTATATTTTGAGTCAGCAGGACTTATAGTTGTATTTATTAGTTTAGGTAAATTCCTAGAAGCTATAACACAAGGAAAAACTTCTGATGCTATTAATAAGCTTATGGGACTTGCACCAAAAACTGCAACTATTATTATAGATGGTGAAGAAAGAACAGTTAAAATTGATGAAGTTAAAACTGGAGATATAGTTTTAGTTAAGCCAGGAGAAAAGCTTCCAGTTGATGGTGAGATTGTAGAAGGATCATCAGCTATTGATGAGGCAATGCTTACAGGTGAAAGTATTCCAGTTGAAAAAAATGTAGGAGATAGTGTTATTGGTGGAAGTATAAATAAAACAGGAATGTTTAAATTTAAAGCTACTAAAGTAGGTAAAGATACAGCATTATCACAAATTATAAGTTTAGTTGAAAGTGCACAAGGAACTAAAGCTCCAATTGCAAGAATGGCAGATGTAATTTCAGCATACTTTGTTCCAACAGTTATTATTTTAGCAATACTTGCAACTCTTGCTTGGTACTTCTTTGGTGGAGTAGGATTAGAGTTCTCACTTAATATACTTATTTCAGTATTAGTTATAGCATGCCCATGTGCTCTAGGATTAGCAACTCCTACAGCAATTATGGTAAGTACAGGTAAAGGAGCAGAGAATGGAGTATTAATTAAAAGTGGTACTGCACTCGAAGAAGCTCATAAATTACAAACAGTTGTATTTGATAAAACAGGAACTATAACAGAAGGTAAACCAAAAGTTACAGATATTGTTTCTACTGGAATGGATGAAAATGAAGTTTTAAGGTTTGCAGCAGCTGCTGAAAAAGGTTCAGAGCATCCACTTGGAGAAGCTATTGTAAATGAAGCGAAAGATAGAAATTTAGATTTACCAAAAATTGATGAATTCAATGCAATCTTAGGAGAAGGAATTGAAACTAAAATTGAAGGGAAAGATATTATTATTGGTAACAGAAAAATAATGGATAGATTCTCTATTAATATAGATTCTATTGAAGAAAAAGCACATAGCCTTGCAGATATGGGGAAAACACCAATGTTTATGGCAATAGATGGGGTTTTTAATGGAATCATTGCAGTTGCAGATACAGTAAAAGAAAACAGTAAAAGAGCTGTTAAAGCACTTCAAGATATGGGAATTGAAGTAGTTATGCTTACGGGTGATAATGAAAAAACTGCAAAAGCAATTGCAAGTCAAGTTAATATAGATAGAGTAGTATCTGATGTATTACCTGAAGGAAAAGCAGATGTAGTTAAAACTATTCAAGCAGAAGGTAAAAAGGTAGCAATGGTTGGAGATGGTGTAAATGATGCACCAGCACTTGTAACAGCAGAGATTGGTATTGCAATTGGTTCAGGTACAGATGTAGCCATAGAATCAGCAGATGTTGTATTAATGAGAAGTGATATATTAGATGTTGTATCAGCAATTCAGTTAAGTAAAGCAACTATAAGAAACATAAAGGAAAATCTTTTCTGGGCATTTGCTTATAATGTAGTTGGTATTCCATTTGCAATGGGAATTGTATATGCACTTGGAGGGCCATTATTAAATCCTATGATAGCAGCATTTGCAATGAGTTTAAGTTCAGTGTCAGTATTATTAAATGCTTTAAGATTAAAAAGATTTAAACCTAAATTTTAATATAGTGCCATAACAAGGGGCTTTGTACCTTGTGAATAAAAATTATTGAGGAGTGAATTATTATGGCAAAATTAGTAGCTAAAATAACAGGAATGTCTTGTGGACATTGCGTAAAACACGTAGAGGATGCATTAAAAGATAATGCAAAAGTAGATAACTTTGATGTTAAAATAGGTCTTGCAACTGTAGAAGGAAGCATAACTAAAGATGAGTTAAAAGAATTAATTGAAGAAGAAGGATACGACGTAGTAGAAATCGCTGAATAATTAATTGAAAATGGACTATCTCAAAAGATTATTTATATAATCCTATGAGATAGTCCTTTTAAAATATAATATTATATTCTTTTAGAAATTCATTAAAGTGAATATCAAAAGCAGATTCATCTTCAAAAAGGTCAGAGAATTCTGGAGAAGGTTTAGAATTAATAACTTTAGAGAAAGTTTCGTTTAAAGAAGTTACATTTTTAGAAAGGTTAAGTAGTTTATTAGAGAAATCTTTAATTGATAAGGTGAATATATCTTTGAATATAAATTTTGAAATTGATAAGGAATTAGAATAGTTTTGTTCAAGAATGTCATATTCATCTTGAATAGAAGAGAGACTTTCATTTATAATTTTAAATTCCTTTGATAATAACAAGGAGTTTTTAAGAATAAAGTTATAAATTATATTTTCACGATAGTATTTAAAGAATCCTTTTTTACAAAGAGAAAGATTATTTTTATTAGCAGAGGCGTGAATTTTAGAAATATAATTTTGGATGTTATCTAAAGAGGATATAGAAGTTTTATTGAAAGTATCAATTTTATTCTTTAAAATTGATATTTTAAGTGAAATTTGATCTAAATCTTCCTTGATATCTAAAAGTGTTTCATAGTTTTTTTTGTTTTTTTTAGACTGTAAATTTGCAAAAAAATTCAATGTGAAGCCCTCCAAAAAAATTATATATAATAATTATATGAAACTTTTAGTTAAAAGGTTATAATGTTAGAGATTAGAAAATAGTTGAGAAAAAATACCCAATAGATTAGAATTAGATATATACTTATTTAAAAAAGGAGTGAATAGCATGAGTAACGAAAACAGTATGCAAGAATTATTAGATCAATATGATGTAAAAACTATTAAAAAAGGTGAAGTTTTAGACGGAACTATAATAAGCGTAGATGAAAAAGGTGCGAACGTTAATATAAATTATGCATTTGATGGATTTATTTCAAAAGATGAGGTAAGTAATAAAGACGTTAATATAACTGAAGAGTTAAAAGAAGGAGATAAAATTAGAGTTATAGTTTTATCACCAAATGATGGAGAAGGGACTGTAGTTCTTTCAAGAAGAAGATTATTAGAAAGAGAAGAGAGAGAAGCTATTAAAGCAGTATTAAGAGAAGAAGGAAAAGAATTAAAAGAAGCTTTTGAAAATGAAACTCCAGTTAATGTTCATGTTCAAGAAGAGATAAAAGGTGGACTTTTATGTTATTATGGAAAAACTAGAGTATTTATGCCAGGTTCATTAATTAGTAGACGTAAAACTAATGGTAAAGATTTAGTTGGAGATGATTTAGAAGTTAGAATAATTGAACTTGACTTAAAAAATAATAAAGTTATAGCTTCAAGAAGAGCTTTAGAAGAAGAGGCATTTAAGGCAGAAGAAGAAAAGAACTGGAACTCATTAAAATCAGGAGAAAAAATAACAGGTACTGTTAGAAATACAACTAAGTTTGGAGCATTTGTTGAAGTTCTTCCAGGAGTTCAAGGTTTAGTACACATTAACGATTTAGCTTGGGAAAGAGTTAGAAACGTTGAAGATGTAGTTAAAAAAGGAGATACTGTTGAAGTATTTATAGGAAATGTTGATAAAGAAAATAAAAGATTATCTCTTATTTTAAAAGACAACTTACAAGAGCCATGGACACTAAATGCAGATAGCTTAAAGAGTGGAGAAATCTTAGAAGGTAAAGTTAAGAAACTTGCTAAGTTTGGAGCTTTCGTTGAATTATTTAAAGGTGTAGAAGGATTAGTTCACTTAAGTGAAATAACTCCAGAACCAATTAAAGATCCAGCAGAAGCTGTTAAAGTTGGAGATGTAGTTAAAGTTAAAGTTTTAAGTGTTGATTTAGATGCAAAAAAATTATCACTTAGCATAAAAGATGCTTCAGGAAAAACTAGAGAGTATGTAAACTATGAAGATAATTCAGAAGAAGATGTTACTTTAGGAGATCTTTTTGCAGATTTAAAAAGTAAATTATAAGATATAAGAAAGAGCCCAGAGCAAAGATTTTGCTTTGGGCTTTTTAAAGTTAAATTTTTTCTATTTTAAGCATATTAGTTCCACCAGTATGATTTGTTGGCATTCCTGCTGCAACTATAATTTCATCACCTTTATTTATAAAATCATAATTGCTAGCTATTTTTTTAGCTTCTAGTAAAATTTCATCTGTCGAATTAAAATGATCACAATGTGCTGGAATAACACCAAAGTTTAAAGCAAGACTACGGCGAACTCTCGCATAAGGTGTAATTGCAATAATGTGGGCCTTAGGTCTGTATTTAGAAATAAGTCTAGCTGTTGAACCAGATTGAGTTGCAGCAACTATTGCTTCTGCATCAATTGAGTTTGAAGTTCTACATGCAGAATAACTTATAGCATCAGCAAAGGAATCAGAATTGATATTTACACGGCCTTCTAAAATTGCACTAATTTTAAGATGCTCATAATTAAGATGTGCTTCAGTTTCTTTTGCTATTTTTGACATGGTTTGAACAGCTTCTAGAGGGAATGAACCAGATGCACTTTCACCACTAAGCATAATAGCATCAGTTCCATCAAAGATAGCATTACAAATATCACAAGCTTCGGCACGTGTTGGAATTGAATTTCTAATCATTGAATCAAGCATTTGTGTTGCAGTAATAACAACTTTTCCAGCAAGATTACATTTTTTTATAATACTTTTTTGTAATATAGGAACTTTTTCAATGGGAATTTCAATTCCCATATCTCCACGTGCAACCATAACTGCATCAGTTACTTTTAAAATCTCATCTATATTTTCTACACCTTCTTGGCTTTCAATTTTAGCAATGATTTTAATATGTTTCCCATTATGAGAGTCTAAAATATTTCTAACATCAAGTATGTCGGAAGCTTTTCGAACAAAAGAGGCTGCAATAAAATCTACATCGTTTTCACAACCAAAAATAATATCTTCTTTATCTTTTTCAGTTACAGAAGGGAGATTTATGGAGATATTAGGAACATTGACTCCTTTGTGGTTCTTAATTATGCCACCAACAGTTACAATACATTTTATTTCTTTATCAATAATTTCTGTTATTTTAAATTGAAGGACACCATCATCAACAAGGATATGTCCATCTTTTTTAACATCTTTATATAATTCATCATAAGTTACAGAACATTTGGTATTATCCCCTAAAACTTCTGTTCCACAAATAAATGAAAATGGAGCACCTTTTTCTAAAAGAACACCATCATTTATAAAGTTATGAGTTCTAATTTTAGGGCCTTTAATATCAAGTATAATAGAGGTAGTAGTTTTCAGTTCATCTCTAAGCTTTTTAATTAAATCAATTTTTTCTTTGTGAGATTCATGACTGCCATGAGAAAAATTTAATCTTGCAGCACTCATACCAATTTTAATGAATTCTCTTAAAATATCTTCACTATCACTAGCAGGACCAATTGTAAAAATCATTTTTGTTTTTTGCATAGGAATCACCTCTTAAAATAAATTTTTTAAAGATAACTTTAGTATTAATCATAGATAGTATGAGCAAACTTTTAATATGTTAACACTATGTGATATACTAAAATTAACTACAATATTATTTTAACACTAAAATGAGAAGGAAGGAATAAAAATGGAAAAAATATCAAATATAGAACCAAAAGAAGTTTTTAGTTACTTTGAAGAAATTTCAAGAATACCAAGAGGATCAGGAAATGAGAAGGGAATAAGTGATTATTTAGTTTCATTTGCAAAGAAATTAGGATTAGAAGTTATACAAGACGAAACACTAAATATAATAATTAAAAAACCTGCAACTAAAGGATATGAAAATGCGCCAGGAGTAATACTTCAAGGGCATATGGACATGGTTTGTGAAAAAAATAAAGGAACAGAGCACGACTTTCTAAAAGATCCAATTAAGCTAAGAGTTGAAGGAGATAATATTTTTGCAACTGGAACTACTCTTGGAGCAGATAATGGAATAGCTATAGCTTATGGAATGGCTGTACTTGCAAGCAATGAAATAGAACATCCTGCAATAGAATTATTATTAACTGTTGATGAAGAAACAGGAATGACTGGAGCGATGAACATTAATAAAAAAGATGTTGATGGTAAAATTCTTTTAAACCTTGATTCTGAGGAAGAAGGCGAACTACTATTAAGCTGTGCAGGTGGAATAAGAAGTAAATCTGTAATTAAAATAGAAGAAGAAAATGTAGGTAATGAATACACTCCTTTAGAAATAAAGGTAAGAGGTCTTAAAGGTGGACACTCTGGAATGGAAATAAATAAGGGACGTGGAAATTCTAATAAGTTAATGGGAAGAATCTTAAAAGAGTTATTAGGAAAATTTGATATAAGACTTTCTTATATTGAAGGTGGTTCTAAAAATAATGCAATTCCAAGAGAAGCAGATGCGATAATCCTTGTAAAATCATCTGATATAAAAGATGTAAAAGATGTAGTTTTAAATTTAGAAGGTACATTTAAACATGAATTAAAAGTACAAGATCCAGATGTAAGTTTAGAAGTATCAGAAGCTAAAGCTAGTAAAATGTTTACTAAAGATGTAACAGAAAGAGTAATAAATCTTTTATATCTTTATCCTAATGGAGTAAACACAATGAGCAAAAGTATGCATGGATTAACTGAAAGTTCAACTAACTTAGGAATAGTTAGTACAGAGAATGGTGAAGTTATTTATGATAGTGCTATAAGAAGTTCAGTAGGTTCATTAAAAGATGAAATTACATTAAGAGCACAAACTGTTACAGAACTTTTAGGTGGAGAATTTACAACTAATGCAGGATATCCAGAGTGGGAGTATAATCCAGATTCTAGAATAAGAGAAATCTGTATAGATGTTTATAAAAAGATGACTGGTGAAGAACCAAAACTTACAGCAATACATGCTGGTGTAGAGTGTGGATTATTTAAAGAAAGATTAGGAAATCTAGATATGATAAGTTTTGGTCCAAATCTTTATGATGTTCATACACCGAATGAGCATATGAGTATTTCTTCAGTAAAAAATGTATGGGAGTATTTAATTAAAATACTAGCAGAGATAAAATAAAATATATTTAAGAAAAAGGGCTTTTTCAAGAGTGAAAGAGTCCTTTTTCTATTTAATTAGAGAAGTGTAATAAAAGAAATAATAAAAATTTATTTTTCCAATTTTATTGAAATTTAACTACATAATGAATATTAAAATGAAGTGAGTAATATATATAAATATAAAGATGGTGCTTTTAGGGGAGGGGAAAATGAGATATACAAGATATAATCATAATAACAATAATAATAGGCGTGGTGGGGGACGTAGAGGAAAAAATAATTTTTTTCTTATAGGACTTGCAGTTTGTATTCCACTAGCAATAGGAATAGGGATGATTTTTGGACCAATGATATTTAAACAAGGTGAGGGAATTGAGGGGAGAGAGAAAAAGCCTCCAGTTACAAAGGAAGATGATGCAAATAAAAAAAATGATGAAACAATGAAACCACAACCAGTGGATGAAAAGGAGAAAAATAATAAAGAAGCAGTAGAAAAAGAAAGCTTCTTTATATTGCAATGTGGTGTATATGGAAAAGAAGAAAATGCAAAAACAGCATTAAAAGAAGTACCAGAAGAGTTTAATAAGTTTATCTCTAAAGATGGAGATAAGTTTAAGGTTATAGCAGGAATATATAAAGATGAAGAGGCTAAAAAGAAATCGGATGAATTAAGTAAAGATGAAATAGTTAATGTGAAGATTAGGACAGAAATACCAAAGGGTGATGCTAATGGGGTAAAGCTTTCTAAAATCATGGTAGCATATATGGATATAATTGAAAAGTTTGAAAATAAAGATACTAAAAGTGTGAATGTAGAAGAATTTAAAAAATGGACAGAAGAACTAAAAGATACAAAAAATGAAGAAAATGATGAAGTAAAAAAATTAAAAGAACATATAAAAAGTTTACCAAAAGTATTAGAAAGAAAAGATATTCAAAAATCTGTTGAATATGTATATAACATCTTAAATAAATACAGAGTTTAAAATAAATCTTAAAAAAAAATTAAATGAAGTAAAGCTACTTGTTAAGGTAGCTATAAAATGATAAACTAATTAAGGTGTAGTGTAAAGTAAACTGCACCTTAAATTGCGTTTGAAGAATATTATTATGAATAGAAATCATTTATTCTTGTTAATAATATAGATAGACAGCTGTTTAGGAGGGAAACTATGGATTTTATATTAGCGTCAGCCTCAGTGAGAAGGAAAGAACTTTTAAAAAGAATAGTAGAAAATTTTACTGTAGTAGAAAGTCATTTTGATGAGAGTTCAGTAAAATATTCTAATAGTCCTAAGAGTTATGTTGAGGAATTAGCGATTAAAAAGGGGGAAGCCATATTAGATAATGTAAACGAAGATACAATAATAATATCGGCAGACACAGTAGTTTCAATAAATAATAAGATTCTTGAAAAGCCGAAAGATGAAGAAGATGCATATAAGATGTTAAAGAAATTAAGCGGAAAAGTGCATGAAGTTTATTCAGGTGTTTCGATTTATAACACAAAAACTAAGGAAAGAATAACAGAAAGCCTTAAAACAGAAGTAAGATTTTCAAATCTTACTGATCAGGAAATATGGGATTACATAAAAAGTGGAGAACCACTTGATAAAGCAGGGGCATATGGAATTCAAGGCTTAGGTGGAGTTTTTGTTGAAGAAATTAAAGGATGTTATTATAATGTGGTTGGATTACCACTGAATAAGGTAGCAAAAATTTTAAAAGAAATTGAACAATAAACATGGGGGGGTATTCTAAATTTAAGGAGTATTTTTATGAAAGAAAAAGCTTTAAAAGTTTTAGATATACCTAAAGGCGAAAGGCCACAAGAAAAATTAATTAGTTTTGGAGCGGAAAGTCTTACTGATGCAGAACTTATAGCACTTGTATTACGAACAGGGGTTAAGGGAGAAAATGTTATAACCTTAAGTCAACGAATAATAGCAGAGCTTGGGGGATTTAATGGTATGATGGAAGCTTCATTAGACGATATAAAGAAGATTAAAGGAATAAAAGATTCAAAAGGAACTAGAATTTTAGCTATTGTAGAAATTGCTAGAAGACTTGGAAGTTTGAGAAATTTAGAAAAAAAGAAAGTAACTAAAGCAAATGATTTAGTAGAATTTCTTTATCCTGAAATGTCGACTTTAAATCAAGAAGTTTTAAAACTTATAGTTTTAAATACAAAAAATGAAATGATAAAAGTTAAAGATGTATTTAAAGGTAGTTTAAACTCAGCTATAGTACATCCAAGAGAGATATTTAATGAAGCGTTAAAATCTAGTGCTGCTTCAATAATTATATGCCATAATCATCCTTCAGGAGACCCAACTCCGAGTAAGGAAGATATCATGATTACTAAAAGAATAAGTAGTTGTGGTGAATTGTTAGGAATAAATCTAACAGATCACATAATAATTGGAGACAATAAGTATGTGAGCCTAAGAGAAAAAGGAATTATATAACTGAAAGGGGAATAAACGAAATGGGATTTTTTGGAACAAGTAAAGACATGGGAATAGATTTAGGAACAGCGAATACACTAGTATTTGTAAAAGGTAAGGGTGTAGTTTTAAGAGAACCATCAGTTGTTGCTATAAATAATACCACAAGAAAACCATTAGCAGTAGGAACAGAGGCAAAAATGATGATAGGAAGAACTCCAGGAAACATAGTTGCTATAAGACCATTAAGAGATGGAGTTATTGCTGACTTCGATATTGCACACACAATGATAAAATCATTAATTGAAAAAGGTGCAAGTAAAAGTGCATTTAAAGCACCAAGAATAATAGTATGTTATCCATCTGGGGTTACAGAAGTAGAAAAAAGAGCAATTGAAGAAGCTACAAAACTTGCAGGAGCTAGAGAAGTTATTCTTATGGAAGAACCAATGGCAGCTGCAATAGGAGCAGGACTTCCAGTTAGTGAACCAACAGGAAGCATGATAGTTGATATCGGTGGAGGAACTACTGAGGTCGCTATAATTTCACTTGGAGGAATCGTTACTAGTAAATCATTAAGAGTTGCTGGAGACGAATTAGATCAATCAATTATTGGATATGTTAAAAAAGAATTTAATTTAATGATAGGTGAAAGAACATCTGAACAAATAAAAATGGAAATTGGGTCTGCTTATGATGTAGATGGTGAAAATAGAATTATGGAAATTAAAGGAAGAGATATGATAACCGGTCTTCCAAAGATTGTTGAAATATCAGAATCACAAATAAGAGAAGCTCTTAAAGAGCCTGTATATGCTATTATTGAATCAATAAAAACGACTCTAGAAAAGACGCCACCAGAACTTGCTGCAGATATTATGGAAAAAGGTATTATGTTAGCCGGTGGTGGAGCAATGTTAAAAGGGTTAGATGAATTAATAACTAAAGAAACTAACATGCCAGTTCACATTGCAGAATCTCCTTTAGATTGTGTTGTTTTAGGTGCAGGAAAAGCATTAGAAGACTTTGACAAGATAAGCAAGGAAGATAGATTATAGAATGAGAGTTCGTAAAAACAAACTGGCAGTCACTGTTGTAGTGCTGTCAGTTGTATTTTTAGCTTTAATAACATGGAGCTTTAAGAGTTCAGAAAGAGATATGATAGCTAGTGGTGCTGGAGCCGCATTAAATCCGATTCAAAAAATAACATATACAATAAACTCAAAGATAAAAGGATTTGTAGACCTTTGTTTAAATTTTACAGAAGTAAAAGATCAAAATGTGCAGTTAGAAGCTGAGAATGCACAACTTAAAAATCAACTTCTACAGTATTCAGGGTTAGCAAATGAAAATACGCAATTAAGAAAAGAATTGAATTTTGAAAATGAAAATAATGAATATAAATATATAGCTACACACATAATAGGATATAGTGGTGGAAATATATTAAATGGATATGTAATAGATAAAGGTTCAGATAGTGGAGTTAAAAAAGGATATGTAGTAATTGCACCAAATGGATTAGTAGGTCAAGTTACTTCTGTTGGAACAAACTGGTCAATTGTTAAGAGTATTTTAAATGAAAATATTGCAGTAGCAGTTAAAATTCAAAATACTAGTGACAATACAGGAATATTAAGAGGAATTAGAGAAAATCAAAATCAAGCAATTGCTAAGGTTGAAAATCTTCCAATGAATTCAACAGTTAAAGCAGGAGATACAGTAGTTACTTCTGGACTTGGTGGAATATATCCACAGAATATACCAGTAGGAACAGTTGAATCAGTTATAGATGACAAAGTAAATATTATGAAGACGGCAACTATTAAGCCAGCAGTTAACTTTAATCAAGCTGAATACTTATTTGTAGTTGTTCCAAAAAATACTCGTGAAATAAACTACAGTAATTAAGAGGTGAGGGCATGAAGAGAATAATAATAATTTTAATATGCATAATCCTCTTAATATTTGATAATACAGTGGCACCTTTCATAGCAATAAAGGGTGCCTTCCCAAGTTTATTATTTGTATTTGCAGTAGCATATTCATTAGTAAATGAACCAAAGGAAGCTGTTTTTATTGGGGTGCTTAGTGGGCTACTACAAGATGTTTTCTTTAATAATGCAATAGGAATTAATGCATTAACAAATATGCTTATATGTCTTTTAGCAGCATATATAGGGAAAAGTGTATTTAAAAGAAGGAATATTGTACCAGTAGCAACTATGTTTGCAATGACTATTTTAAAGCATTTAGCAGTATTTATTATATTTTATGCAATGCATTATAAAGTTGATTTAAGTAACATAATTTATGTTGCGATATATAATTCAATAATAATGCTTATAGTATATAGATATGTTTTCAAATTTTCTAAACAGAAAGTAAGTTTGAGGAGTAAGTGGAGGCTTAGATGATAGTTAATAAACCAAAGAAGAAAAAGAATAAGAGATTCTCTAGATATACAGTTTTTAAAGTCATAATGGGAATCATTTTTGCAGCTATATGTGCAAGGCTTATCTATATTCAAATAATTGAACATAGTTACTATAAAAATATAGCTAGCCAAAATGCAACTAGGTTTATTGAGGAAGACGCTCCAAGAGGAGAGATTCTAGATAACCAAGGAAATGTTTTAGCAACTAACAGAGATATCTATAATCTAACTTACACAGAACCATCAGTAGGAGAAGTTGATTTTTATCAAACTATCGATGAAGTATTTAGGATAATAAACGATAATCATGATAAACTTATCAATTCTATGCTTTTAAAGATGAATTCAAGTGGTGATTTATATTATGGATATGATACAAATACTGATAGTGGAAAACAATATGAGTTAGTAAGATATCTTAGAGATATAGGAATGAATGAAGTAGTTCAAACAAAACTTTTTGGAGACGAAATTCAAGCATTAAGTCAAGAACAAACAACTGAAATAAATAATGCTTTATTAAAAGTAACTCCAGATCAAGCTTTTGATTATTTAGTAAAAGAATATAATATTATAGGTCTTATTGAGCCAATGCCAAATTCACCAGCAAACAATGCAACAAGAAAAGAAAAAGATGAATACAAGGTTCAAATGAAATCTTATAATGCTCAAATGGCTATTTATAATAAAATGACTGGTGCACAGCAGTTAGATTTATTAATGAAAAAAGGTTATACAAAACAGCAAATTATGAATTATATTATTGTTAAAGATGAAATAAAAATGCAAAGTTTTAAAGGTGAAAGAACAGTTACTATTGCATCTAATATTAAAAAGAGCACGGCTTTTGATGTTTATCAAGAATTAGATAGACTTCCAGGAGTAAATGTTCAAATGCAACCAGTAAGATATTATCCTTACAACAACTTAGCATCATCAGTAATTGGATATTTAACTCCGATTAGTGGAACACAGCAAGCAGAGTATGAGTTGCAAGGATACAATGTTAGTACTGCATTAGTTGGTGCGTCAGGTATTGAAGCTTCGTATCAAGAATATTTAAGAGGACAGCCAGGAGGGCAAGTTGTTAAAGTTGATGCGCAAGGAAGAACAACAGCGAAACTAGATACAATAAATCCATATCCAGGAGATAATGTTCACTTAACTATTAATAAAGGGGTTCAATATGCACTTCAAGAGTCATTAAAAGATACAATGGCTTATGTAAGAGCAAACTGTACAGATAACTTAGGAGTAGGAAATTATGGATTCCCTAATGCGACTAGAGGAGCTGCAGTTGTTGTAGATGTTCATAATGGGAATATATTAGGAATGGCAAGTTATCCGAATTTTAATCCAAATCTTTTTGCAATACCAGGACAACTTACACAAGCTCAATATAATGAGTATTTTAATCCTAATTTGCAAGCATTTGGAGAAAAGATAGCTAGCGAGCCAGGGGTTACAATGTCAGTAAATCAAATGTTCCCAATAGGGCCAGATGGACAAAGACAAGATAAATATAACCTTTATCCAAAACCATTCTATAATTATGCAACAATGGGGGCAATTCCACCAGGATCAATATTTAAACCAATGACTTCGACTGCAGCAATGCAGGAAGGAGTATACTCTCCAGGAGAATATGTTGATTGTCCTGCGAAGTTTAACATGTACCCACAAGTATTTGGTAAAGGCTTTGATCCAGAAGGATGGTATGGAAGAGCAACAGGTCAAGGATTTGGACCAATAACACTTCAAACAGCGCTTGAAAGATCAAGTGACGTATTCTATTATGAAATGGGATATAGATTATATATGCATGCATTAGCAACTACTAAGCTAAAGGGGCAACAAGCACAAATATATGCTTTAAACTCCCTAGCAAGATGGGCATGGCAGTTTGGACTTGGACATAATCCAGATCAACCAACGGATGAGCCAACAGGGATAGAAATTCCTGAAAATAATTATGGGCAAGTATATGATTTCCAAAGCTTTAAAGCGGATACAATACTTTATGCAAAATATAATTTAAATGCATTTTTAGTTAAAGGGCAGTATGATTCATTAAGTTTCTTACCTATAACTTTAGCAACAGATTCGAAAGATTCTAAAGAGGTTGCAGATCTTAAAACTACTATTAAAAATCAAGTTAACACAAGATTAGAGGCGGTAGGAACAAGTAATCCACAACCAGATGCAAATGCATTTTATGCACAAGTTTATCCAAATGTTTTAAAATTAATGCAAGATTCACCAACGTATCAAGCAGAGTTTAAAGCATATAAAGATAAAAATCCAAGTGCGAGCTTACAAAATCAAGCAGAAGCAGTATCAACTACTATTGCTGATTTTACAATAGAAGATCAAAACCAAATGCTTTCACCAGCACAACTTATATATGCATGTATAGGGCAAGGTATAAATCACTTTACACCTATTCAACTTGCATCATATGCAATGGCAATAGCAAATGGAGGAACTAGATATAAATTACATTTAGTTAGTGAAGTAACTACACCATCAGGTCAAGTAGTTCAAAAAACAGAACCACAAGTATTAAATAAAATTCCAATGAGTCAAAGTACAATAGATACTATACATGAAGGAATGAGATTAGTTACATCAGGTTCTCAAGGAACAGCAATTGCGTCATTTGGAAACTTCCCAATACCTACAGCAGGTAAAACAGGAACAGCGGACGTTTCAGCAGATCAAAGAACATATGGAAGAGCTCCATATGCAACTTATATAGGATTTGCTCCATATAAAAATCCACAAATTGCCGTAATGGTAGTTATGTATGATGGAGCTATGGCTCAAATGGTAGCGAAAGCTGCATATGAAGCATATTTTAAAAATGAGCTTATTAAGATGGGATATAAATCTGCAAGCTTTACTCAATATGTTTTAGATGCACCAGCTGATAACTATCCAGGAAGTCAAAAAGCTAATGAAGAAATGGCAAAATTAAGAAAAACTGATAGTGTCGGTGGAGAAATTACTCCAGCAAACTAATTAAGAAAAAATTAATTTAATTAAAAAAATCCGTAGAAAAATGAATTTTCTACGGATTTTTTCTTTTACATTTTAATATTTATGGTAAAATATTAAATGTAATAGAATTTTTTGAAAAATTTATGAAAAATAAGTTGTAAAGATGTTTAATATTAATTAAATACTTATTTTATGAATATTTAGAATGAAAATAAGGTGGAGGGGTAGATGATAGTAAATAAACCTAAGAAGAAAAAAAAGAAGGTATCAAGATATAAGGTAGCTAAAATTGTAATGCTAGGTGTTTTTACAGTAATAGGAATAAGAGTGCTTTATATTCAAATTTATAAACATAATCATTATAAAGAGATAGCAACAGAAAATGCAACAAGGTTTATAGCACAAGATGCACCAAGAGGAAATATTGTAGATGATAATGGAAATATACTTGCAACAACAAAAGAAATTTATAATATTACATATACAATGCCATCAACAGGGGAAGATAATTTTTATAAAACTATGGGAAAAATTTTTAGCATTTTAAAGGATAATAAGGAGAACTTAGAAGATGATATGATGTTAAAGTTAAATGATAAAGGGCAATTTTATTTTTCATATAAAAGTAGTTCAAGTGAAGCGCAGGAATATGAAAAAATAAGATTCTTAAGAGATAGGGGAATGAATGAGAAAATTCAGGTTAAACTATTTGGTCCAGAGAAAAAAGATTTTAATGATACAGAAGTAGCAGAAGTTAATGCAGAGTTATTAAAAATAACTCCGGAAGAAGCTTTTGATTATTTAATTAAAACATATGGATTAATTTCGTTAATATGTCCAAAACCACAACAACCAGCAGGAAATTTAACAAAAGAGCAAAAAGATGCTTATAATAAGGAACTTGGAGAATACAACTTAAAAATGCAAGAGTACAAAAATATGACTGGTGCAGATGAACTTAAGCTTTTACTTCAGAAGTATCCGTTGGAAGAGATAAGAGATTACGTTGTAGTAAAAGATGCAATGAAAATGCAAAGTTTTAAAGGATATAGAGCAGTAACTATAGCAAATAATATAAAGAAAAATACAGCATTTATTATATATCAACAATTGAATGAATTACCAGGAATTGATGTAGACCTACAGCCAGTAAGATATTATCCATATGATAATTTAGCATCATCAGTTTTAGGATATGTATCACCAATAGATAGTTCATTAAAAGATGAATATTCATTAAGAGGCTATGATGTATCTACAGATTTAGTTGGTAAAGCTGGAATTGAAAAAGCATATGAAGATGAACTTCGTGGAACTCAAGGTGGAAAAACAGTTAAAGTAAATTCACAAGGAAGAATTACAGATAACTTATTCAACCTAGAATCCTATCCAGGAGACAATGTACATTTAACAATAGATAAGAATGTTCAATATGCAATGCAAGAGTCTTTAAAAGATACAATAGATAATATAAGAACAAATATAAAAGATAATCAAGGTCACACTTTCCCAAATGCAACAAGAGGGGCTGCACTTGCAGTAAATGTAAAAACTGGAGCTATAATTGCTATGGCAAGTTATCCAGATTATAATCCTAATATGTTTGCAATTCCAGGACAATTAGATCAACAGGAATATGAAAAATATTTCAATCCTGATTTAGAGGCTTTTGGAAAGAAGGAAGCAGCTATACCAGGGGTTACAAAAACAGTAGATGAATTATTCCCAAAAGACAAAAATGGTAATAGAGAAGATAAATATGATTTATATCCAAAACCATTTTATAACTATGCAACGCTTGGAACAATGCCACCAGGTTCAATATTCAAGCCACTTACAGCTATCGCAGCACTAGAAGAAGGAGTAACAACTCCAAATGAAACTGTAAATGCAACAGGAGTATTTAATACACATCCAGATGTTTTTGGAAAAGGCTTTGCACCACAATGTTGGATATATTCAGATTCACATGGTTCACATGGACCTACTGATGTTGAAAAAGCTCTGCAAGTATCATGTAACTTCTATTTCTATGAAATGGGATATAGATTATATGAACATGCACTTAAAACAACAGACTTAAAAGGAAATGAAGCACAGATATATGCTTTAAATTCACTTGCAAGATGGGCATGGAAGTTTGGACTTGGGCATAACCCAGATAGTAAGTCTAATCCTAGTACAGGACTTGAAATACCTGAGAATACAAATGGGCAGGTATATAATTTCCAAAGTTATAAAGATAATGCTATACAATTCTCTAAGTTTAACTTAAACACATATTTAACAGAAGGAAATTATCAAGGTATATATAAGTTTGCTCCATTTGATTTTGCAGCAAATAAAAATGACTCACAACAGCTTTCAGATTTAAAAACAAAATTAAAGAATACTATAAATACTAGATTAAATGCAGTAGGTACTGATAAGCAGGTAGCAGATTATAACCAGTTCTATGATGAAATTTATCCAATAGTACAAAAGATAATGGAAGTTTCACCACAGTATAAAAAATCATTTGAAGAGTATCAAAAAAATCATAAAAATGTAAGTATTGATGAGCAAGCTAAAACTGTAAGTACAGTAATAACTCAATTTACTATAAGAGATGTAGCAGGAGAAATTATGTCTCCAGCACAACTTGTATATGCAGCTATAGGGCAAGGTATAAATAACTTTACACCAGTACAACTTGCATCATATATATCAACACTTGCAAATGGAGGAACAAGATATAAACTTCACTTAGTTGATGAAGTAACTACTCCAGATGGGAAAGTTATAAAGAAAGAAGAGCCTCAAGTTTTAGAACAGTTGAACTTAAATAAAACAGATTTAGCAGCTGTTAAAGAAGGGATGAGAAGAGCAAATGATTCTGAGGGAGGAACAGCAGAATCAGTATTTGGAAATTTCCCAATAGAGACGGCAGGTAAAACAGGAACAGCAGATTATGCAGAAAATCAAAGAGATTTTGGTAGATCTCCATATGCAACTTACGTAAGTTTTGCTCCATTTAATGATCCTGAAATTGCATTTGTAGGTGTAATTTATGATGGAGGTCATGGAGGATATACAGCAAATGTTGCAAGGTCTACTTATGAGGCATACTTTAAAGATGAATTACTTAAGAAAGGGTATACATCATATACTTTTAATAAATATGTCTTAAATGCACCAAAGGATAATTATCCAGGTAGTACAGGGGGAAAAGAACTTCAAAAGCAAAAAGCGGAAGCTAAAAAAGAACAAAGCCAAATAATGAATGAGTTTGGAACTAATTAAATAAAAATTCATAAAAGTTATTCTGAAGTAGACAAAAAACTACTGAAGAATAACTTTTTTTTATAAAATTTTAAAATAACTATTCATTAAGGAGAAAAAATATGGTAATATTATTAATAATATGTTAATAAAAAGTGAATTTAAATGTGTATAATTAATATATAAGAGTATTTTGAGGGAATGGAGATTAGTATGATAGTAAATAAGCCTAAAAAGGGAAAGAAACCAATATCAAGATTTATAATTATGAAATGTATTACTGGTGGAATATTTTCACTAATAGCTTTAAGAATGCTTTATTTACAGGTGTACAAGCATAATCATTATGTAGATCAAGCTAAGGCAAATGCAGTTAGATTTGTAACTAAGAAAACGCCAAGAGGAGAAATTAAAGATAATGAAGGTAATATCCTTGCAACTAATAAACAAATATATATTTTAAGATATACTACTCCATTAGAGGGAAAATATAACTTTTATGAAACTATGGAAGAAGTTTTTAAAATATTAGATAATAATGATGAAAAACTTTTAAATGATATGATTCTAAAATTAAATGAAAAGGGAGAAGCATATTTTGAGTTTAAAAGTTCAGATTTAGAAAATCAAGATGCAGATAAATTAAGATTTTTAAAAGATAGAGGAATTAATGATTATTTTAGAAAAAAAATGTTTCCCGATGAAGAGGGAGATCTAGAAGAGAGTCAAATAAAAGAAATTGATGAAAAATTAAAGGCAGTAACAGCAAAGGAAGCGTATGCTTATTTAGTAAAAACATATAACTTAATTGAAATGGTAGATTCAAAGCCTGTTAAGAAAAGTGGAGCTATGACAAAAGCTGAAAAGGAAAGCTATAAAGCAGAAGTTACATCATATGACGAAAGAAAAAAAGCTTATAGTAAAATGTCTGGAGAAGAATTATTACAAATTATAGAGAGAGAGTATCCAATTGAAATAATAAATAAATACTTAATAGTAAAAGATGCTATTAGAATACAAAGTTTTAAGAACTATCGTTCTGTGACAATTGCAAATAATATAAAGGAAGAAACTGCATTTACAATATATCAAAAGCTAAATGATATGCCGGGAATTGATGTAGATATGGAACCGGTTCGTGATTATCCGTATGGCGATTTAGCATCAGCCGTTTTAGGGTACGTATCTCCAATAGATAGTTCTTTAAAGGCTAATTATGAATTAAGAGGGTATGATGCATCAACAGATTTAATTGGAAAAGTTGGAATTGAAAGTGCATATGAAAATGAACTTAAAGGAACTAAGGGAGGAAAAACTGTTAAAGTAAATTCATCAGGGAGAGAAACAGAAGAATTATTTAAATTAGAATCTTATCCTGGAAACACTGTTCATTTAAATATAAATAAGGATGTTCAATATGCACTTCAGCAATCACTAGAAGATACAATAAAGAAAGTACAATCATCAACTAGAGATAGTAAGGGTTATACGTTTCAAAATGCTACTAGAGGTTTTGCAATGGTTGCAGAAGTTAAAACAGGAAAGATAATTGGAATGACAAGTTATCCTGATTTTGACCCTAATATGTTTGCAATACCAGGGCAATTGTCATCTGATAACATAAAGGAATATTTTTCACCAGATTTAGAAGCCTATGGAAAGAAAATTGTAAATATGCCAGGAGTAACAAAGTCAGTAGATCAATTATTCCCAAAAGATAAGAATGGTAATAGAGAAGATAAGTATGATTTATATCCAAAGCCATTTTACAATTATGCAACACTTGGAACATTACCTCCAGGGTCAATCTTTAAACCTCTTACAGCAATTGCAGGATTAGAAGAAGGAGTTATAAGTCCTTCAGAGCAAATTATGGCAGGTGGAGTATTTAATAATAGACCATCAGTATTTGGAGGAGGATTTGCTCCAGCATGTTGGATACATGCAAATGGAGGAAGTCATGGACCTACTGATGTATCTAAAGCATTAGAAGTATCATGTAACGTATATTTTTACGAGACTGCATATAGATTATATGCAAAAGCGTTAAATGAAAATAAGAGTCTTACAGAAGTAGAAGCTAAAAAGGTTGCATTAGATAGTTTAGCTAAGTGGGCTTGGAAGTTTGGTCTAGGAACAGATCCAAATAGTGAAGGAAATCCATCAACAGGAATTGAAATAGAAGAAACAACTGTTGGTCAAACATATAATTTTGAAACAAATAAACAAAACTTAATAAGTTTTGCAAAGTTTGAACTTAATGATTATTTATCTAAAGGAAGATATTTAGGAGAAACTTTTGTACCATTTGACTTTGCAGCAAGTCTTTCAGATTCACCAGAACTTGAAAAAGCAAAGGTTGATTTAAAAAGTAAAATAACAGAAAGACTTCAATTAGTAGGAACAGATGCAGAGGGAATGTCTACAGAGAAATTTAGTGAGTATGTACTTCCAGATGTAAGAAAAATTATGAATCTTTCAGAAAAATATAAAGAAAACTTATCTTCAAATAAAAATACAAATATTGAAGAACAGTCAAAGAAAGTTTCAATGGTTATAGCAAGGTTTACTGTTAATGATAAGATAGTAAATATAATGTCTCCAGCTGAGATTATATTTTCTTCGATAGGGCAAGGGATAAATCAATTTAGTCCACTTCAGTTAATGTCATATATAACTACAATAGCGAATGGTGGAACAAGATATTCTTTAAATCTTGTAGATAAAGTTGTATCAGCAGATGGTAGAGTTATAAAAAATGTAGAGCCAACTATTCTAGAGAAGATTAAGCTAAAAGATAGTACAATAAAAGCTGTAAAGGCAGGAATGTCAAAAGCAAATGATGGAGATCAGGGAACAGCAGCATCAACATTTAATAATTTCCCAATTCCATCAGCAGGTAAAACAGGAACAGCAGATTATAGTAATACACAAAGAGAGTATGGAAGATCACCTTATGCAACTTATGTAAGTTTTGCACCAGTTGAAAATTCAGAAATAGCTTTTGTTGGAGCAATTTATGATGGGGGACATGGAGCATATACAGCACCAGTTGCAAAAGCAGCATATGAAGCATACTTTAAAGATATACTTCAAAAAAGTTATCCAGAATATGTACAAAGTTCAGCAAGTTTTAAAAAGTATGTATTAGATGCACCAAAGGATAATAAGGAAGAAAAAAAGACTGAAAAAGATAAAAATGAATAAAAAATAACAAAAAGAGGTAATGAGTAAAAAAATTACCTCTTTTTTTCATAAAATTTAAACGAAAAGTTAAAGTAATATGTAAAAAAATAAATATTGGTGATATAATAAGAAGGATAAAAAGAATAAAAACTTAAAAGTTTTTTACAAAAATTTGTAGAATACATAAAAAATGTATTATTTAGCTTCGGAGGTAGAGTTTTGCAAGATGGAATAGTTATAAAAGGAAATGGAAAAGGTCTTATTATAGACGTAGATATGAATATATATAAAGATTATAATGAAATGTTTATTGAGCTTATGGAAAGATTATCTAAAGGAAAGAAATTTTATAAAGGTGTTTCTTTAGCCGTAACAATCGATCTTAATATGATAACTGAAAAAGAGATTATTCATTTGCAAGAAAAACTAAAAGAAGAAATTGGAATAAGCGAAGTTATTTTAAATACAAAAGAGGAAGAGATTGAATCTAAAGAAGTAAACAAAGTATTTGCTGGTATATATGAAGGGAAAACAAAATTTTTGAGAAAAACAGTAAGAGGAGGCCAATGCATTAGCTATAATGGAAATGTAGTAATAATTGGAGATATAAATAGTGGGGCAGAGGTCAAAGCAGCAGGAAACATAATTGTTTTAGGAAGCATAAAGGGGACTGTTTTTGCAGGAGCAAATGGAAATGATAAGGCTATTATAGCAGCATTTTTACTGCAACCGGAAATTTTAAAAATTGCAAATAGAATTGCAATGTCGCCAGATTCAGAAAAACCTACATATCCAGAAGTAGCGAAGATAAAAGATGGCATGATAACAGTAGAGCCATATTTAGAGAATAAATATATTTATTAGTGGAGGGATTAAACAAAATGGGAGTATCTATAGTAATTACATCGGGAAAGGGTGGAGTTGGTAAAACAACAACAACTGCAAACTTAGGGACAGCACTTGCATCTATAGGAAAGAAAGTAGTAGTAGTAGATGGAGATACAGGTCTTAGAAACCTAGATGTATTAATGGGATTAGAAAATAGAATTGTATATACAATTATAGATGTAATAGAAAACAGATGTAGATTAAAGCAAGCACTTATAAAAGATAAGAGATTTGAAAGCTTATATCTACTTCCAACAGCACAATCAAAGGATAAAGATGACATAGACACAAGAGACATGCTTAAAATAATAAAAGAACTTAAGGATGAATTTGATTATGTGTTAATAGATTCTCCAGCAGGAATAGAAAGAGGATTTGAAAATGCAGCAGTTGGAGCTGATAAAGCTGTAGTAGTAGTAAATCCAGAAATAACATCTATAAGAGATGCTGATAGAGTTATAGGAAAGCTTGATGCAAAAGGTTTAACTGATCATGGCGTAGTTGTAAACAGATTGAATCAGGAAATGGCTCAAAGCGGAGATATGCTAGGAGTTAATGATATTATTGAAGTTTTATCAGTTAAACTTTTAGGAGTAGTTCCAGATGATAAGAGAGTTTCAGTTTCAACAAACAAAGGGGAGCCAATAGTTTTAGATGGTGAATCACAAACAGGAAAAGCATTTAAAAATATAGCTAGAAGATTAAATGGTGAGGAAGTTCCAATAATGGAATTTACAGAAGAATCATCAGGATTCTTTGGAAGTTTAATGAAGCTTTTTAAGCGTAAATAGGGGGCTTTAAAAATGGGAATTTTTAATTTTGGACGACAAAAACCAAAAGAGATTGCAAAAGATAGACTTAAGCTTATACTTATTCACGACAGAGGAGATTTACCAGAAGAAACTTTAGAGAAAATTAGAACAGAGATACTAGCAGTACTTACAAAGTATATTGAGATTCAAGTAGATGATGTAGATATATCAGTAAGTAAAAGTGATGTTGAAGAAGGAGAAGCGACTCCATCTTCATTAATAGCAAATATTCCAATAAAAAATATAAAAGGTAGATAAAGTAAAATAAAAATAAGAAGGTTAATTAGATTTTATTTTAAAATCCATAATTAGCCTTTTTTTATAATAACTTTTATTAAAAATTTATTATTTTTTATAAGGAATGAGTATTTTTTATAGAGAATGCGAAAATAATGATATATAATAGACTAGTATTACAAAAGAATAATTAAAACTTTTAGGAGGTGGGGATTCTTGCTCAGACGAGATTTATTATTTGATGGTGGAACGACTAAAAGAAATAGATTAGATTTTAAGAAGATAAGAGATATAGATAAATTGCTTCTGATTTCAATGATAGTATTAATATTATTTGGAATATTAAATATCTATCTATGTACAAAGGGAACGTATGGAAAAACATATGGTGAGAAACAATTTATATGGATGCTTATATCTATGGTTGCACTTTATATATTTGTGTCTGTAGATTATAGATTTTTTTATAATTATGTACCAATATTTTATTGGGCATCAATAGTTTTACTTATAATTACAAGATTTATGGGAACAGTTGTAAATGGAGCTAGAGGATGGCTTAGATTTGGACCGATTTCAGTACAGCCATCAGAAATTGCAAAGGTTGCAATGATTATGATGCTTGCAAAATGTTTAGAAGAAATGGACTTACAAATTAACAACTTTAGAAATTTAGTTAAGCTTTGTATATATGCTGGTATTCCAATGATATTCATTATAATTCAACCAGATATGGGTATGACAATGGTTTGTTTCTTTATAGTACTTGGAATATTCTTTGTAGCAGGGCTTGATAAACGAATATTCATTGGTGGATTTGCTGCACTTGTAGTAGTAGTAGCTATAGTTTGGAATGTAGGACTTATTCAGGATTACCAAAAGGCTAGAATAACATCATTCTTACATCCACAGGCAAATGCAACTACAACAGGGTATCACTTAAGTCAATCCTTAATCAGTATAGGAGCTGGAGGAATATTTGGAGATAGACCATCTCTTTATAATGATGGAACAACAGGATATGCAGCACAACACGTTCCTGAAGTTCAAACAGACTTTATCTTTGCAGCAATTGCAGAGCAGTGGGGATTCTTAGGAGTAGTATTCTTACTTACTATGTACGGAATCTTAATTACAAGAATGATAAATATAGCAAGATCCGCAAAGGATGTATTTGGTTCTATTATTTGTATAGGTATAACCGCCTACTTCCTCTTTGCAATATTCCAAAATATTGGAATGACAATTGGACTTATGCCTATTACAGGGATAACTCTTCCATTAATTAGTTATGGAGGAAGTTCACTTTTATCAATTGTAGTAACAATTGGTTTAGTTCTAAATATAGGTATGAGAAGAAAGAAAATTAGGTTTTAGATTATAAGACACTTCAAATTTGAAGTGTCTTTTTTTTCATAAAATAAAAGAAATTTTAATATAAATAGAAGGTAAACATAAGGAGGGATAAAAGTGGGATATTATAGAGGTGAATATGAGGAATATTATAGGAGTATAAAAATGGGGACAGGTAGAAGTTCATATAATAGAAGAGGGACATATAATAATAGAGATTATAGTGATATAAGAGGAAATAGGGAAAGTTATCATAGGAGAAGTAAGGTTAAGGGGATAAATGAGCACATTTATGATTTTCTAAAAATTATAGGATTACAAATGGTAGCTGTAGGGAGTGTAGGGATTTTAGTATATGTATGTGGAATTACTAAAGAAAAAGAGTTTAGAGAACTTAATAAAACTGTAATAGAAGTACTAAAAACTGATTACTATTTTAATGAAAATCAGTTTATTGATGAAGTGAAATTGAAAATATTTAAGGAAAAGTAGTAATTTAATTTTGAGGTGAAAATGAAAAAATCAATAAAATCTCTAATATTAGAAGGGATTATACTAGTGCTTGTAATGACACTTAGTAGAGATATGTTTATTGCAGTAATATCAGTAGTTCTCCATGAGATATCACACATTATAGTTGGAAAACATTATGGATGTAAACTTTATGATGTGAAAATAGCATTAACTGGTGCTAGTGCAAGTCTTTCTGATATAGATGACTTAAAAGATATGGAAAAATTAAATTTATATATGGCAGGGCCAATGTTTAACTTGTTAGTTTTTACTTTTATCTTTTGTATAAACAGGGGATTAAATAATGAAGTGTTAAGGATTATAGGAGATATAAATTTAGGAATTTTTATATTTAATATAATTCCTGTATATCCTCTAGATGGCTCTAGAATATTAGAAATAATATTTAGCAAAATAGGAACATTTAAAAAAGCTAGACAAAGTATATCAAATATAAGTTACATTTTTTCAGGAATATTGATATGTATTTTTTCATTTTATTTAATTAGAGGAGAAGTTATTATTGGATTACCACTAATAAGTGGGTTAATAGTATATTCTACATATATTGAAAAAAAAGCAGCTATTTATATAATGATGAAGGACCTTTATAGAAAGGGAACACTTATAGAAAAATATGAATATATAGAAAATAGAAGCATATCAGTTTCTCAAAACAGTAGTTTATTAAATTTACTTAGAATGGTTGATAAAAATAAGTTTAATATATTTTATGTATTAGATGAAGAGTTAAAGTGTCTAGGACAAGTTAGAGAAGATGAAGTTATAGATGGATTAAAAAAGTTTGGAAATATTGAAATAAAAGAGTATTTAATTTTAAAAAATAGAGATAATAGTAATGAAAGTTATCTCTAAAATATCTTTCATTTGAAACCATTAATTTCCACACAAAACCTATCTCAAGTAAAAGATAGAAAAGCCTTTTAAAGAAGTAATATAAGCAAGTGTTTATATATTCTTTTGAGGGCTTTTAATTTTGCGAAAAAATAGAAGAAAAAATATTTTTGTGCTAGAATAAATAAATATGTAAGAATAAAACTTTAGAACACGAGGAGGACTATAATTCATGAATAAAATTTCTGATAATATCTTATGTAGAGTTGAAAAGCCATCAAGATATGTTGGTGGAGAATTAAATGAAGTAGTTAAAGATTTAAAAGATATAGATTTAAGGTTTGCATTTTGCTTTCCTGATGTTTATGAAGTAGGAATGTCTCATTTAGGAACAAGAATACTTTATCACACAATAAATACTAGAAAAGATACATACTGTGAAAGAGTTTTTGCACCTTGGCCTGATATGGAGGAGCAACTTAGAAAAAATAATATTTCTCTTTATACATTAGAGACAAAGACACCATTAAAAGAGTTTGATATGTTAGGATTTACTCTTCAATATGAAATGAGTTATACAAATATATTAAATATGCTAGATATGTCAGGAATCCCCATAAGAGCATCTGAACGAGGGGAAGATGAACCTATAATAATGGCAGGTGGACCTTGTGCTTATAATCCAGAACCTCTTTATGATATAATTGATTTCTTTGAGCTTGGTGAAGGTGAAGAGATGATGAATGATGTACTTGATATTTATAAAAAGTATAAAGGGAAAAATGATAAAAAAGGTTTCTTAAGAGAAATATCTAAAATAGATGGAATTTACGTTCCTTCATTATATGAGGTTTCTTATAATGAAGATGGAACAATAAAAGAGTTTAAACCAAAGTATGATGATGTTCCAAAGACAGTTAAGAAGAGAATAATAAATGATTTTGATAAGGTAGAGTATCCAACAGAAATGGTAGTTCCTTATAGTGAAATTGTTCATGATAGAATAGTTCTTGAAACATTTAGAGGGTGTACAAATGGGTGTAGATTCTGTCAAGCAGGTATGATTTATAGACCTGTAAGAGAGAAAACTAGAGACACATTAGTAAAACAAGCTAGAGAGATGGTTGAGAAAACAGGGTATCAAGAAATCTCACTTGCATCTTTAAGTACATGTGATTACTCAGACATTCAAAATCTTATAAATGATTTAATAGAAGAACATGAAAAAAATAAGGTTGGGGTAGCATTACCTTCAATAAGAGTAGATGCATTCTCAGTAGACTTAATTAAAGAAATCCAAAAGGTTAGAAAATCAGGATTAACTTTTGCACCAGAAGCTGGTTCACAAAGAATGCGAGATATAATAAACAAAGGATTAACTGAAGAGAAAATATTAGAAGCTGCTAAAAGTGCTTTTGAAGCAGGATGGAGCAGACTGAAGCTTTACTTTATAATAGGTCTTCCTTATGAAAATAGAGAAGATTGTGCAGCAATTGGGGAATTAGCACAAAAGATTGTGGATAAATATTTTGAAGTACCTAAGGATGTAAGAAACAAAGGTCTTAGAGTTACAGTTAGTACATCAATACTTGTACCAAAAGCATTTACACCATTCCAATGGGCACCAATGGAAAGAAAAGAAGAGGTTATTGAAAAGATTAAAGCGGTTAAATATTCATTAAAATCACCAGCAGTAACTTACAATTACCATGAGCAAAAAACTTCTTATTTAGAAGCAATATTTGCAAGAGGAGATAGAAAGCTTTGTGATGTTTTAGTAAAAGCATTTGAAAAAGGATGTAAGTTTGATGGATGGAATGAATACTTCAAGTTTGATACATGGATGGAAGCTTTAAGTGAGTGCAGTGTAGATGGAGATTTCTATGCATTTAGAGAAAGAAGCTATGACGAAATACTTCCATGGGACTTTATAAATATAGGAGTAACTAGAAAATATGTAGAAGTTGAAAATGAAAAAGCTAAAAAAGCAGAACTTACACAAAACTGTAGAAAAGGATGTACAGGATGTGGAGTTAACGTAAACTTTAAAGAAGGAGAGTGTTTTGAAGGTGCGATACTTAATAAAATACACTAAAGAGGCTGATATAAAGTTTATATCACATTTAGACCTTTTAAGAACTATACAAAGAGCAGTAAGAAGATCAGGACTTCCTGTTCACTATTCACAAGGATTTAATCCACATATGGCAACATCAATTGCACAACCTTTATCAGTTGGAGTATATTCAGATGGTGAATATATGGATTTAATACTAGATGAAGAAGTAGATTTAGAAGAAATCGTAGAAAAATTAAATGAAGCATCAGCAAGAGGTGTTAGATTCAGTAAAGCTACATTTATTCCAGCACCGAAGCAAAATGAGAAAAAAGTTCCTCAAGCTATGGCTTTAATAGACGGAGCTAGATATATAATAAAGATAAAATATTCAGATATGAAAAACTTTAATTCTGACATGAAAGCTTTAGAAGAAAAGAGCGAGTGGAATATAGTTAAAAGATCAAAAAGATCAGAAAAAGAAGTTGATATAAAGCCTATGGTGAAAGAAATGAAATATTGGGAGAAGGAAAATGTTGGTGTTTTCAATATTTTAATTAGTGCAGGAAGCCGAGAGCATTTATCAGCAGACCTTTTTGTTGAATTAATAAAAAGAGAGACTACAAATGTTTTAGAAGATGAATTTGTAGAAATAAAAAGAGAAGAGATGTATTGTCTAAAGGAAGAAATATTAGTACCGTTATATGAATGTGTATAGGAAGTGGATTAAATGAGAGAAGTATGTATTGAAAGAAGCGAGAATCTTTTAAGAGTGGCTGTTCGTGAGAATGGTATTTTAGAAGAATGCTTTATAGAAGAAAAAAATGATGAGCCAGTAACATCAGAAATTTACAAAGCAAGAGTTAAAAATATCGTGCCTGCAATAAACTCAATCTTTTTAGATATGGGGCTTCTAAAAGAAGGCTATATGTATTATAGTGATGACCTTAAAAAGCTAAATATAAAAAAAGGTGATGAACTTTTAGTAGAAGTTTTAAAAGAGCCGCTAGGAGATAAGGGGGCTAAGGTAACACATAAAGTTAGCATTCCAGGAAAATATATTGTTCTTTCAAAGGGAGACGGAAAAATAGAATTTTCTAAAAGAATAAATGATGAAATAAAGAAAAAATTAATCTTAGCAGAACTTGAACCTATAGAAGGTGTGAACTTAACAATAAGAACAGAGGGTGCTAATGTAGCAGTGGATGTTTTAAAAGCAGAAGCTAAAAGGTTAAAAGGTATTTATGAAAAACTTTTAAAGAAACTTAATTATAGTAATTTATGTGAAAGAGTATTTGGTAAAAAAGCTGCTTTAAGTAAAGTTATTATAGATAATATTACAAAAGAAGATTTAAAAATATACGTTGATAATGAAGAAGATGAAGAGTTTATAAAAAAGTTCTTAGATGAAGAAAATATAATTATAGAAAAATATGATGGGCTTAGAACACTTTTTGATTATTTGGATATTGAAAAAGAAATACTTAAGTTAAGACACAATAAAATAAGTCTTCCTTGTGGAGGGAATATAGTTATAGAAAAAACAGAAGCTATGTATGTTATAGATATAAATAGTGGTAAAAATACAAAAGAGAGAAATCTTCAAAAAACAGTTTTAACTACTAACATAGAAGCTGCTAGAGAAATAGGAAAACAAATAATGCTTAGAAATTTAAGTGGAATAATTGTTATAGATTTCATAGATTTAAGAGATAAAAATGATAGAGTTAAGGTTATGAAAGAACTTAAAAAAGCATTAAGCAAAGATGGTGGAAATTCTAAAATATTCCCTTTCACAGAACTTGATTTAATTCAAATTTCAAGAAAAAGAAGAGGGAAAAGTATTTATGATAGCATAGAAGAAAAATGTACTTTATGTAAGGGAACAGGAAATGTTTTAAGACTTACTTATGTAGAACAGCTTATAAAAAATGAAATTTTAAAATCATTAGAAGAAAATACAATAAAAAGCTTTTACATTGAACTTGATTCAAGCTATAAAGAAAGAGTGCAAGGTGATATAGTAACATTTTTAAAAAATATAGATAGTTTAGATAAAGAAATATATTTAAATTATGTTGATGGAATAGATGGCTATAAAATAGAACCTATAATCTTCTTAAACCAGAGGGAAAACCTAAAAAATTATCTAATAAAAGGTGTAGAAAAATATTAAGATTATTCTTTACAAAAAATGTAGTTTATGATAATATGATTTAGTAAACCGCACGCGAATGGGTTTTTATTAAACAAAGTTTACTTTGTACCCACAGTGGCGAGACCGTTATGAGGAGGTGTTTTAATGTACGCAGTAGTAAAAACAGGTGGGAAGCAATACAGAGTTCAAGAGGGCGACGTATTATTCGTAGAAAAATTAGAAGCTGAAGTTGATTCAACA
>NZ_JBOGCC010000054.1:0-15484 GCF_051656525.1 Clostridium sp. | reverse complement strand
CTGCTGCAAGTTCCTCTTCTTTTAAATATTGATTATCTATTGCTTTAATAAATGGAATATATAATATTACTCCAAGTGCCATTAATAATATTTGAAGAACTGAACCTTGCCACCCTGATACTAAGAAACCTGAAATAACTGGTGGTGTTGTCCATGGAATCTGCACTCCATTTGTATATGGTACAAGACCACTTAACATTGCAAAATAAGAAATAACTATATTAATTGTTGGAATAACCATAAATGGTACTAACATTATTGGATTTAACATTATTGGAAGTCCAAAGATAATTGGCTCATTTATCCCAAATACTCCTGGAAGTAATGATAATTTCCCCATCTTAGTAACCCTTTGACTTTTACAAACAAGAATTATTGCTATAAGAAGTGATAATGTACTACCTGCACCTCCAAATGTTGCAAACATATCTTGGAATTGTCCTGTAATTATATTTGGTATCTCTTGTCCTGCTTGGAATGCATCTAAATTTTCTACTGATAATGCTTTTAATACTGGATTAAATACTGCTCCAACTACACTTGATCCATTAATTCCAAAGAACCAGAATCCATGTAAAAAAAGGTATGCAATAACCATAGCTGGAAGTGTATTTCCAAGCTTTAATAATGGAACCTGTAACATCTTAAATACAAAATTATGAACTGTTTCATATGCTGTATATGCAAATAAGTAATTAACAAGGAAGAATACTACTATTACAACTCCTGCTGGTATTAATGCTTCAAAAGATTTTGCAACTGTTGGTGGAACTCCTGCTGGAAGCTTTATAACCCATCCTTTTTTAAGAATCTTTGCAAAAATTACTACTGATGTAAGTGCTACAATCATTCCTAAAAATAATCCTTTTGAACCCACCCAATCTAAAGGAATTCCTTTAACTATATAAGATACTTCTTCCCCTTTTGGTACATAGTTTATCTTATATGGAGTAACTATAAAAAATGATACTAAAGCTGTTGCTGAAGCTTGAATTGGATCAACCTCTAATTGTCTTGCTAAGCTATATGCTATACCTACAATTGCTAGAATCGCCATTATATCAAAAGTTGCTGCAACTGGTGTTGTAAACTTAGCTGCCCAGCCTTCTCCTAAAACCTTTGCCACCATTTCATCCCATCCCGGTATTGGAAAGTTTGCAATAAGTAAGAATATTGAACCTATTATTAAAAGTGGTGTTGAAATTAAAAATCCATCTCTTATTGCTATTAAGTATTTATTTCTTCCAATGATTTCAGCCATTGGCATAAGTATATTTTCAAATTTTTTCATTACTGAATTCATAGTTAAATCTCCTTTTTATCCTTGTGCTTTTTTTATCATCTTTATTGCTGTTTTCAAAACTTTTTCTCCATCCATTGCTCCATAATGAACTGAATCTATAGCTTCTATTGGTATATTTAAAGGTTTACAGTAAGTTTCCATTTTTCCAAGCATAAATCTTACTTGTGGTCCTAATAAAACACAATCTGGTTTTTGCTCATTTATCATACTTTGTGCTTTTAAGCATGGATTTGCTTCAATATGAATATTTAAATTATGCTTTTTAACTACCTCCAACATTTTTGATACTAAAAGACTTGTAGACATTCCTGCATCACAGAATAAAAATATTTTCTTCATAACTCTCAATCCCCTTTTCCTTTTATTTATGCTCATATTAACAGCAATTACTATGCCAATTTATCTCACTATGTATTTAAAGGTTTTTTTGCCATTTATTGCTTGATTTTAATTTTACTGTATTCTAAAATAATACATAAGAAGTATTTTTTATATGTTTGTAATACACTAATATATATTTTTTTATACTCTTATTTAAATAGAATTTTATTATGAGAATTTCTGGGGTGAGAATATTATGAAAAGAATCCATTCGGTTTATAAAACTGTTAAAGAACTTGATTTAGGTGATGGTGTAACTACTTTATCTATTTCTAAAAAACTTAATATTGAAAGAGCTAATATTAGTAAGGATTTAAATACCTTAGTAAAAGATGGCTTACTTTTTAAGAACTCTTCAAGACCTGTAAAATATTTTCTAAAGGATCCAAATGACCTTGATTTTAACCAAAAATCTCCTTTAGATAATCTTACATTCTTATTTCCTTCATTAACTGACTCTTGTAAACTTGCTAAAACTGCTATCCTTTATCCACCATCTGGTATGAATTCTATCATTATAGGTGAAACTGGTTCTGGAAAATCTATGCTTGCAAAACTTATGCATGATTATGCTAAATCTGTTTTTCACGAAGATATGCCTTTTTATCATTTTAACTGCTCTGATTTTAGAAATAACCCACAGCTTTTAAGTTCTCATCTTTTTGGCGTTAAAAAGGGAACATTTACTGGAGCCACTGAAGATAGAATAGGCCTTATTGAAAAAGCTAATAATGGTATTCTTTTTTTAGATGAGATACATAATCTTCCTAGTGAAGGACAAGAAATGCTTTTTATTTTTATGGACACTGGAACCTTTAGAAAATTTGGAGAAGTTTCTAAAACTTCTAAATCTAATGTAAGAATTATTTGTGCTACTAATGAAGATATTAATAAAACTTTACTTAGTACTTTTCTTAGAAGAATCTCTGTAAAGATTCAAATGCCACCTTTAACAGAAAGACCACTTGAAGAAAGGCTTACTTTAATAGAAACTTTTCTTAAAGAAGAAAGTATGATTTTAAATATGCCTGTTTCTGTTTCTTATAATGCTATGCTTTGTTTTCTTTCTTATGATTGTCCTTTTAATGTTGGACAACTTAAAAATGATATTAAACTTTCTGTTGCTAATGCTTATACTGACTACATTATAAAAAGCAAAAAACTTATAAAAATAAATAGTCCTGATTTAACTAAAGATATGAGAAAAAATTTATCACGTTCTTTAGTTCGTGAAAAAATTCTTTTAGAAAATCTTGTAGCTACAAATAGATACTATATTTATAATGAAGACACTCAAATCACTAGCCATTATTTTAAGCATAAAACTGAAGATATATTTAAGGCCTATAAAACTTTAATAAACCGTGTTGATATTTTAGCTTCCACTAAAAATCTAAGTCCTGAGCCATTAATTGAAGCTCTTCTTTCCTACTTTACTGTTTTAAGTAATTGTACTTTAGATTATGACTTTAACTTTTCTTATTCACTTTTTGATGACATAAATGCTAAACTAACTTCCTTTGATAAAAACTTTGAACGTTTTTTTAGAGAAGTAACACTCGAAAATCTTTTTAACATTCATTTAGATCTTATCTATGACAGAATGGGATTTCTCTCTTCTGATGATTTTAAAGTTAAAGATAAATTTAGAAGAAGTTTTCCTACTGAGTTTGCCTTAGCTGAGGAATATGTAAGCATTATTGAAGATTCATTAAATCTTTACTTTTCTTCTTCTGAGTTTATAACAATATTACTTATTACAATTTATATCTACAATTCTAATTTAACATAAAGTCAAAAACCCAAGTAGAATGAAACTCTCTACTTGGGTTTATTAATTTAAAACAATATCTTTTCTCTTAACTTATTCTTCTTACCATTTTTTCTATGTCTAAAGTCTCCTTAATTTCATTTTCTTTTAAATCCACTTCATTTTTTATTACTTCTAAAATTGATTTATCTTCGTTTAAAGCTTTTTTAGCTATATATGCTGCTTTTTCATATCCTAAAGAAGGTGCAAAAGCTGTAATTATTCCAATACTATTTTCTACTAAACTTTTACATCTCTCTTCATTTGCAACTATTCCTTTAATACAATTTTCAGTTATTGCATTAACTCCATTTTTAAGAATATTTATTGATTGAAATACATTTACAAATATTATTGGATAAAATGCATTTAACTCTAATTGTCCTGATTGAACTGCAAAAGAAACAGTTGTATCATTTCCCATTATTTGAAATGCTATTTGCTTTAACATCTCTGGCATAACAGGATTCACTTTTCCTGGCATTATTGAAGACCCATTTTGTTTACTTGGAAGTGTAATCTCTCCAAAGCCTGTTCTAGGTCCTGATGACATAAGAATTAAGTCTCCAGCAATTTTACTTAAGTTTAATGCACACACCTTTAAATCTGAAGACACTTTTGCTATTAAATCTAAATTTTGAGTGCTATCAATTAAGTTTTCTGCTTGTCTAACATTTAAATTAGTTAGATTCTTTAATTCATTACATACATTTTTTATATATTCTTCATTTGCATTCATTCCTGTTCCTATTGCTGTTCCACCTAAGTTTAAAACTAAAAGTTCATCTAAACATTTCTTTAATCTCTCTATATCTCTATTTACTACACTTGAGAAGGCTATAAATTCTGAACCAAGACTCATAGGTATTGCATCTTGCATTTCTGTTCTACCCATTTTTACTACATCTTTAAATTCCTCACCTTTTTCTAAAAGTGCATCTCTAAACCCTTCTAATTCTACTATTCCTGATTTTAATAAAAGATGACACGTGATTAATCCTGCTGAAGGTATAACGTCATTCGTAGATTGCCCCATATTAACATGGTCATTTGGATGAACTGGATATCCTTCTCCCTTTTTATATCCTAGCTTTTCATTTGCAATATTAGCTAAAACCTCATTCATATTCATATTCATAGAAGTTCCTGCTCCACCTTGAATAGGATCTAGTATAAATTCTTCAAAAAAATCACCATCAATAACCTTATCACATGCATATACAATAGCATTATTTTTTATTTTATCTAATTGTCCAACCTTGTAATTTGTCATTGAACATGCTTTCTTAACTAATGCTAAAGACTTTATAAAGCTTTCCTCTAAATTTAACCCACTTATTCTAAAATTCTCATGTCCTCTTAAACTTTGTACCCCATAATAAGCCTCAGCAGGAACTTTCTTAAAACCTATTGAATCCTTCTCAACTCTATATCTCATAAAACTAATCCTCCAATTACACAATTAAATAACTTCAAATTAATTCATAAGCAATACCCATGCCAAGAAAATCTAAACTTTTTAAAAAAAACTCCTCTAATCTCCCTCATTCCTATCAAAACCTATAACTTTACTCTTACTCTTAGCTCTAACCTCTTACTTCTAAACTCTTTTCTACTAATTTTAAACTTTAATTTTAATACATTACCTTTGTATTTCTCAAATAAATTATACACTATCTCTAATATTTAAGTGCTAAATCAATCAGTGTATTAATATATAAAACTAATTCTTCTCTTTTTAGCTTTTCATCATTATTTACAAGCTTATCTATTGTAATTATCATTGACTTTAAGTATTTTTCTAAATATATTTTACTATTTGTATACCCTTGTACTTTAGTGTTTTTTAAGCCTTCTAATACATCTTCTAGTAATCCTTTTATCTCTTTTATTTTCTTAATACCTATATCTAATGCCTCTTCTTCTATCTCTTCCTTCTTTACAAGTTTCCCTCTAATTACATCTAATATATTTATAATATAAAAAATACTGTCTTCTAAAATAACACTATTTTTCTTATCAACTAATTTTAATATTAAATTTCTATCCATCATAATTTACAATCACGCTCCTATTAAATTTATATTATACTTAAATACTCTTAATTACAATCTAATGAGCATTTTATAACTTTTCTTTTTCTTCTTTTATATATGTACCATACCTCTTGTACCAATTTTTTATACTTCCTTTAAATTCACTATGATTCCATCTACTATATCCAAAAACTTTATGATTACCTCCTTTAATTTAAATTTAAAAGTCACTAAAAATCTCATCTTCTTTATAATACCATTTTCTCCTTTCTTTAAATATTTATGAATATTTTATCTTTTTCTGTTATATTTTAGCACAAAAAGAGATAAGACTTATTCTTATCTCTTCTCCTCTTTAAGTTTCAAGTATTTTTTCCAATACTTCTTTAGCTTGCCAATTATTACGTTTTGATAAATCAGCTACATATTTCCCTATTTCTTTTCTCTTTCTTATACTAGTAAATAATTTAAAATCTATAATTTTCATTTCTTTTAAAACCATTAACGCTACATCTTTTTCATTCTTTCTATTGACTATATGTAAAATACTTATTTTTTCTTTCTTCATTTTTTCTACATATCCTAAAATCCAATCTTCTTCATCAAAAAATTTTTCTTCACTTAATGTTTTCAATATTTTACAATTATACTTATATTCAACTTGCTTCACTTTTAAATGTCTTGAACTTTCTTCTAAAATTTTTTCATTTTCTTCTCTTTTTTTAATTCTATACATTTCTATCATTTTATCATGATACCAACGTAACCCATCCATATAAGGATTAAACTTCATTCTTAAAAGTTCACTTATTTTTTTTATATCTGCAATAAATAAAATTATAGTATCTTTCTCTATATTCTCATTTTTATTTATTCTTTCTACATAGCTTGCAAGTTCATATGGCTCATATTCAGAATTTAAAAATTCTTCTATAAGCTTAATATATCCAATATTTATTTCTGCTTGAAGAAATAAACGCTCAAATGCATAGAATCCTCTCTTTTCTAAAAAGCTTTTTGTATTTAATATTTTATCAAGCTTTATTTTATTTTCCTTAAGAAGCTTTAATGCACTTTTATCAATTCCCCACGCCTTTTCTAAGGTATCTGCATCTTCATCCTTACACAATGTAGTTTCAATTGTTTGTAGCGTTAAAATAGTGTTTTGATCTATTAAATATCCAAAGCCTTCTGATACTATAATTTCAAATAACTTTGATGTAAAAAGATAATTAAAAAACTTAAACTTACTTTTTAAATTTGTTTCATTTACAAACTCATCCATAAGATCCCCATAGTTTGGAAATATTCTCTCCCTATCACATATAATTTCAAGATTCCGTCTAAAACTTTTAAAATCCTTAATATCAAATTCATTAAAAAAATCTTTTTCATATCTATTTAAATATTCAAGCTCTCCATCTGAATATGTATATGTAAGTTTTTTTCCTTCTCTTGAAGTATGAACTTTAAAAGTTAAACTTTCTTGCTTTATCCTTTTTCTATACATAGTTCTTTTGTATATTTTAAATCCGCCATCATATCCATAATCATATTCTACTGTATCATATCTTATTTCTTCATTTATCTTTTGTGTCATTTATAATCCCCCATCTATAGAGTAACTTAATATTATTATATCAAATTCTATAGACTTTTAATACTTTCCTATTCTCTCATTTTTCTTAAAATTATAAGGATTAATATTATTTCTAAACATCTCTTTATTTCTACTTTTTCACCCTCTTGTAGACTTTCAAAACTTAAAATTCCACCATTAGAAAATACTATCTTATCCTCCTTCATTATGAAATCAGTAGTTTTATCTAAGCTCATAGTTATAGTATTTCCTAAGATACCTTCTTTACTATATACATTAGAATTAGTTATTAAAATACAATCTTTTTCTATTCCTAAAATACTATCATCATATAATACTAAATCTATATCATTTTCATTTACTACAAAATTTTTCTTAACCTTTTCTAATTTCTCTTTTAATTTATCTCTTTCTTTTTCATTTTTATAGAAATTTAAATCCCATATTTTTTTATATTCTTTCTCTCTCCATACAGCATTTATATCTTGAATTAAATCTCCTGTGAAATTACATTTTACTTTATGATAAAGATAATTCCTTTTTAGTCTTTTTTCTATTAAATCCTTCTCTTCATCTTTATATCCTTTTAACTCTACAAAGTTATTAAAGAAATCTTCTCTTATTTTTACTTCATCTGTAAAAATATACTTTTTATTTATCTCACTCTTATAATTTAATAGCACTATAAAATAACTTAAAGCATCAATTACATTTCTAGCTATTCTTTCATCTTCTATAAACATATCTGTACTTTCATTTTCTACAAAAATCTTCCTAGTTTCAGTATTGTATGCTAACGATTCTAGCTTTAATCCACTAACAATTCTCTTCTTAGGCACATTTTCATTATTTTTATAATAGATATTTCTATCTGTTATAACTACACCTAAACTTCTCTTATAGTTAGTTTCATAATTATACAGTACAAGAGGAACTTCACCCTCTTCTATAAATGCATAATTTTCTAATGCTAGTATTCCTACATTATAATTTTTATCCTTTATTCTTTTATCATTTAAATAGATATATTCTTCTCCTAATCCCTTACATACTTTATTGAAACTTTCATTAAAATCTTTACTAAATTTATATTCATAAGCTTTAAATATAGTGTTTCTAGCTAAATATTTTGCAATATACATCCCCTTATTTCCATAGATACTATTTAATTTTTTTATTTCATCTCTTCTTTTTTCAGCTAAAACTTTTAATGATTCTTCATCTAAATAGAAAAATTTACATATGTTGCTCAAACCTTTTAATCCTTTTGGATATAAAGCCATTGCATCTATATATATACCTTCAAACTCTCCAAAACTTTGAATTGAGTTTTTAATGCACTCTATTTTTTCTTCATCAGTTTCCATATTCCCAAGATTTATATAATAATTTATTGCTTTAGTTTTATCTTCCTCTGAATAAATGCTTTCTAAAATATCTGCATTATAAACATTGTTTAATATATCTAAAGCAATCGTAGTCATCATTTCTACATCTTCTTTTATTGCTAATTTTATTTTATTTCTTCTATCCTTATCTTCATATATTTTTCTAAAATCTTTTTTTACTTCTATATTCGTTTTAGTGTTCATTGCACTATTTAAAAGAGAATGTAAAACTCCCATTGTTTTATTTTTAGCCTCAACAGATACTTTTTCTGTTAATGATCCATTTTCATCTGCATAATATTTAGTTCGATTTTCTTTTCTAAGACTTCTCTCTTCTTCTTTTTCTTCTATCTTTTTAGTTCCATCCTCATATACTACCTTCAAATAATTTAAAATAGGATATATTTTAAATTCTGTAGTATTCATTTTTTCTTCAAATTTTTTAGAAAAATCTTTATATCCAAAAGCATCTCCTTTTTCTTTTATTGTATCACTTATAAAAAAATATTTTGCTAAAATATCTTTATTTAAATATTCAAGCATTTTATAAAAATCTTTAAACTCCTTATTAAAACCTTCCATAAAATCTTCACTATATTTTTCACCTAATTTTTTAATTGCATCAAACAAAACTGTCTTATCAGCATTTTTATTAAGTTCTATATATGTGTTTTCAAACTCTATCATTATTTTATTTTCTTTTATTTTAGTATCATTTTTTGAAATCATAACCCCACTTGTTAAAGCTTTTTCATAAATACTTAATGCCTCTATATTATTTCCTTTACAATTTGGGCAAATCTTTTCATTTTCATTTAATTCTTTTCCACATTCTAAACAAAACATTCTTTGTCCTCCTCTTTTTTTCATTAGTTGTCTATACTTAAAATCTTATCACTTAATCTCTTTATTTCAAAGACTTCTTTTGTTAATATTATATTTTCATTTTACAAATAGGTTTAAGTCTATTAAAATTGAATTTTAATATGATTTATGTTATAATAAATATATAGAAAGGTGTGATATTTATGGTTACAATTGATAATTTTACTTTTGATACATTAAAAAGATTAGATGAATTAGAACCTGATAATTGTTTAGATATCCGTTCTTATAAAAAAAATAGAAAAGTTATAATTGAAAAATTAACAAATTCTTACAATTTATATGAAGATGGTTTTTTTAAAGAAACTTATTTCGACTTATCTAAAAATGAATTAAAAAAACTTCTTAAATCTATAGAGAAAAAAGAATTTCCTAGAAGTAATAAATTACGTTTTTATATATTACCATCTAAAGATGAAAGTGTTTGTCGTGCAAATTACAGAGAAGAATTTGAAAAATCTTTAGAAGAAGATACTACTTTAGCTTTATTTGAAACTTCATATAGTTCTCTTTCTTTTGTTAAAAAATTACTGTCAGAAAATCATATTAATATTTTAAATACTGAGTTTAAAGATATAGTTACTTTGAAATCTTCAATTCCAAATTCACTTTTCAATTCTTTTAAAAATATAATTAAAGATACTGTTGATATCAAATTGTATGCAATATAAAAATCCCTAATTTTAGTAATTAAGGATTTTTTGTTCAGCTTATTTATTTTGTAATTCATTAAAAATAAATTTTAAATTATCTAATGCTTTTTCTAGAGCCTTCTTGTCCGATATGTTCTCTATTTTTCCTACTGTCATATGTGTTCCTATAGCATGACTTGTCTTTTCAATTAAAAAATTTCTACTTTCATATTTCTTTTTAATTTCCCTTATTCTATTCCACACGTAGTTTCTAACCTCTGTTTTATATATATTTTCAGTTACTTCTACTTTAAATAATATGTATGGTTTATGATTATTATGATGATAGTTATACCTACACGGTAATTCTATTCCTACTGTCAGGTAAATAGAATATTCTACATCATCTAATGGGTACTTCATTACTACTTTATTAAAATCGAGATCTATTGAATCACCTTTTTGACTCGTAGTATAAACCCATTCTGCTGTTTCATCTACTTTTTTTATTTCACTAAAATAGCCTTCCCAAGTTAATCTATGCCAATTTATAAAATCATTTTCTCTTCTATGTCTATTTGTTGTATCTTCTATTTCATTTAAATAATATAGATATTGGTCTACGAGACATAACCCTCTATCTTCGTATCCCTCTAAACATTCTAATATATCTTTTCTACGTATTCTTATACAGTCTTTTTCATTTATCTGACTTAACTTATTTTTATTTCCTACGTTAATATATGCAAATATTTTTTTTCTATCTTTGTATCTTTCATCATTTAGTAGTACTTCTCTTTTTTTTCTAAGCATACTGCTTCTATTTTTAGCAAATGTTATATCTTCAATTGCTAATAATAAATCATCATTAACTTCTACTATTACGGAAATATTTTTATACATACTCATAGATTTCAGCTTTTTTATCTCTTTTAAATCTTCTTTTAGCATTTTCTTTAAAATTTTAGTACCAATTTCTGCTATATCTGTATCATAAACTGCATTGTCTATCATCCACCCTATTGCTGCTGTATTTAGTTCTGATCCTCTTGAGTATCTAAAAATATTTGGTTTTTCCATTAAATAGTCCTCCTGTTTCTTTTAAGAAACTTTCTTTTTTTCTTACTTTCTATTCTTACAGTATTTATTATAACGTAATATTTTTGTAATTTTCATCAAAAAACCTTTTATTTTTTAACTAAATGATAAATTTTTTGTGAATTTTTTATAAATATTAACTTCTCCCTTTAAAATCTCTATACCTCAACCTATTATATTTACTAAAAGAGTAATTATCTACCAATATCTTTTTTCCTTTATAGGCAATATATTCTTTCCCTTCCTCCCCAAAATATATTTCTAACTTTTTATTTATAATACACTTAATATCATCTATCTTCATTGTATAAAAATAATGTTCATCTTCTATTTGTCTGCTTCCTATTATACCTCCAAATTCTGTAAATAAATGTTCTGCTACATATTTTATATACTGTCTTTTTCCATCTTTATCATAAACTACTTTAAAAATTCCATATTTATTATCTAATTTACCTACTAATATATCTTCAAAGAATGTCAGCTTTATGTCTTCATATATTGCCTCTACTATATACTGTCCATATATATCAATAATTCCATACTTCCCTTCCTCTTCTACTATAGCATAAAATATTCCTTTTCCTTCTATAATATTATTCACTAAAAACTCACTACAAAAGTCATATTTAAATAGTATTTTAGAATTTCCCTCCTTATCTATATATCCAAATTTCCCATTCTTTTTTGCAGGACACCTACCACCTCTAAAACAAATATCTGTATATTCATATATTGGTTCTATAACTTCTCTTCCTACATAATCTATAAATCCATATTTCCCATCAATTTTTATAGAAGCTAATCCATCTTCAAATGGATATGCCTCATCATAAATAGGTAATACTGTTATTCGTCCATCTCCCCCATAAAAATATCCCCACTTATAATTTTCTTTATTATCTCCTATATCATCAAAATCTTCTTCATCTATATAAAAACATCCTAATCTCTTCTCTTTAAAACTTCCTATAATTTTCTTTACCCCTTCAGGCTCACCATCTTTATTTAAAAGATATACTCTACTATCCAATATTATCCCATCATAAGTTCTATCTATATCAAAATCATAAATTCTACATACTATCTTATCCACTTATATTCCTCCAATAAAAATACTCTTCCAAATTTAATATATTCTCATAAGATAGCCTTTTATGATAACTTCTCTTCTATTTTTCTAATATATATTTTTTTATCCCCTTATAAATACTATTTCCAAGTACCCATACATTTTCCTCTTTAGCTATTTTATTGAAACTCTCTAAATTATTTATATATCCAACTTCAACTAATACTGATGGAACATATCCATCTAATAGTACTGTATAATAATCCCATTTACCTCCCCCATTATATGATTCATTATTTTTTTTAAATATATCTTCTTTGTATGTTTTTACTATTTCATTATTTATATTTTTTGCTAAATCTTTTGAAAACTCTGAGTTATAATATGTTTCTGTTTGAATCATATCCTTTCCACCTGAATTATGATGAAGAGAAATAAACATATCTGCATCTTCAATATATACTCTCTTTTGTCTATCCTTCAAATTATATATTTTCTCAGATGTTCTAAGTCTTATTACTTCTGCTCCACTATTTTTAAGCTTTGCCTCTAAAATTTTAGCTATGTTTACATTCATTTTATGTTCTGTTATCCCATAAAACCCCAAAGCTCCTGGATCAAATATTCCCTTATTAGTCATTCCATGCCCTGGGTCAATAATTATTTTTGCTTCCTTAAGATTTTTAATTTTTTTCTTAAACCTTATATTTAATATTCCATCTTTATCATAAAAGCTACTGCACCCATAATATGTATCCTTAAACTTTATATTTAATGTTTCTTTCTCTTTTTTTATAATTTCTATTAAAGAATTCTCTTCCCCCTTAATTTTTTTAAATCCTTTTAAACTACCATCAATAAATCTTATTTTTGCATTATCACTTTTCCCTACTATTACTTTAAAATTTTTATTTTTATAATCTTTAAAAAAGCTTCCTAAGAAAGATAAATTAAATTCTCCTTTGTAATCTTCTTTTATTTTTAGAGTAGTAAATCTCTCATCTTCTTCAAGCCATATATCCCTTATCTCATTTTTATCTTCTGTTATATTTAAAACTCTCTTTACTTCCATGCACTCTTCTTTTTTTATTCTATCTAGACTTTTTAAAATATAATATTCCTTATCATCTACTCTTATTTCTCCTTTTACTTCAAGTAATGTATCCATTGGAAAAGCTCCTCTATTTATTAAAGGTATATATGAAGTATCATTTCCATCATATATTTTACTTGAACATTCATCTATTAAAATATCATAATTTACTTCCTTATAAGGCTTAACTATCACTTCTCCTCCATAAATAGTTTCTCCTCTCTTTTCTAGCTCCACACTTACACGCCCTAATGACTTTACTTTTTCTGTTTTCTCAATTTTTATAAAAGCTCTATATTTTAAATATGATATCTTTTCCTCATTCTCACTCTTTTTTTCATCAACTAAAACCATCTCATACTCTTTTCCATTAAGACACGCCTTTGCACCATCACCATCCCTTATCTTAGCTTCTACTAAAAGAATCATTCCACCATATATCTCTGCTTTTTTCTTAGGAATAATTGATTTTTTATTTATATATTCATCAGTCTTAAATACTATTATCTCTTCACCTCTATTATTCATACTTTTCTTTACTTTTTCTGTACTCATTATTCTATGTAGTAGTATCTCTTCATCTATTTCATCTGCAAATGCCCCTTCATAGAAAAAACCTCCTATTAAAATTAAAAGAAGAGCTACAATATATTTTTTCTTTTTCATAAAATTTTCCTCCAATATTAACCTTCTTTCTATTTAAATTCCCCTATTTTTTAAATTTAATTCTATAGTAGTCATGCTATAATATACTTAACTATTTTAATGGAGGATTTTCATGAAATTTTTAGATAAATATAAAGTAAAAACTCTTGGAGGACTTAATAACAGAAATTTTTTATTAGATTACTTTGGAAATTTTTATGTTCTTAGAATTCCGAGCAAAGAAAATAAAAATAATTTTAAAGTAGAACATGCTGCTTTAAAATTTCTATCAACTACAGACCTTATTCCACCTATTATCTATCACAATAAGGATTCAGGCTTATTACTTAGTAAATATATTAAAGATACTAATTTTAGCTTTAATTTTTTTAAAGAAAACTCTACTTTAAAACTCTTAGCTAATACTTTAAATGAATTTCATAATATAACTACTCATAATATTCCAATATTCAATCCTTTTTATGAAATAGATAAAAATATTTTATCTCTGAAAAAACAAAATTATGAATTTAATCATAATTTATCACCTTATTTAGATAGAAAATCTTTTATCTTTGAAAAATACCAAGCTAGCTCTACTTTAAAGCTATGTCATAATGATTTAAACACTTCTAATATTTTATTTAAAAATAATTCTATTTTCCTTATAGATTTTGAATTTATTGGTCTTAATGATCCTTTCTTTGATTTAGCTACAATATCTTGGTTTTTAGATTCTAATGAAAGAAATATTCTTTTAAGTGAATATTTAGGTAGAAAACCTACAAATTATGAAAAGACTAAGCTTCTTGACTATCTTTACATAGTTAAACTTTGGAATGCTACTTGGAGCCTAAAAAAATCTTTAGATAATAAAGATTCTATCTATGATTATGAAATGGGTGCAAACCTTATTTTAGATAGCTTAAACTAAAGCCTCCTCCTCTAGTTTTTAAGAGGAAGAGGCTTTTAGCTTACTCTTCATAAAGATTATCTTCAATTATTTTATTTGCAAGTATTCCTATATTTACTTCTCTTGTATCCATATATACATCAAGAACCCTATCAGCTAGAATTACTTCAACATATTCAACATGAGTTCCATCTTCTTCTATAATATTTATTACGTCATATGTTATAATTTCTTCTTTTAACTTTTTCTTTGTTATCATTTCTTTCACCTACCTATGTAACTCAACCTTAACTTGCCTACATATAGCTTCATCTAAATCAAGTCTCATTATGTATTATAGTTTCACTATATTAAAAAAAGCAGATTCTAAGAATCTGCTTTCACAATAATTTCAGTTGAAATTATCTGTTATTTCTTTGTTGCTTTCTTGCTCTTCTACAGTCATTACATCTAACTGGATCGTTATCGAATCCTTTTTCTTTGTAGAACTCTTGCTCTCCTACTGTGAATACGAATTCTTGTCCGCAATCTTTACATACAATTGTCTTATCTGTCATAATATATTCCTCCTAAATTTTAAAGATAGCTTTTTGTTATAATGAATCTTTTTAAATAATTTAGAAAGACA
>NZ_JBOGCC010000053.1:0-12606 GCF_051656525.1 Clostridium sp. | reverse complement strand
ATGCTAATGTCCTTTTAAATACACTAGATATGTTTTCGATAGTCGTTTGGCATTTATTATATTAAGTAGCTATAATGTTCATATAATTTAGAAGTGGAACGAATGCGATAAATTATAGTTGCTGGTGAAACATTTAATTTTCTTGCAGCTTCAGTTACACTTTCAAAAATATCAGAATCAATATTAACTTTTCTCATATTAGTAGGCTTGGTTCCGAGTTTTTTTTGACGAATTAAATTTTTAGAATATGAGGTATGCTTTTTTCCATAAAAAGCATTTTTAGGGCCAGTTCTATCTTTAGCAAGTGATGATAATTTAGATTTTATTTCATTAGTATGCTCTAATCCAACTAAATCCTCTAGTTTTTTTCCTTTATTTACTGGTATATTTCCTTTATTTTTCAAAGAAATTTTTAATTTAGTAAAATTGCTATGGTTTTTTCCAAACATAGGGTTTTTTATCCCTGGGTGTCCGAATTTTCTTTTTTTATCATCAATTGAAAGTTTAGTCATATTCGCAATAGTGGTATTTTTAATTCGATTGATTATTTCTTCTTTATTTGGATGATTTGATAATAAATCACCACCAGCAGCTGCTATCTTAGAAGTATTAAATAAATTAATATCTTGGTCTATAAAAGATTGCTCGATAGAGATGCTTTCACTTTCAGATGAGCAAATTTTATAGATAGAAAATTCAAAAGCTGATTCACCATATTTATTCCAAGAACGTTGAAGAGGAATGCAGTGATGAATATTTCTTCTAAGATAAGATTTATGTGCTTTAAATCTGTTATATATATTTTTAGAATGACCTACATAGTATGATTTACTAATAGTGTTTTTAATAAAATAAACACCTATTAAGTTTATATTGTTCATAGTAAACACCTGCAATTCTTAATATAAATTTAGCAAAGGATTATCCTTTGAATTTAGTATGCCCAAATTCAGTAGGAACTTCCCTTTTTAACAGGGTTTTCAACATAAATTACTTTATGAGGGCGCTCAAGTTAACGCTGTACTAACATGCAGTTTAGTTTTCCATCGGTTACGTCCCACATTGTAAGGAAGCAACAAGGGTGCAGGGCACCTGTTTCAAGATATGGAATTTGCCAAAGGTTTATCATCATTCTTCTATCTTGAGGATTTGTTTTTAATGCGTGGATAAGCTCGTCTAGTTGGTTGAATTTCTTTACTATCCAACCGTAAGATGTTCCAATTGTTCCATCTTCCATCATCCATTCATTCCAAATCTTAACGTTTTGTTCTTGTAGTTTTTTTACGCTGTTTGATTGGTCTTTATATATCCAAAGTAGTTCTTTTACAGCTGTTTTAAATGCAACAAATTTAGTTGTTAGAATAGGAAATTCTTTTTCTAAATTAAATTGCATTATTTGATGTGGCAGTTTATATGTTGCAACACCAGTTCTATTTTGATCGTAATATCCATTTTCTAATATATTTTCTACTAGATTAAGATATTGTGTATCGTATAGACTCATAAAGGTCACCTTCTTTCTAAGTAATCAAGTCTAATTTTATCACAAAAAGTAGTTTAGAAATAAAAAATTCTTTCAAAAAAACTTTTTTATTTCATATGAATTTCACAGTGAATAATTATTATAAAGTTGTAGCATTTAACACGAGGAGGATAAATGAAAATCAAAAAAATTATTAAAGCTATTATAGAAAAAACAATGTTAACGTTTTTATTAATTGAAAAGACTAAACAAGTAAAGAAGAAATTATATAATTATACAGAAGAAAAGATATTTTCTTTTAGAGTCTCTCTGTTAGAAGTAACATAAAAAAGGGGGATTATGAATGAAAATTATGGACAAGTTAGCATCGGGACTGGAGAAGTTTCTAATGCCAGTAGCGGAAAGGTTAGGTCGTCAAAAACAATTATGTGCAATTAGGGATGGATTTATTGCAACATTAGCTATCTCTATGGCTGGGGCTGTAGGGTCACTACTAAAAAATGTTTTATTTCAAGACACATCTATATTAGGTGAAAAACTTAATACAATGGAATTTTATGCTGAATCAATTCAACCATTTTTAACGAAATATATGGTGCCTTTTACAGCAAATATGTGGTGGGGAACTATAGCTTTAACTACTATTTTCTTAGTTATAACAATAGCATATTCTCTTGGTAGAGCTTATGATGTTGATCCCTTAGCTACTGCTTTAGTATGTTTAGCAGCATTCTTTACAATAATGCCAGATGTGGCTGAAGTTGCTGTAACTCCAGAGGGAGCAACTGAAGCAATTAAAGGTATGTCATGGGGTATGATTCATTATAGTAATTTTAACTCAACTGCTATGTTTACAGGAATGTTAGTTGCTATAATTGGTTCACAGATATTTATATGGTTTACTAAAAAAGGCTTCACAATTAAGATGCCAGAACAAGTACCACCAGCTGTATCTAAGGCATTTGCTGCAGTTGTACCAGCTGTTGTAGTTGTAGGATTTGCAGGTATGGTTTATGCAATAACTTATGCAGGAGTTGGAACAGAATTAAAGGTATTAATAGAAAAAGCTATTCAAGAACCTTTAATGGCACTTGGACAATCACCAATAACTTATATAGCATTAGCAACACTTTCTCAATTCTTGTGGTTCTTTGGATTACATGGATTAAATATGATAGAACCAGCATTAAACACTATGTATAAGCCACCTTTAATGGCTAACTTAGAGGCTGTTCAAGCTGGTGGAGAAGCTTCATTTACATTAACAAGAAACTTTATTGATGTTTATGGAATGCCAGGAGGTTCAGGAGGAACATTAGCTTTATTAATAGCTATATTTATCTTCTCAAAAAGACAAGAATCAAGAGAACTTGCAAAACTTGCAATAGCACCGGGTTTATTTAATATTAATGAGCCAGTAATCTTTGGATTACCACTTGTTTTAAATCCAATGTACTTTATACCATTTGTAATTACACCTGGTATTTGTATAGGAATTGCATATTTCTTTACAGAAGTTGTGCAGTTTGCAGACAGGATTTATATAGATGCAGGATGGATAATGCCACCAGTAATATCAGCTGTTATAACAACAGGAGGGGATATTAAGGCAGGAATTCTTTCAGCAGGATTGATTTTATTAGCAGTATTAATTTGGACACCATTTGTAATAGCTGCTAATAAAGTAGGAAATGATAATTAAAGAATATACAAAAGTTTAAGGGAACTCCAAGATTTGGAGTTCCCTTTTAAATGCTCATAAGTGCAGAAGTTTTATACTGTTTTGGTGATGTACCTACAATTTTTTTAAAGGTACAGCTAAAGTATGAGGAATTAGAGAAACCTACAACACTTGAAATATCTCTAATTGAAAGATTTGTAGTTACTAAAAGATTTTTAGCTTCTTCAATTCTTTTATTTATTAAATAGTTTATAGGTGAAGTTCCAATTTGTTTTGTAAAGGTGTGGACAAGATGAAACTTGTTTAAGTAAGAAAGTTCAGCTAGAAAATCTAGTGTGATATTTTGTGGATAATTTGAATCTATATAATTTTTAATTTTCATACACTCTAAGTTCAAAAGCTTAGAGTCTTTTGTGATTTTCAAATCATTTTTGCTACTTCTTAAAATATAGACCATTAAAAGTGTAAGTAAACTTTTACAAGAAATTTCATGATAAGGTTTTTTTTCATCTAATTCAGAAATGAGAGCATTTAAAAGATTTATAATATGCTCATCGTTTTTATATTGAAAAATATTATAGGATTTATTTTCTTTGAAAGAATCAAATGCTTTATTATTAGAACTTAAATCTTTTAAAGAGATATTATCTATTCCTAAAACAATATATTCAAGAGGATTATTAGAAATAGTTGATTTTTCAGTATGAAGACAGTTTGGATTTATAAAAATTAAATCCCCAGAAGATACATTAATCCATTCATCATCTAGTTGGAAGCTTCCCATACCCTCTGTTATATAAAATATTTCAGTAAAAGGATGAAAGTGAGAAGTGCTGTGCCAATCACTATCACATTTAGATCTAGATATATATAGTAATTCATAATTCATATTTGTAATTGTATTTTCTTTAAGTGCATATCTTTTATTGCTCAAAAAAATCCCCCCTTAATAGCAATATTTTCTTGTTTAATACAATTATAGCAGAAAATAGAAAATATATTGCTAAATTTAATAGCAATATTGTTATTAAAAACCGCAACTTTCATATTGTGTAAAAGATTACATATATGTATAATAATAACAAATTGAGTTTTATATAAAAGGGGTGAAGTTAGTGAAAGACAAGATTATGTCAAAAAAATTTTTTGTTTGGGCATCTGTATTACCAGCAGTTATCTTATTTATTTTGTTTATGGTCATTCCAACTATTAATGTTTTCTGGATGTCTCTGTTTAAATGGGGTGGATTATCAAATAATAAACAATTTGTTGGATTAGATAACTTTAAGATATTAATTAAGGATGAAAGATTCTTAAAATCATTTCAAAATACACTACTTCTATTAGTAGTTGTTACTATTATCACTATGATTTTAGCTATTTTAGCAGCAGCAATACTTTCAAGAGAAAATATAAGATTTAAAAATTTCTTTAGAATAGTATTTTATCTTCCAAATATTTTATCAGTAGTTGTAATCTCAGCTATATTTGCAGCAATACTAGATCCACAAAGGGGAATAATAAATGAAACTTTAGGATTTCTTGGGCTTGATTCTCTGAAGAGAATGTGGCTTGGTGATCAAAAGGTAGTTATTTGGTGTATTGCAATAGCAATGATATGGCAAGCTATTGGATATTACATGGTTATGTACATGGCTAGTATGTGTAGTATTCCTGAAAGTCTTTATGAGGCAGCAGATTTAGAGGGAGCATCTAAAATAACTCAGTTTTTTAAAATAACATTACCACTTGTTTGGAATGTGGTAAGAACAACACTCACATTTTTCATTATAAGTACCATGAATTTAAGTTTTTTATTTGTAAAAGTTATGACTGGCGGAGGACCTGATGGTTCATCTGAAGTTTTATTAAGCTATATGTATGGACAAGCTTATACAAATTCATCTTATGGATATGGAATGGCAATTGGAGTAACAATATTTATTTTCTCATTTATATTGTCATTTGTAATAAATAGAGCAACTAAACGTGATGTTATAGAATTCTAAAAGGAGTAGAAAATATGAAGAAATTAAAAGAAATATCAGCAGAAAAACTATATAAATTTTTTATATATTTTTGTTTAACTATCTTTGCACTTAGTATATTAATTCCTATTGGATGGGCTATAATGTCAGCTTTTAAGCATAAGTCAGAGTTTTATGGGAATCCATGGGCACTTCCAGAAGGGTTATATTTTGAGAACTTTGTAAAAGCATTTACTGAAGCTCATATGGGAGAGTATTTTATAAATTCACTAATAATAACAGGACTTTCATTAGTGATTCTTCTAGTAGTTGCAGTACCAGCAGCTTATGTACTTGCAAGGTTTGAGTTTAAATCAAATAAATTTTTAAATGGATTATTTTCATTAGGATTATTTATAAATGTTAACTATATTGTTGTTCCAATATTTTTATTGGTTTTAGATGGTGAAAAGGCAGTAAGAGAAATTTTTAAAATTGCAACAAGTATCTCAGTATTTTTAGATAGTAGAATTGTTGTAAGCATAATTTATGCAGCAACAGCACTACCTTTTACAATATATCTTTTAACAACTTACTTAAAATCAATTTCAAAAGCTTATGAAGAGGCTGCATATATGGATGGAGCATCTTATTTAAAAACATTAACACATGTAATAATACCAATGGCAAAGCCAAGCATAATTACAGTAATATTATTTAACTTTTTAGCATTTTGGAATGAATACATTATTGCACTAACCCTTCTTCCAAATGGCTCAAAAACATTACCACTTGGACTTGTAAACTTAATGCAGGTACAAAAAACAGCAACAGATTATGGAGCAATGTATGCAGGGCTTGTTATAGTAATGGTTCCAACAATAATTCTTTATATGCTAGTTCAAAAGAAACTTACAGAAGGAATGAGTGTTGGAGGAATAAAGGAATAAAAATAAGTGAGGAGAGAAATTTATGAGAAATAAAGGAAGAGTTACAATACCAACTGATGATAATTTTATAAAAGAAACTATAGAGATTGTAGAGGCATGGGGAGCAGATGCAATAAGAGATTGTGATGGATTTAAATTACCTAAAGAAATTAAGGGGATAGCAGAGAAAATATATTCAACTTATTTTGTAGCAAGAGGAGATAATGAGTGGGCAAATAAAAATAGAGAAGAGATTCAACAAACTTATCTTATGACAAAACATGTTCTAGCAACAGAAGAGGTTTTAGAGATTAATATAATGGATGGGTACTTTGAAGAGCAGGTAACTCCAGACCATATTCATGATGTAAAAAAATATTGGGAAGTTATAGATAGAACAACAGAACAGGTTATAAAAAGTGAATTGTGGGAATATAATAATAATACAAAAAGAGTTACAATAAAAAACACAATTCCATGGCATGAATATACCGTATCATTTTTAGCATACTGTATATGGGACCCGACTCAAATGTATAACCATATAACAAATAACTGGGGTGATAAACCTCATGATATTCCTTTTGATGTAAGAGGGAAAGAGACTAATGAATATGTATTAAAAGCTATGCATAACTGGCTTAAGGAGCATCCAGATACTGATGTAGTTAGATTTACAACTTTCTTTTATCATTTCACATTAGTATTTAATGATAAGGCTAAAGAAAAGTTTGTAGATTGGTTTGGATATAGTTCAAGTGTAAGTGCAGAAGCTTTAGATGCATTTGAAAAAGAAAAAGGATACAGACTAAGAGCAGAAGATATTGTAGATAAAGGATATTATAACAGTACTTTTAGAGTACCAAGTAAAGCTTATTTAGATTTTATAGATTTTCAGCAAAAGTTTGTAGCTGAAAATGTGAAAAAACTTGTGGATATAGTTCATGAGGATAATAGAGAAGCAATGATGTTTTTAGGAGATAACTGGATTGGAACAGAACCTTATGGAAAATATTTTGAAGGTATAGGTTTAGATTCTGTAGTTGGTTCTGTTGGAAATGGAACAACTCTTAGAATGATTTCTGAAATACCAGGAGTTAAGTATACTGAAGGAAGATTTCTTCCATACTTTTTCCCAGATACTTTTTATGAAGGAAATGATCCAACTGTTGAGGCGAGAGAAAATTGGATAACTGCAAGAAGAGCAATAATGCGAAAACCAGTAGATAGAATAGGTTATGGAGGATATCTTTCACTTGCATATAAGTTTCCAAACTTTGTAGAGTATGTAGGGCAAGTATGTGATGAATTTAGAACTATCTATAAAAATATAAATAATACAAAGCCTTACTGTGGGTTAAAAGTTGCTATCTTAAATTCATGGGGAAAACTTAGAAGCTGGCAAACACATATGGTTGCACATGCATTATGGTATAAGCAAATTTATACTTATGCAGGTGTTTTAGAAGCTTTAAGTGGAATGAGTGTAGATGTAGATTTTATAAGTTTTGAGGATATTAAAGAAAAGGGAATAGATGAAGACATAGATGTAATTTTAAATATTGGAGATGCAGGAACTGCTTTTAGTGGTGGCGCAAACTGGAAAGATTCTGATATTTTATCTAAAGTTCGTAAATGGGTTTATGAAGGAGGAGGTTTTATAGGGGTTGGAGAGCCATCAGCTACATTACATGGAGGTAGATTTTTTCAATTAGCAGATATATTAGGCGTAGATAAGGAGCTTGGTTTTTCTTTAAGTACAGATAAATATTTTAAAGATGAAGTATCAAAACATTTTATAACTGAAGATGTAAATAATCAAATAGATTTTGGTGAGGGAATGAAAAATGTATATGCAACTAAGGAGTCTACAGAAATTATATGTAATAAAAATGGAGATTTAGTGCTTAGTTCAAATGATTTTGGAAAAGGAAGAGGAGTATATATAGGAGGATTACCTTATTCAATAGAAAATGCAAGAATTTTATATAGAAGTCTTTATTATGCAAGTCATAAGGAAGAAAAAATGAAAAAGTGGTACTGTGATAATTTAAATTGTGAGATTTCAGTTTATTTAGAAGAAAATAAATATGCAATAATAAACAACTCAAGTGAATCGCAAGAAACTTATGTATATGATGGAGATGGAAATAAGGAACTTATAAAAATGAGTGGAACTGAAATTAAGTGGAAAGAAATTTAATTGAGGTGATAAGATGTTGAAAAATTTAGTGAAATTGGCTCTTTTCTTTATTGCAATAATATTAGTAATAAAGGGCGGAGGAATATTAGGGTATAAAGGTCTTTCTATGATGTTTTTAGGAATAGCAATAATAGTAGGTGAATTATATATCTATAATAAACAATACACATAGCAAGATAGTGATATAAAAGGACAAGTTACTTATATAAAAATCGTTTACAAAGATTTAATATAAAGGTAAGGAAATAAGGCGAAAAATTATTGTGGAGGGGAATTTATGAAAAAAAGAAGGATTGTAGGATTATTAGGAGCAATGATAATGGGGTTATCATTAATCTCATGTGGTGGAGATGCAGGAGGATCAGGTGATTCAGGAGCAAAAGAAGAAAAAGTTTTAAAAATTGCTGCATTTAAAGGTGGTTATGGAAAAGAATATTGGGAAGAACTTAAAGCAAATTTTGAAAAAAATAATGAAGGCGTAACAGTAGAACTTACAGTTGAAGAAAACTTAGAAGAAGTTATAAGACCACAAATTCAAGCTGGAAATGTACCAGATTTAGTATACTTAGCAACAAATAGAAAAGATGCCTTAACAGAAACATTTATAAAAGAAGAAGCAGTTCATGATTTATCAGGGGTTTTAGATAAAACAGTACCTGGAGAAAATGTAAAAGTTAAAGATAAAATCTTACCAGGATTCTTAGATACATCAGCAACAAATCCATATTCAGATGGAAAAACTTATTTAGCACCACTTTTCTACAGTCCAACTGGATTATTCTTTAATAAAAAATTATTTGAAGAAAAGGGATATAAAGTTCCAGAAACTTGGGATGAAATGTTTGCATTAGGAGATAAAGCTAAGAAAGATGGAATTTCATTATTTGCATATCCAACATCAGGATATTTTGATGGAGTTATGGCATCATTATTAGCAGGTTCAGGTGGTATTGAAGGATTTAATAAAGCAATGGCATATGAAAAAGATTTTTGGAACTCAAAAGAAGCTAAACAAGCTTTAGATATAGTTGGGAAAATGAAAAGTTATTTAGAGCCAACAGTAGTTGCAAATGCAAATCCACAAGGATTTAAAAATAATCAACAATTAGTTTTAGACAATAAAGCATTATTTATACCAAATGGAAGTTGGTTACCAGGTGAAATGGAAGATGCACCAAGAGCTAAAGGATTTGAATGGGGATTCACAGCATATCCGTCATTTGAAAAAGGTGGGGATTCATACTCATATAACTTCTTAGAGCAAATGTATATTCCAAAAGAAGCTAAAAACAAAGAACTTGCAGAAGACTTCATGGCATATATGTACAGCGATGAAGCAGTTAAAATTATAGGTGAAAAAGCAAAAGCTGTTGTACCTGTTAAAGGTTCTATTGACCTTGCTAAAAGTGGATTAACTGAATTACAAGTTGAATTACTAGGTATATTTGACAGAGGTGCAAAGCCAGTTATGGGAACGTTTGTAGCAACAAAACCAGTTGAAGGTGTAAACTTCACTGATGTTTATATGGGAACAATTGATTCAATTATGACAGGTGATAAATCAGTTGAAGATTGGCAAAAAGCATTAACTGAAGCAAGTGATAAATTAAGAGAAGCAATAATAAAATAATTAAAATTAAATAAGAGGCTGTTTTCAGTCTCTTATTTTTATTAAGTGAATAGTTAAGAGTAGATAAATTTTGTCTATTGATAACTTTTCATTTAGAAGGGATAAATAAAAAAAGGGAGAGAGGGAAATAATATGGCAAGTTTATCATTAAAGGGAATTAAAAAGGTTTATGATAATGGATTTGAGGCAGTAAAAGATTTTAATTTAGAGATAGAGGATAAGGAATTTATAGTATTTGTAGGACCATCAGGGTGTGGAAAATCGACAACACTTAGAATGATTGCAGGACTTGAGGAAATATCAGGTGGAGATTTATGCATAGATAATAGAAAAGTAAATGATATAGCACCTAAAGATAGAGATATAGCTATGGTATTTCAAAATTATGCACTATATCCACATATGAGTGTTTATGACAATATGGCATTTGGTCTTAAATTAAGGAAAATAAGTAAAGATGAGATAGATAATAAAGTAAAAGAAGCAGCTAAAATATTAGATTTAGATAAATTACTAGATAGAAAGCCAAAAGCCTTATCAGGAGGACAAAGACAAAGAGTAGCTATGGGTAGAGCAATAGTTAGGCATCCAAAAGTATTTTTAATGGATGAACCTTTATCTAATCTTGATGCAAAACTAAGAGTTCAAATGAGAACAGAAATAGCTAAATTATCAAAGAAATTAGAAACAACATTTATTTATGTAACACATGATCAAACAGAAGCAATGACCCTTGGAACAAGAATAGTAGTAATGAAAGATGGAATAGTACAACAAGTAGATACGCCAAAGGAAATATATAATAATCCTAAAAATATATTTGTAGCAGGATTTATAGGAAGTCCTCAAATGAATTTTGTTGATGGAGTTATAGTAAAAGAAGAAGAAAAAATAAAAATAAAATTAATGAAAAATGATATAGAAGTAAGTAAAGAAAAAGAAGAAAAATTGAAAGCATTAGTAGGAAAAGAAGTAACACTTGGAATTAGACCAGAGCATATGAAATGCAACAATAAAGGAGCCTTAAAAGCAACATTAGAAGTTTCAGAAAATCTAGGTTCGGAAATATATATTCATGGAACGTTTGATAATCAAAAAATAATAATAAAAGAAACAAATACAAATTATACATGTGTAAATGGAGAAATTAGATTTGAGCTTAACTTAGATAAAATCCATATATTTAATAAAGAAACAGAACAAGCTATATTTTAAAAAGAGGTGAGAGAAAATTTAGAAAAATATTTAAAAGAAAGCAATATAGAATGTACAATAAAAAAACAGAAATATAACCTTGTATGGGAGCAGCATTAATGGCATTAAAACTAAAATAAGGATAGAAATGTTAAAAAAATAATAACAATGAATAGAATTAAAGAATTTAAAAATCCCTATGTTAAAATTTAACATAGGGATTTTTAAATTTTTAATCAAATTAGGGGAGAAGAAAAATGCAAAAGAAGAAAATTGGAATAATAGTAATAATAGTGGCAGTTGTAGTTGTTATTGGGGGCGTAGTAGTTTATAAGAATGTCCAAAATGATAAGGAAAAAGCTAAACAGCAAACAGAAATGAAAAATACAGCAATAGAGGCAGCGTCAAAAGAAAAAGTTAATAGTGAGAAAGATAAACAAGCACAAAATACAACTCAAAAAGTATCACAAGCAAATGGAGGGGCTGAAAGCACTATAACAAATCAAAGTACAAGTGATAATAAGCCTAAAATGCTAACACAGAAGCAATTAGCACAAAAAGAAAAAGAAGCAGCAGAGGCATGGAAAATAAGAGAAGCACATATGAAGAAACTTGTTTCATTTGAGGGAATAAAAGAGTATATGGTGGATCAAGCAGCAACTGCTTTAATTAATCAATTTCCAAGTGAGCAAAAAAATAAAAGTGAAATAGAGGGTAAACTAAAAGTAATTATAGATAAAACAGTAACACCAGAAGTAATGAAAGAAAAATTTGGATTAACAGGACCAGAATACGATATAAATAAAGTAGCAGCAGAAATAACACCAGTAGATGATTTAAAATTTGCATTAAACATAAATACAAATCAATTTGTAGCAAATAGCAATAAAGACATAGCAATTGTGCCAACAAATAGTGCTTATTAAAATTACAATGTAAAAGAGAACAAGGAAGTGTCTTATATGGATAATTTAAAGAAAAGCACTACAGTACAGTTACTTAAAGAAGAAATATTAACAATTTTAAAGAAAAAAAGCTTTTATATTATGTGCTTAATATTGATAATAAGTATTTTTAGCCAAACATATTTAGGATTAAATAGGTCTATAACTTTAGAGAATGGATTTAATTCATACGAGGTAATTAGTTTATTTAGTATTTTTATTATAATGAGGCTTTCAAAAAATAAAAAGAGATTGAAAATCCAAGAAGGCTCAAAGAATATACAGTATTTCTTTACTGAAATTATCTCAATGTATATTGTTATAGTTTTTGTTGATATGGTCTTTGTAGTATCTAAAGTTTTGATAAATTTAATTCAAGTAGGATTTGGATTTATAAATTATAAAGTTCTTTTACTAGCTATAATTTTAAATCTAAGAAATATTTTTAAAATACAAAGAAAATGAACAAGAAAAGGAAATAGTTCTAAATGAATTAAAAGAAATAGTAAAAACACTAAATGAAATATTAGAAAAGTATAAAAACAAAGAAATAAAAAAACTAGAATTAAATAAAA
>NZ_JBOGCC010000052.1:0-2857 GCF_051656525.1 Clostridium sp. | reverse complement strand
GGGTTTTTATAATGAAAACATTAATTATCATAGCGCATCCAAATATGGAAGCTTCAAAAATCAATAAAATATGGAAAAATAGATTAGATAGTGAAGAAAATATTACTATTCATGATCTTTATAGCCTTCGTAAGAAAGGCCCTTTTAATATTTTAGAGGAACAAGAATTATTATTAAATCATGATAGAATTATTTATCAATTTCCTTTCCACTGGTATAGTGCACCAGCTTTATTAAAAGAATGGCAAGATGATGTATTAGCTTTTGGATTTTCTCATGGCCCTAATGGAAATAAGTTAAATGGAAAAGAATTCATGCTAGTAATCTCTGCTGGTGGTCAAGAGTCTGCTTATAGAGCTGGTGGATATCAACACTATAATATCGATGAATTAACTAGACCTTATCAAGCAATGGCTACATTTACAGGAATGAAATTTTTACCTACATATGCTCTATACTCAACTCATACTTTATCAGATGAGCAAGTCCAAGAGAGTGCTGATGTATTAGCTAATATAGCTTTATCTACTACTATTTAATTAGTATATAAAATAACCAAGTAACAAACACGTTACTTGGTTATTTTTAGCTCATATTTACTCTTATCTTATTTAGAAGCTTCATTCCTATTTCTATTTCTTCTTCTTCTAATCCAAAGGTAGCTTCCTTGAAGCATTCTTTAATTACTTTTTTTACTATGCCTTCAATTTCTTCACCCTTTGATGTTAATTTTATATTTTTTACTCTCTTATCAACACTAGATGTTTCTTTTATAATTAATTCATTTTTTATTAAGGTACTTATCAATCTTGATGTACTAGCCTCATCTCTATTTGTTAGTTTAGCTAAAGTAAGCTGACAAATATTCTCATTATCCCAAAGCATTGTTAAAATCGTAAATTGCTCAAATGTAATATTTATACCTTCTTTTTTAATTTTTCTATTAAAACTATTTATCATTAGCTTATCACTAACATTAATTAATAAACCTAAACCTTCTTCGACATTAAACATATTTTTTCACCTATTATCACAAAATTATATATTTATCCTATCCATAAATATTATTTCTGTCAATAGTCTAATATTTATATTCGAAGTTTTCTGTTACATTAAAGAAGTCTGAATAATCTATTTCGAATAATGGCTTTTTAACCTTTGATACATCAATTTGTTCTTTTATAAGTTGTGTTAATACTCCTGCATATGAAAGATCTCCTTGAATCAATGCTCCATAGATTTTTCCATCTTTATGAATTATTTTTCTATATCCATTGTCATCTTTTTCTTCTTCTATTTCATATTCATCTTTGTTTTCATCATTTAAGTTAACTATACCTAAAGATAATGTATTTATTCCTACAAATGTCATTGTATTTTTACTTCCAAAGAAATCTGTCATTTCTTTTTTAATTCCAAGCATGTTAGATGCTGCAATTATTCCTTCTTTTACAGCTGTTGGCCATATTGGATTTCTTCCTGTTACATCTCCTGCTCCAAATACATCTTTAACATTTGTTCTTCCTTCGTGGTCTATTATAAGTCCAAATCTATCACACTCTACATCGCTTTCTTCTAAGAATGCTACATTTGATCTTACTCCTGTTGCTACTACAACTAATTCACAAGGAACTTCTTCTCCTGTACTTAGTGTTAAGCTTACAGGATTATTATTCTCATCAACATTAAGCTTTTGTGCTGATACTCCAAGCTTTAAGTTAACTCCTTCTTCAGTAAACTTTTCTTCATACTTACTAGCTGCATATTTGTCTAATTGAAGTGGAAGAACTCTATCTCCCATTTCGATTAATGAAAGATCTAAGTCATAATGCATAAGTCCTGAAACTGCATCTATTCCTACAAGTCCTGCTCCAAGTACTGCTGCGCTTTTAACATTTTTCCCTCTATTAACTATTTCAACTGCATCTTCTAGGTTTCTAAGCCCTACTACATGATTTGCAGTTCTTAAATTTTCTACTGGTGGTATAAATGATGAGGCACCACTTGCTATTAATACTTTATCATAGCTTAAAATTTCACCATTGCTTAAGCTTAAAGTTTTTTCTTTATCATTAAGCTTTAATACTTCTACACCTTTAATCCAGTTTATATCATACTTTTCCATGAAATCATCTTCTGAAAAGTCTAATTGCTTTATATTTCTTATACCTTCAATATAGTGGTGAAGAATACATCTTGAATAAACATATTCATCTTTTGAAATTAAAACTATTTCTGCATCTTTATCTAATTCTCTTAAAGTTTTTGCACCACTAATTCCTGCTGCTGATGCTCCTATTACTACATATCTCATTAATCTTCTACCTCCCCAAGTGTTATTGCTGCCATTGGACATTTAGCTACACATTGAGGTGTTTTCTCTTCACATGAAACACACATATCACACTTCATAATTTCTTTTTTAGTTCTATCATCAGCTTTTAGCACACCATACGGACAAGCCATTATACACATATAACAACTAGCACATCTCTCTTTATCATATTGAACATATCCTGTTTCCTTATCCTTATGCATAGCTCCTGTCATACAAGTGAATACACATTCTGGCTTTTCACAATGTCTACAGAATATTGGTGCATATTTTCCTTCACTATCTATAACTACTCTACTTCTAGTCTCTTCAGTATCATGAGATACTATACAAGCTGATGTACAAGTTAAACAACCAATACATTTATTTCTATCTATTTTAATTCTTTTCATAAGCTTTCCCCAATCTACTTTATAGTTTCTATTTTAACTGCACATGTTTTATATGATGGCTCTTTTGAATAAGTATCATATACTGATGGAGTTAAGTTATTAGTTTCTATATAATGCATAGGTGCATATA
>NZ_JBOGCC010000051.1:0-4657 GCF_051656525.1 Clostridium sp. | reverse complement strand
ACCACTGCATTTACTACTACAAACATATCTATTGATTGTAAGCTTATATTTAAATATATACTTATAAGTTTAAACCCCTCTGAAAATACAAGTTGTCCAACGAGAAAAAATACTGCAAATATAAAATAATATACTATATATATTTTTTCATTATTATATAAACTACTTCCTAAAATAACTATTCCAACTAAACTTACTATTACACCTATAGTTGGCATAGTAATATTAATTAAAGTAGTTACCAAAATATATACCCCATATCCAATTACGTAATCTCGCTTTTTATAAAATAGCTTTCTATTAAAATTAGATAAAAATATGTAAATAACCACCAATGATATAGTAGAAATAATATTTAATAAAAGTATTGTTTCCATCTTTAATATAAACATATCTTCCCCCTACATAAAATCACTAATAAAATCATTTAACTTCTCTCTAAAACCTGGTGATTTTTTTTGAGAAAGAGGAATTACATCATCATTCATCATACATATTTCATATCCCTTTATATTTTTCACATGAAAAAGATTTACAGTAAAACTTTTATGTGGAGAGTAAAAATTATATTTCTCCATTGCATCTATAATTCTAGTTATTTTATCTTTAATTAAATACTCCTTTTCCTTCGTAACTATATTTACCTTTCTATTAAAATATTCAAAGTAATATATATCCTTTGGTTTTAATCTTATTATTCCATTAGTACTTGTAAACTCAAGCTCTTCTTCTCCAACTATTTTTGTATATTCTAACGCTTCATTTAATTCACTTATTATATCTTTTTCTTCAAAAGGCTTTGTTAAATATCCAAAAGCATGAACTTTAAAAGCTAGATGAGTGTAATCTGAAAAACTTGTTAAATAAATTATCTTTAATTCTTTATCTTTTTTCCTAAGTTCTTTTCCTGCTTCTATTCCATTTATTCCACCCATATCAATATCTAAAAATAATATATCCAATCTTTCATTAAATTTTACTAACTCTTCTCCTGATTCAAACTGAAAAATTCTAAACTCTCTATCTTCTCCCTTTAAAAATTTTTTTAACCTTTCCCTAATTAATTCATCATCATCACAAATTCCAATATTAATCATTTTGTATTTCCCCCTCATAAATTGATTATATTGGTTTATTTTTACATTAACAATTAATTTTTATATTTAATCTTTCATTACTTACCTTAAATTTTTCTTTAATCTTCACAATATATAAAACTGCTATTATAAAAACTATAAATAAATATCCTTCTGCTAATAACACATTTGGCATTGCTAAAACGGCTCCAAAGTTAGCTATTCCATGAAGTATTATAGCAAGTGGTACAGTATATCTAAGCTTTTTATTTATTCCATATAAAATAAGTAAAGTTAAAGCAATATGAAGACCTCCTGCAAAAATCCTTTCCACAGTTCCTAAAAATATATTTAAACTAGTAAGCCCCATTGGAATCTCTAAACTTCCTGTAATCACTCCAAATAAAATAAATAAACTATTTAATCCAACAAAAAGAATAGCCTCTATTCCAGCGTGTCCTATTCCAAAACTTATTCCATCTCTAAACATTCTATTTTCTTTTAGCATTGTTCCTATAAATACTCTTCTTCCACACTCCTCAAAAACTCCTGCTGAAAAAGATAGTATTGCTAAATATAAAATTGGATTAGTAAAAGACATTAGACTCTTTCCAAATAAAGAATTTATTATAGGAATTCTTAAAATCATTTGTGAAACTACAAAAGTAATAATTCCAATAAAAACTGGTCTTAAACTATATCCCTTCTTTCTCGTTATCACTATATATCCTATAGGTACTCCAAAGCATATCATTAAATTTAAAACTAACATTACAACCATCACATATCTCATCCCCTTTCTTTAATTCATTATATTTCCATAATTAATTAAAGAGAATATACTTTGCATAATATACAGTTTTTCATTCATCAAGTATTGCTTCTACACTTTCTTTATATAAAAATAAAAGCTAAAAACTAGATTTCATCTAACTTTTAACTTCACTCTTTCATATTTTCCTACAAATTAAAAAAAAGCCATTTTATAAATGACTTTTATATTATCACTTTCAATAAATTGAATCCACTAATAAATACTATAAAGATTAATACTGCTATATAAATAATATCCATTTTTTTATTAGATATTTTTTTAGATATACTAGGTGCAATTAATCCACCTAATATTCCTCCCACTACCATAAATATAAATGCCATCCCATCTATATTAGGCACAGATTTTGTAAATATTGCATACAGAATACTTGAAAGCTGTGAAAATAATATTATGTAAATTGAATTTAATGCAGCAGTTTTTCCTTCCATTGAAAATAATATAAATAGTATAGTTAAATTAAGTGGTCCACCACCAATTCCTATAAATGCTGCTATTGCACCTAAAACTATACCCGTACCTATACATATGTATATATTTCCTACATCATAAGTTTTAAATCTCTTTTTATTTAAAGTAAAAATCAAGATCAAAATTATTACTAAAATTAATACTGCTGATTGCATAGCACCTACTATTTTAAAATTTCCATAAGCTCTTCCAATCTCTTGAAAAATTATTTTTCCTATTATTCCTCCAATAACAGCACCTATAGCTAATATTGTACTTTTCCTCTTTTCAATTTTCACACCTAAATTTTTACTTCTAAGTAATGTCATTATTGCCATTGCTAAAACTGTACATGCAGATAAAAAACTTACCTCTGAAATACCTAATGTTCCTGTCATAGAAACCAATGGTTTTATTATAAACCCTCCACCGATCCCACCTACTGAACCTATGATACAAGATAATAAACTTATTACAAAATATAATAAATACATTATATCACCTCCTATTTAATTATATCATATATGTTATATAAATCGTATTATCTAGATATATAGAATTATTTGATAGATATCAAAATAAAAAAAGATTATTCTTATCTTAAAGAATAATCTTTTTTTATTAGAAATTACGTTCTTACACTATAATTCAAGAATATGGATATCCCTGCTATAATTATTCCTACTAATAAAAGAACAATAGCTACAATTAAAATTATTTCTACTGCTGTATATGCTTCCCCATTTCTTTTTTTGTAACTTAGCTTACTACTAATAGAATTTTTATGCTTTGTATGTATTGACTTAGTTTTGTTTGAGTAGTTTATTTTTTTCATTTTTACTTTTGCTACTTGTTCCACTTTCTTAGGCCTTATACTATACTGCATCTTAGCTTTTTTATGCTCATACTCTTTTCCATCTTTAAATTTTATATTTTTCAAATCTACTATTTTCATCGTTACGTTATCCACCCTAACTTTCTTTATATATAGATTATAACATTTCTTTATAGTAGATATACTACTTCTTCATTTAATTTTAATTATTATTTCATATCTATTTATAGTTTTTCTTATATCTTTTTCAATAAATTGGAATTGTATTCTTAGATTTTTTGATATAATTATAGTAAAAGGAGATGATTTCTTTATGATTAAAGTTAATTCTGTAGAAACAATTAATAAATACATAAATAATAATCCTATGACCATTCTTTATTTTACTGGTCTTGATTGTGGTGCTTGTGAAGCTATAAAATTTAAAATTGAAAATATTTTAAATGAATATCCAAATATTACTGGAATTGAGTTAAGTGGTGAAAAATATCCTGAAATAGCTGCTAAATTTAATGTTTTTTCATTACCACTACTTATTTTATTTGTAAATAAGAAGGAAACACTTCGATATGGAAGAGCTATTGATTTATTAGAGTTTGAAAAAACTATTTATCGTTATTCTTCTTTATTAAATTAAAAAAAAGCCTTGAAGCAATGCTTCAAGGCTTTTAGTAATTTTATAATTTTTTTAATCTACTATTTTTTTCTTTCTTCTTATATTTACCCCTACTAATCCTGCTAACGCAGCAATCAATAATAAGTAAATTGGTAATTGACTTGAATCTCCTGTTTTTGGACTTCCTGTTCCATTACTTGATCCATGTCCATTATTTGATCCATGTCCATTATTTGAACTATTAATATTATTTACAATATTTGCTTTTACTATTTGACTATCTTTCACTGTAATAGTGTGCATAGCTTCAACATTTTTAGCATTTATTGTTACAGTTTCTACCTCTGGATTTAAGTTATATCCTGCTGGAGCCTTTGTTTCTTTTATAGAATAAGTTCCCCATGCTAAGTTACTAAGACTAGCTACACCATTATTATTTGTTGTAACTACTTCATTAAATCCATTTGGTCCTGTTACTGTAAATTGTGCTCCTTGAAGATTTTTAGTTCCACTTTCATTAGTTTTAACTATTGTTATGTTTCCTAAAAGTCTACTATCTTGCACATTTGCTTTTACTATTTGACCTTGAGTATCAATTGTGAAATGTCCAACTGTTGTATTTATTTCATATCCAACCGGTGCATCTACTTCTTTATAAGTATATGTTCCTGCTGGTAATGTAAATTTAGTTGGTGTTGTTCCACTTGTAAAGCTTATATCTATTTTCTTTCCTAATACTGATGTTCCTGTTATTTGAATTTTTGCTCCTGCAACTTCTTTTTGATTTGTGGCATCAGTTTTCTCTATTACTAAAGTTCCTGTTGTCATTGTATCTTTTTGAGTTA
>NZ_JBOGCC010000050.1:0-3308 GCF_051656525.1 Clostridium sp. | reverse complement strand
TAAGCCGCATGAATAGGGGATCGTTTTTTCAAAACAGGTTAGAGGCTCTATCAGAATTAGTTAGAGGCGCTATCAAAACACTGTATTTTTTTGATGGCGGTAAAATCAATTTTAGTGTAAAAGATAAGTTAGGTACTATTTTTTATGATTCAGGGTCTATCAAATATGAAGGAAAAAACGAGAGAGGTAATTAGGTATGAAAGCAATCCATTCATTGAGGGGATGGTCGTTCCGATCAAAGGTCAAAAAGTTCAGCTTTCAAAACTAGGTAAAGACAACAACGTCTTAGTAAACCAATCAACTGGTGAGGTTCACGGAACGCACATAACGACTTACCGAAAGGTTGATGCGGAACAGTTCGTTAAGTTATTTACTGCAAATATAGCATTAACTTTTGACCTTAAAGCCGCAGGAATTAAGGCTTTCAATGTCCTTGTTTGGATGCTACAGAATACATCAGTAAGCAAAGATCTTGTTCCATTAGATAAGTTCGCGTTAGATACTTTTTTAAAAGCCCATGATGATAGAAAGCCACCAATAAAGCTATCGCAACCAACTTTCTGGAGGGGGTTATCAGAGCTTGAGTCCGCTCAGATAATAGCCAAACACGTAAGGCCCGGATGGTATTTCATCAACCCAAATTTTGTTTTTAATGGCGACCGTATCGCATTTACAACTCTCATAGAAAGAAAACCAATCAATGATGAGAATCTAGGGGTTGAAAGTTGAATGTCTTCCCCCAATTATAAAAAATGAATAAAAACGTAATGTATTGAGGGTGTTATGCAAATTGGTTCTGTTGTTCGATTAAAAAGTGGCGGTCCTTTAATGACTATTGTTGGTAATGGCTTCGATGGAGGTTATACCTGTCGGTGGTTTGCTGGTGACGAAGTCAAAGAAGGTAATTTTATTCCAGAGTCATTAGAGCTAGACGAAGATTAATTAAATTATGGCGGGAAGATCTATTCCTTCTCGCCATAAAATCTAAAATCGGATCAGCGAGATAACCCATAGTTACGGTTTACGCTATTTGTTCGCTGAGCTTGCTGCTTCAGCGCTTGCTCACACTGTACAACGCTGCGAATTGCTGCACTTGCTTGTTTAAGCTGCTGACTTGCTCCGTCAAGCGACTTACTTGTTGGCGCAATTCCTGATTTTCGTCCGATGTACTCTTGAACATCTTTTGTAAATCTTTCTGCTGCGTGCTGTACTGCATCTCTAATTGCTTGAATGCGTTCAGTAAGTGCTTTTCTAGCTCGGTCATCTAATACCCTTTCAATATCCGCCATTCCCCGTGTTCGCCGTACGTCTCCGCCTTCTCGTCGATCATCACGCAAAGCCGGCGATTGTCTCCGCACCGGTTCCACTGAATTTTGCCACCCTCTTTCTCCAATATTTGAACGCTGCTCTGTAGCTCCATGACTTGATTCGAGAAGTAACGCATCGTTGCCCAGCTCCCGCTGAAGATGCCGAGACAAATTGCTAGGCTGACAAGCATTGGCACAAACAACCGGTTTTTGATGAGCCTCCAGCCCATGCTTTGGTTTTGGCTTTGAATATCGGTTTTGATTGTATCCAGCTCGCCTTTCAATATGCCGGTCAACTCTGTCCGCATAGTCTTTAGCTGCTCGGCCATCAGGTCTTGAATAATCACGCTTTCGCGCTGCTTCTGCTCTTTCAAGCGTTCTGCTAGGTTCGTAGTCTCTTGCATAGAGTGCGCCTTTTAACCTCCATCGCCCGCCGCTTTCCGGTTCTGCGACAGTAATGTAATCCTTTCCTTCACGCTTAACTTCAAACCCAAGCTCTTTAACGTGTTCTAAAACATCGCTACGGCTGCGTATAAGCCCCTGTGCGGCCCTTTCCGTTAAAACCCCATCAACTAGTTGCCTAATGTCATCTAACGGCTTCTCGCCGCTTCTACGCGCTTCTGCGGCTATTTTAAGCTCATGGTTAGGTGTAGACACATTTCGAGCCCTGTTCGGGTCGGTGGGGTCTGAAAGCCCATACCTAGCATTGATTTCACTGCGGAAGTCATCAAACGTATCCTGCGCTAATTGCCCAGGCGGCTTAATGTTGAAACTTTTACCCGTGCTTAACTCAACTCGAGGCGTTACGAAATGCAATTCATGATGCCCAGCGTGAGTATGACGCACCCATAAAATGTTGTATTGGTCAGGTTCAAGGCCAGAAAATGCAACTTTTTCAAAGCGTTCTATGATTGCATCTTCCATCTCTGGCGTGATCTTTTCGTTTGGGGAAAACGACAACACACCGCTTGTATACTTGTGTTTGAAGTCCAACGAATCAATTAAATCGCGAGTTTGCTCTGGGTCTCCTCGAACAATCTGGGGTGGTTCATGTTCTCGGCCTTTTCTTGAATCATCGGTTAAATACTCAGTTGGCCCAGATCCGCAACCAGTGCCACGCCCAGAAAACCCAACAATCATTTAGCCAACTCCTTAATCGCACGGTCGATAGCCATCAAATGACTAACCACTTCAACGGTTTCAGCAGCGCTTTTATGTGTGTTAACCCATCTGGCGATCATGTTTAAGTTGGCATTGATTCGGTTCAACATTGCGATCCGTTCTTTTTCGTCCTGCCTGTTTCTAACCTTAACCTTCGTTAAATGATCTCTAACCAGTTCCGACATGTTCATTCCTGCCGACTCTGAGAGTGCCTGTAAAGCCTCCCATTCAGCACCAGAAAAACGGACTCTCAACATATTATTTCTTGTCTTCATCCCCTTGATTCTACAGAGCACAATTGAGATAAACAAGGCTACCCCGCGTTGCTACGTTTCGCTGCGCTTAACGTGCACACGGGGCCTTGCTCAGTGAGGCTACGCCTCCCTAAGAACCCTCCAATAGCAACAAGCCAAACCCGCTCATCAGGTGGAAGGCATCGCTCTGCGCTACCTTCCACCACTGCCAAGCTTAATTAGTTCGGAGGTCGTCAAGGGTAAATACACGCGCCCAAGGTCGCGCCCTTGACGAGATTAAGAAATGAGCAAACGGATAATCGCACCGCTCGCCGCAGTCTTTGGCTGAGGCGTACCGCAGCAACGCGAGGAACGAACAGCCAAAGCGAGGAAGCGGAATACATCTGGATCGTACTTATTGCCACATAACCAACTGAGTTAGATAAGAACTAAGAAGGGAAGTGGCGCTAAGCCGCATGAATAGGGGATCGTTTTTTCAAAACAGGTTAGAGGCTCTATCAGAATTAGTTAGAGGCGCTATCAAAACACTGTATTTTTTTGATGGCGGTAAAATCAATTTTAGTGTAAAAGATAAGTTAGGTACTAT
>NZ_JBOGCC010000049.1:0-4011 GCF_051656525.1 Clostridium sp. | reverse complement strand
GAAAGAGAAGCCTCAAACCTTTCTTTCACTTTAAATTTAGCTAATGGAATTAGATATCTAGGTGCTTTTACTTCAAGTGGCAGTAATGCTTCAAGTTTTTTAAGTCCTGTAATAACTCCACCAACTTCTGTTACTAATAGAACTTCTCTTTCATTAAGTAATAAAATCCTCTCTGCAGATGGAACTGTAACTATGGAATTTGAAGCCGCTATTTATGATAAATACACTTTAAATGGACTTGAAAATTCTGGCTCTAAAATAATGGAAGATACCCTTTTATTATCAACATTTAGCCTTACAGGAAGCCTTTTTTCTTATTATCTAGAGTTTAGTATAAAAACATCTAGTATAATAATAAACCATTCTTGTAGCAGTAGTTATACCGATGTAAATTCATTAAATGAATATATTTTAACTTATATTATTTCTGAATATTCAGGAATTTCTGATGCAGTTTTCACTTTCAGTATCCCTAATGGTATGAGTTATACAAGTTCTACTCTCCCTCCTTCTTCTGTAACTACTGTTGACTTAAATACTATTATTACCTACACTCTTTCATCTTTAGCAGAAAATAGTGAAAATTTTATAAAAGTTTATACTACTACAAATAATGAATATGCACTTTTAGCAAATGAAGTAGGACCTAAATATGTTTATTCAACAGATATATTTAAAACTTCTTTTAATTTTACCGGAACAGTGATTTCTTCTTCTGAAACTTTATCTTTAAGTTCACTAGTTTCTATTATCTGTGAACCACCTATATTAACTACAAATATAGTTGCTTATTTAGATAGTAATTCTAATATAAAATCTTATGAAGCTGCTGCAACTGGTGATTATATTAGATTTAATCTTCATTATAATGCTACTACAATTACAGCTAAACAAAAGGATGTTCTAATTTTTGACTATCCTCCATTTAATCTCTTAGTTTCAACAGTTAAAAATATTGAAATAACTGGAGACTTTCCATCTACAGGAACTTATGTTACTCTTCCTGATAATGGAACAAAAATTTTAGTTGGTGATTTAGATGGCGGTGTAGCATTTGAATTTAAATTTGATCTTTTAGTTTCACCTGAATTTAATGATGGATTCTTGTATAATCTTGCTAAATGTTCCTTAGTTAACTCTAATAATGAGTCTTATTCTACACGTGATTCATCTAGCTTAAACTTTGGAATTCCTCATATTCATATAAATAATACAGTTCCCTCTTCTACCTGTATTAAATATAATGATGAAATAAATTACACTATTACTGTTTCAAATATTGGTGGTGATGACCAAAATATTTTAGTAGATGCATTTAATTTAGACCTTATTTCTACAATTCCATCTTTATTCACCTTTAATAATTTAAGTTATTCTACTACTTTAGGCAGTACTATAAATTATAGTATATCTAATAATATTTTAAATGTTTCAATTCCAAAGCTCCCTCCAAATGAAGTTATAACAATTACAAACAATCTAGCAATTACAACAGTTCCAATATTAGGTAAAGAGTATGACTTAAATGTATCCATTTCCAACGGCACAAGCCAAGAATCACTAGACTCTTATGCTTATTCATTTAATGAATATCCTTTAGATGATGTTTTAACATTAACAACATGTAATCCAACATTAAGTAAAACCTATGTTAATAGTACTGTTACTCTTTCTGAAGAATTTTCTGTGCTTATAACTGTAACTTTTCCAAAAGGTTCCTTGTGCTATAATGCTAAAATTAAGGATTCATTAAATTCAACAAACTCTACTAATGTTCATGATGTACTTTTAAATGGAAATCCTATTACCCCTATAATTTTCACGAATAATTTTAACCTTCCTTTAGGTGATGTTATAGACTCTTCTATGCATGATATAACTTATACATTAAGTTATAAAGATAAAATAATATCAGCAAATTTAGTAAATTATCAAAAAACATCAACTGTTCCAATATCAGTAGAGTGGAGCGATGTCTTATATGAACCGGAGAATCATTCTAAATCCTTAAATAGTACTCTCTTAATCGTAGCACCTGGTATTAAAGTAGATAAACTTCAATCAAATATTACGGAAAACTTTAATCCTAGCACCCACCCTATATTTGCAAATAATTTAGATACACTATCCTACTCTTTAGTTATTTCTAATATAGGTAAGTCTTCTGCTTATAATGTAAATTTAATTGATATATTACCAAGCTATTTGACTTTTGTAGATAGTAACTTAAATGGAGATTTTGATGCTTCTTTAAATAAGTATTCATTAAATATTCCTGAAATTCCTAAAGACTCTACAGTTACTGCTACTATAAATTCAACATTAAACAAAACTTTACCTTCAAATGGCATAACTAATGTAGCGTCTACAACCTACAATTATTTAGCTACTCCATCATCATATACATCTGAAACATGGAGTAATAGTGTAATAACTTATCCTGAAGCCGCTTTAAATATTGCTAAAAAATATCAAAGAAATCTAACTTTACTTGGTGAGTTTACTAAAAACACTATAAAGTGTTCTAGCTCTAATATTATAGAATACAAGCTTATTCTAAGTAACAATACAAGCAAACCTATGATAAATGTTAATATAACAGATATTTTTCCATCAAAATTTAATTTTTATGACAATAATTCTTTTCCTTCAGGAAATATTTCTATAAATAGCAACATTATAAGTATTACTATTCCATCTATTTTACCAAACTCTGAGCTAACTTTTATTTATAGAGTAAGTCTACTAGCTTCTTTTGTAGGTCTTGAAAGCTCAATTGCTACAGGAACATTTAATTATAGTGATAACGTAACTCTCTTTAATTTTTCTACAAACCCTTTATTAGTAAAACTTTCAGACCCTGGTCGTGGATTTTTATATTATTAGATCTTAATAATTGAAACCTGATAGACATTTAATCTATCAGGTTTTAATAGCCTTTTATTCATTTAAATAATTTTAGTTTAAACCTATATAAAAAGCTTCTTCTTTTTTTTAGATTTTTTAAAAGTTCTAAAAGTTCCTCACTTCTATTTTTCAATAATATTTCCTCTAAAGTTCTTATGGCTTTTCCATCTTCATTTTTCTTTAAACTTTTTAAAAGCATTTTACTTTTTACATACTCACTATTTTCATCTTTGTAATATTTCTCCTCTAATTTTTTTCTTTTTTCTTTTTCAATAAATTTTAAAATTTCTCTTCCTTCACCATATTTTTGAAATTTATATTTTATATAAAAAAGAATTTCTAAAGCCTCCATATCTAACCGTTTATATTTTAAAGTTGTATCTAGGTAAATTTCTAAGTTTTTAATTTTATTTACATCCACACCTATTCAACCTCCATAAGCGTTAGAATTTCAAACTCAATTTCTCTACACTCCTTAAACTTCTCAGCTTTTACAACCCCTAAAAGATCTTGTAATAGCTCCTTAACACGCTTTTGAACATGATCTTCAAATCCTTCTATATTTGCATTTACATAGCTTACAAGATTATATACTTCTCCAAAAATATTTGAATAATCTCCATCATCATAAAAGTCCTCTCCCTCCTCTGTCTCTTCTTCATCTTCTATACAGTCTAACTCTATCTTCTTTTCTTTTAAAGTCTCTTCACTTAAATCTTCATCCACACATTTCGAATCCTCTAGTTCATCTCTTAAAAGTTCTTTATCTAGTTCTATTTCTTCTCTCTGTTCAATATCCCTCTCTTTTTCCTTCTCCACACCTTTTAATTCAGCCTCCACCGAAAGTTTATCTATCTCCTCTGCATTTACAAGTTTTCCATCTTTAAATTTTCTTTTTTCTATATCTCCTGTACTAACTATTTTTACCTCTGCATTTAAAATTCCATCTAAATCATATTTAAACTTTATTTGAACTATCTCTTTTCCACTTTTATTTTTCGGTATTTTTTTCATTTCTATTCTATCTATAAACACATTATCTTTAACAAATTTATTTTCTCCTTGATATATATTTATAAACACTTCCTCTTGATCATCTTCTAC
>NZ_JBOGCC010000048.1:0-3046 GCF_051656525.1 Clostridium sp. | reverse complement strand
AAACTAAAGATTTTAGCTTTAATCTCTTACTACTTACCTTATATTTATCCTCTATATTCTTACATTAAAGTATATCATTTTTACATATAAAAAGCAATTTCTTATTTAATTATAATTCACTATTGCTTTTACTAGCTTTATGGAGCTTTTAGTATATCAAAAAATCAAAAAAATTTTGAGTTTTATTTTTTTTAAGTGCATTTTAAGTGCAAACCTAAGAATAGGAGTAATCCTCTTAGAATCTTTATTCCACTAGTTTTTTATATTTTTTTAGAATTATTTAATTAGAAATTTAGAACTTTTATTTAATGATGATTGACATAAAAATAATATATAAAAATTACTAATACACCACGATATGAGCCGTCATTTTTTCATACTTCCTTTTATTTACAAGGCTTATTAATAATCTATTCTATAGAATTATTAGCTACATGTTAACTATATGTCAAAAAGAGAGAATTTTTCATAAAATTCTTTAATCAAATAAAAAATAGAAGTTAGAAATAATTATAATACTCTATCTCTAAACTTCTATTATTTTATTAATTTCTTTTTACTTCATCACTTTCTACTCGCATTAAATATACTGACAATTTTATCAGTAGCATATAAAATCCATATCTAGTTAATGAATACTTCCTTTTGGTTAACATTTCACTAAATTTTTTTTGAGGTATATTTATAATACTATCAAAATCTATTATTTTTTCTTCAAATTCCTTTATATAAAATTTATTAAAAATAATATTCTTTTTCAATGCCTCTAAATCACTATTCTCTGCTAATTTTTTTATAGGAATGAATGGAGCAAATATTAACTTTTTATTTCTACTTATATCACAAGTATTACTTATTACAATTGCATCTGTCTTTATTTTTTTAATTTCACCTTCATTATTATAAAATAGGAATTCCACATCTTCAAAAATATCTCCTTGAAGAATATCTTGTGTTTTTGGTGACTCTATATAAACATCTTGAATTCGACTTTTAGATGTTTCTATAATGCTTTCTCTAACTCTCTCAGCTATATACGGATTGAAAGTTGGAAATATTTCAGTTATTACTGAAAGAAGTTTTTCATTCATTATATCAACCCTATCTCATCAAAGCTTGAAAACTCTATTTCTAAACTTTCTCCAGCCGCTAGAAAATCTTCAAATGCTGCATCAAATATTTCTTTCTCTTTCGTATTCATGACTCTCATATATCCAGAAATTTCATTAATAAACTCTAGATTATTTATTTTTTTACTTGATTCTTCATTAATCAAATAACTACTGTTAAAGTCGTTCAATACTGATGTCGTAGTACTTTTTACAGGTATTGATGTCATTGTTGTCCCTGTCATCAATGGCATTGATGATGTTATTGTTATAATACCTAAACACATTAAACTTTTTCTTATTTGATTTAATTTATTTTGACTCGCTTCTTTAACTTCGTAAACATTTGAATTATAATTTCCATAATTACTCAATTTACATATTTCATTATTAACTGTACTTGAACTATAATTTGACATCATAATTCTTACTCTCCTCTCTTTAAAAATTCTACCTGTTCTTCTAATATATTAAAGTTTTTATTTATTATGGCATCTACTTCAGACACACTTGAAATATAACCTTTTTTTTCATTAAACAAATATCTATCATTAAAATCTACAGTCAATTTAATTCCGTATTCTTTACAATCTAAAGATGATAAACTTCTCGGTTCAGAAATTGGAGTATAATTATAATCCCAAAGTTTATATGATTCTACTAAAATATTAGCATAATATTTTTCATCAATAATTTTAGCTTCCTTATATGAAACCTCATCTACATTTAACGTATCTTGATTTTTTAAATATTTCTTTTTTATACACTCAATACTAAACTCTTTAGACGTTGGGATAGTTGCCACAGTTGTCAATCCCATAAAATTTATTTTCATACCAAACTTTTTTATTATATTTTTTAACAACTCTATTCTCTCGTACAAATATTTCTTTTTTTCTTCAAGAATAAAATTTTCATCATATAAAATATCTAAACTTATGTTAAATTGAGAAAAAAGAACCGTACTATGAGAATTTTTTGATGTAAATATTATTCTTGGTATACCTGGCTCTATATCATCTGGAATACTATTTATTTGTGGTTGCATATAATAATCTTTTAATTCATCTTCTATTTCATTAGCTAATCTTCTCATCTCTATTTTTCTATCTATTACGAAATTAAAAGTAGTTTGAAGATATTTCTCTTTTTGTAGCATTTTTATCCCTCCTAATTAATCTACTCTCAACTTATTTTAACATAATTTTTATACACTATCTACAAGTATTTACAATTTTTCTTATAAATATCCTTTAGTTTTTATTTGAATTTTTCAGTAATTTAGCAACTACCTTAATTCAATTTCATAAAACTCATACTTTCTAGCTATTCTAAATATTATAGTTAAATGAATTAAATAGTACAATAACTACTATAATCACCAAAAAGTGAGATGTTATTACTAAATAATAAATTAGGCGGTAAACTAGTTAAATTTTTTTATTAAAAAAAATAGAGGGTTCGCACACCACTCTATTTTTATAAGGAACTTCTTTTCCTTGTATAGCTTTATTAACTTAATTTTATAACAATATCCCCAAAAGTCAATAGGTGGTTTATATAGAAAAAAGAACAACTAAAATCTCATGGTCAAAAAGTGGTAAAGGTGGCTATACCACTAGAGTTACTCTTCCAGTTTCATGAGTTAGACAAATAAACTTATCTTACGAGGACAGAGAACTTAATATTTTATTTGATGAAAAAACAGGTATTATAACAATCAAAAAAAGAGGATTAATCTTCCTCTTTTTAAGTATTATTTAATCATTTTTCTTTATCTAGCTTTTCTTTTTTTACCGCTAATATATTTTCTATAATACCAGGAAATTTTATACCTAGTTTGGTTAAATTTTCCATTATAGAAATAGACTCCATAATAATACAACCAGTAATCATACAAACTCTAAGTGAAATATTTATATCATTTAAAAAACTAG
>NZ_JBOGCC010000047.1:0-56020 GCF_051656525.1 Clostridium sp. | reverse complement strand
CTATATCATCATATATAGGCATACTTGTATCTATATGAATCTTAGTAAATCCTGCCAAAACATAATCTTTTAATAATACCTTTGCTTTTTCCATTGCATCTTCTTGCTTTAAATTTACCCATGTAAGTGGCCCTAAATGGTCTCCTCCAAGTATTAATTTTCCCTTATTAAAGTTTACTCCCTCTGCTATTTTATATACATAATCAACAAAATCTTTTGGAATCATTCCTGTATATCCACCATCTTGATTTACTTGATTTGCTGTAGATTCTATAAGTAAACTCATTTCTGTATCTTTTATTTTTTCCATTGCACTTTCTATAACATATTTATTTGATGTGCATACAGAAAATATTCCTACATTTCTTCCGTTTTTATATTCTTTTACTAACTCCTTAATTGGATGCTCCTTTATCTTTAATAACATATTCCTCTTCCCCCCATTATCTCGCTTTTCTTTTATTTACTTTAAATTATATTAGAGAAATTTCTTAATTCAATGGAACTATTAAAATATACAAGCACTAGATTAAAAAGTATAAAAAAAAGCTTTAGAAAGTTAAATTTATCTTTCTAAAGCTTATATTTTTAATTCATTGTATTTGTTTTATGACCACATGTTGGACATTTATAATATTTTTTCCCATATTGATTATTATCATATGCATACTCATATTCTTTTAATGTATCTCCACATATAGGACATTTCTTTTCTTTATCCATACTTTTTTCTCCTAAGTTTTTATTTAATTATATAATTTTAATTTTTTATTGTAAACTTAGGCTTTTTTTATTTTATCTTTTCAAATTTATTTACTAAAATAAATTTACTATCTCCAACTGGAATATACTCTATTTTTACTTTATCCCCTTCTGTACTTAAGGCAACTTCTCTAGCTGTTTCTGTTGATACTGAGAATATTTCATTTTTCCCTTTTAATTTTATATCGTAGATACTTGTCCCTTCTTTAACAACTAATCCTATTCTCTCTATTTCTCCTTCTACAGTTTTTCCTGTATTACTTCCTTCTAAAGATATATTTGTATTTGTTAATGCTTCTAAATATCTATTTAATGTTGATTGAAGTGAGTCTCCAACTGCTACTGTATTATAGTTTTTAACATTTACCATAGCGTACTGTTTTACCAATCCATTTGCATCTTTTAGTGTTGTAAAGTAAGTTGGTTCATTTTGTATATTTATAAGATAAGGGAATGTTGCTATATAACTGAATTGTTGAACTTTTCCTTCTGCTGACTTCATTGCTGCTTCTTCAGTTGCACCTGCTGTTTTATACATAGTAGTTTTTCCTGTCTTTGTATTAGTTAACATAAATCCTACAAGCCCTTCATCATTACCAACTGATGTTATTCCTGTATAGTAGAAACATTCATCATTATTAAATATTAAATTCATTCCTGTAGTTGTTTTAAGTTTATCTTTATCACTAAAGTTTAAAACACCATGAACTAATTCTCCCCACTTATCATTATGCCTTTGTACAAATTTTGCTGGCTGAATTCTATCTACCCACTTTGGCATATCTTCTACTGTATATATTTCACTTTCACCAGTTTGTACATCTATAATCAATGCACCAATAGCTTTTTGCTCTGTAATTCCCACACCATTATCATATCTAGTTATTACATAGTATGGCTTTCCTTCATCATCTAACTCAAAAGTAAAATCTGTATGACCTGCTTTCATATCTCTTAAAAATGCAGCTCTATTTAAATCACTTAAAAGATATGATGATTCTAAATATTTTAACTTTAATGGCTTACCATTTAATTCTGTAACTAATTTAACATCATTTTGATTTGTAGCACTAACCATTACATATCCAGGTGTTCCTTCTCTGTTTGCAATCCACTTAAATAGTGATGAATGCTCAAGTGGTCCAACATAATAAAGTTTTCCACCAACACTTTGAAGAGTTAGATTTCCTATTTCTACTTGGCTTCCAAGACTAGGTATTTCTCCAAGTTTTTTATCTGCAAGCTTCATAGCTAACTCTTCATCTATAGTTGGTAATTGATTTAAATCAATATGCTTTATTTCACTTGTAAATTCAATATTATCAATTTCTCCTGCTAAGCGTCTATGTTTTTCATAGCTTACTAATGGACTAAAGAAAATATTTACTCCTATAAATATTGCTCCACTTATAACACCTATTGTTATAAACTTTTTTGACATATGGATTATACCATACATAAGACTTATAAATGCAAAAGGTATCATAATTTCTTCAAAGCTTAAAGATAGATCTAGTATTAATGAACTTTTAAGCAGTAAAGAAATAGCTACTATTAAATACCCAATAAATAGCCACTTTAAATATCCGTTTACTGTTCCTCCCTTTTTAATTTTATTTGTTTTTTGCTTCATTTTACTAGCAAAATCAAATATATTAGAAAAATCATTCTCTCCCATTTTATACACCTCTTAATAAATTATTCTTTTTTATTTAATAAATTGTTCATATTGTACCATAATGTGATATTAATTACTATATCTATTTTTTATTTTTTTTATAATTTAAAAGGAGTCTTGCAAACTTGCAAAAACTCCTCTCAAATTTAACTAAAATCTTCAATTCTTATAATATTATCTATCTTTTTAACTGATGACAATTCATATATTTCATCTATTGCTTCAATAATTTGAGATTCTTTAGTATAGTGAGTTACAAGAACTAATGTTACTGCTCCATCTTTATCTACATCTCTTTGTATAACTGATCTTAAACTTACACTACTATCTCCAAATATTGTAGTTATCTTTCCTAAGACTCCCGGTTCATCATATACTCTAGTTCTAATATAATATTTACTTTGAACCCCTCTCATATCTCTAAATTTTTTATCCCAAAGATTATTTTTAACTACCGGATTTATATTATCTAAATCAATATTATTTTTAAGGATTGTTATCATATCACTAACTACAGCACTACCTGTTGGTAAATCTCCTGCACCTCTTCCATAAAACATTAAATCTCCAACTGCATTTCCTTTAACTAATACTGCATTAAATGAATCATATACATTTGCAAGTGGATGATTTTTAGGAATCATTGTAGGATGAACTCTCATTTCTAGTTTTCCTTTTTTATCTTTTACTATTGCCAAAAGCTTTATAACCATACCAAATTCTTTAGCATATTGCATATCTATTGGTCTTATATTAGTTATTCCTTCTCTATAAACATTTTCTACATCAATCTTAGTTCCAAATGCAAGTGATGATAATATTGATAGTTTATATTGTGCATCATATCCTTCAATATCTGATGTTGGATCTTGTTCTGCATATCCCATATCCTGTGCTTCTTTTAGTGCAACATCAAAACTTAATCCTTCTACTTCCATCTTCGTTAAAATATAATTTGTTGTTCCATTTATAATTCCATACATTTCTTCAACTTTATTTGCTGTAAGACTCTCATTAATTCCTTGTATAATAGGAATTCCTCCTGCAACTGATGCTTCATATTGAAACATTGTTCCCATTTCATCTGCTTTTTCAAATATTTCATCGCCATTATTTGCAATAAGCATTTTATTAGCCGTTACTATATGTTTCTTTTTTTCAATACATTTAATTAAGTAATCTTTAGCAGGATCTATTCCACCCATTACCTCTATAACTATTTTTATAGAATCATCATTTAATATCTCATTAAAATCTGTAGTAAGAAGATTTCCCTCTATCTCTACACCTCTATTTTTACTCTTATCTCTTACAAGAACTTTAGCTACTTCAATTTCATATCCCGAACGCTTGACTATTTCATCTCTATTTGAATTTAAAATCATCCAAACACCACGTCCTACATTTCCAAGGCCTAATAATGCAATTTTAACTTTCTTCATTAATTCTCTCCCCCTTTTTTTTGCCCCTCTAATTTATAATCACATTATAAACCTTTAAAACCTCTTTTACCATATTATTCCTTAAATATTTTTTTAAACATACACTTTTATTTTTTTGTTTCCTTATAATCCTTATCCTCAAATTTTATACTCTTTACTAGTCTATCTTCTCCTATTATAGTATTTTCAAATTCAGTATTCTCTTTATATAAACTAGGTTCTCGCATTGATGGACTAAAGTGAGTTAATAAAAGTTCATGAACTTTTCCCTCTTTAGCTAATAAGCCTGCCTCCCTAAAAGTCATATGTTTATTTTTTATGGCTTTCTCTATATCTTCATCATCTCCATAAGTTCCTTCACAAATAAATAAATCACTTTCTTTTATAAAATCTATCATTGAAGGAAGTGGCCTTGTATCAGTTATTAATGATAATTTTATTCCTTTTCTATTGTCACCTAAAACCATACTACTTTCATACACCTTACCTTCATACTCTACATTTTCATTTTTCTGAAGCCTATTCCATAAAATCTTAGGCACATTATTTTCAGCTGCTTTTAAAACATTAAACATTCTTTCTCTCTTTATATAAAATGAATATCCTATACATTCTGCTGAATGGTCACATTCCATTGTATTTATTTTAATTTCTCTTTCCTCTTCTGAATATACAAGTCCCTTATCTTTATTATATTCAAAGTTTATTTCCTTTTCATTTTCAATAATATTTATTTCATACGGTAAATATTTAGCTATTACAAGTAAACTTTCTACTATATGTTTTATTCCTTTAGGTCCTATAATAGTTACTGGTTCTTCTCTTCCGCTATTACCCATAGTCCCTAAAAGTCCTGGTAACCCTACTATATGATCTCCATGAACATGAGTAATACAAATAATATCTAAAGTTTTAAATCCCCAAGAAATCATTCTCATTGATACCTGTGTACCTTCACCACAATCTATCAATATTTTTCTTCCTTTATAACTTAAAAGTGTTGCTGAAAGAAATCTATTTGGCATAGGCATTCCTCCACCACATCCAAGTAAACATAAATCTAACATAGCTTTTCTCCTTTAATATATATTTTTTATATAATATCATAGCCTTTTTAAAAAATTAAATTCATTTTTAATAAAGGAAAAACTAAGACTAGTTATATAATCTTAGTTTTATAATATTTATCATTTTTTAAGGTAATACTCTTCTTGCACATGCAATTTTATTCCATGGTACATTTTCAATTCTAACATAAGCGTGGGATTCTGGTGCTACAATCCATTTTCCATTACCTATATATAGCCCTACATGAACCGGTCCCTTAAAAAATAATAAATCTCCTGGTCTTACATTTTTTAATGATACTGCTCTTCCTGCATTTACTTGCTGATAAGTTGTTCTTCCTATATTGATTCCCATTTGACTAAATGCCCAATCTAAAAGCCCTGAACAATCAAATCCTCTATATCCATGATTTATATATTTAGCTGGAATATTATATCTTCCCTCCCTAGCTACTTCAGGGAATTCTTGTTTTAGTCTATTTAAACTTGCTGTTGTAATATACTGCCCCTCTGCTCCCCAAAGATATGGTGAACCTATTTGATTTTTTAATATAGAATATAATCTCTCAAAGCTTGCTCCTGACTGGGTAGAATTATTTTCTAAATGATCTACTAATTTAATATATGCTGAACTAACATAACCAGCTTGTCCATTAAAACTTATCTTATACCAATTTCCCGTCTTACCAAGAACTTTTACACCTTGTCCATTCAATAAATATCCTATAACTGATGAATCTAAAGATGCACTTCCTCTAACTCTTAATGATGAATCTATATTTATTACTTCACCAAACTTATTAGTATAATTAACTTGATTTCCACTTGGAGTATTATCATGAACATCATTAACAGTTCCATTTAAGGATATATATGCTGTATTCACATATCCTGTTTGCCCACCTATATTTATTCTATACCAATTTCCATCTTTTCCAGTTACTTTTACATTTTGCCCATTTAATAAATATCCAACTACTGATGAATTTAAACTTGGTGCCGTTCTAACTCTTAAGTTTGATGATATATTTATTACAGTTCCATTTGCACTTGTACTTTGAGTATTATTTGAAGTGTTATTGTTATTTAAACTATCTACTTTTTTCACATAGTTTGACGATACATAAGCACTTTGCCCATTATAATCTATTTTATACCAGTTACCACTTTGTCCTGTAATTTTAAACGTTTGTCCACTCTGTAATGATCCAATAACTCCACTACTTAATGATGGACTAGTTCTTACCCTTAATGTAGATGGAATATTTATAACTTCTCCATATCCATTTGTTTTACTTATATTGTTATTCTCATTATTATTTACTATATTGTTATTACCACTACCTAATATTTCAATATAATCAGCGCACACAAAGCCTGTCCCATTAGAAGTTTTTATTTTATACCAGTCTCCGTCTTTTCCAACTATATTTACTTTATCACCTTCATATAGTCTACCTATTATTGTACTATCTGTTGTTGCACCAGTTCTAATTCTTAAATTTGTTTCTACATGAACTACTCCACCTGTTGCACTCATGCTAACAGTATTGTTGTTCGCTTCATTAACTACTGCATTTTGATTTGAATTATTTTTTAAACCTACATAACTACTATCTACATATCCTACTTGACCTTCATAGCTAACTTTAGTCCATCCATTAGCTTGTCCGATTATCTTAACTTCTTGTCCATTAGTAAAATACCCTAAAACTGTTGAATCAGTTGTAGGTTCACTTCTAAATCTTAAATTACTTCTAACATTTACAATTGTACCTAGTGTACTATTATTCTCTTTTACGTTACTTCCATTTAATTTTTCTATATATTCATTATAAACATATCCTGTAACACCATTTATATTTATTTTATAAAATCCATTGTCTTCTCCTAGTATATTAACTACATCTCCATTTTGAAGATATCCAACTACAGGTGTATTACTCGAACTGCCTTGTCTTATTCTTAAATTTGAATTTATATTTATTACTTTACCTTTATTTTCACTTATATTTTCATTCTTTATGTTATTCTTTGAACCATTTAAAGTATCGGCATGTGCAATTATTGCATTTTTTGCAAGTACTACTGTAGCACTTGTAGAAGCTGCTAATACTAATGCAACTGCTTTCTTTTTTTTCATTCGTTTACATCTCCTAAAAACCTTTTTCTTATATTTTAGCGTATTTTAGCGAAATTTTAAAGATTTTTTTAACTTTTTTGTAATCTTTTCAAATAAAATAATAATTTCTTAATACTTTTCAGTGACAAATTGATTACATTTTAGTTACATTATTTTTTTAAACTCTTTATAAAATTTCTTTTATTTCACTTACTTCCCTGAAAATTTCTCCAATTACACCATGATGTCCCTTTCTTTCATTTATCCTATGAAAATCACTTCCTGCTGAATATTTAATTTTTTTCTCTCGTGCAAGCTTTTTAAACCACTCTATATCTTCTATACTATGCCTTGGATGGACAGCTTCTATACCATGTATTTTAAATTTTAATATTTCTATTAAATCTTCTTTTTTTATTTTTCCTGGATGTGCTACAAATACTACTGCACCAAACATTCTTAAAAATTTTACTCCACTTTGTACATCTAATCTTTTTTTTCCTTTAGGAATATTTAATTTTCCTTTAAATAAACTTTTTAACTTTCCTAAATTCTTTTTTCTTATTAGTTCTAATCCTTCTAAAAATAATTTATCCTCATAACCTTTTCCTCTGAAATATCCTAAAAGATGTACTTGTTTTCCTTTATATCTTGTTGAAAGTTCAATGCCCGGTATTACTTTTACACCTATCTTTTCACCTTCTCTTATCCCCTCCTTTAATCCTTTTACTGAATTATGATCTGTTATACTTATATATGATAATCCTTTTACTTTAGCCATTGATACTATTTGAGTTGGTGTAAATTTTCCATCTGAACCTGTTGAATGAATATGCAAATCAACTTTTTTCATCTTTTGCCTCCAAAATAATAATTTTATTGTATTTTATTCTGTTTATCTCCTATTTGACATATAAAATTAAAAAAGAGGCCTTATAAGACCTCTTTTTTATTGCATTTCTGCTTTTTCTTCAATTTTTTCATCAGCTTTTGGTGCTTCTACTTTTTTCTCTTCTTTTTTTGAATCTTTTTCATCTACTTTTGCAGAATTTTTATCTTCTACTTTTTCTTCTATCTTTTCTTCTCTTTTACATTTACCTTCTGATTTGCTTACATATATTTTTTTTGCTGTTGCTTGTGGTGGAATAGATTTAGTCATTTTACTATCTAATTCAATACAAACTGTATCTCCTTCTTTAATTTCTAAATCTTTGCCTTTTTTGTTGCAAGAATCTTTTACTTCAGTATCCTTATTACAAATAACCACCATTTGTGTTTTAGTTATTTCACATCCTTTTAAATAACCACATACTAATAATTTCATTTCCTTAGTATTTTCACACTTTTGAACCTTTACAACTTCTCCCATAAATCCAGCATGTTTTAATGGATTAGCAAAAGCTGTTACACCAAATACTCCTAAAAATAATAGTAGTGCAATAAAACTTTTTTTGATTTTTTTGTTCATTTCTTATTCCTCCTTAAGTATCATACAAAAGTTATTTTCTCTTAAACACTGTATTTTTATTCATTTATTCTAGGTGTAATTTATTCCAATTCTAACTTCTACTTAATTTATTTCATAATTATTAATTTTTTACAGAAAAAAAAGCACTCTAAATTTAGAGTGCTTTAATCTTAATTTTCTTCTTCTTTTTGAACTTTTATAGCTATTCCAAGCTCTTCTAATTGCTTTTCATCTGCAATATTTGGAGCTTCACTTAAATAACAATATGCATTTTGATTTTTAGGGAATGCAATTACGTCTTTAATATTGTCTGTTCCAGCTAAGAACATTATCATTCTATCAAGACCAAATGCTAATCCTCCATGTGGTGGTGGACCAAATTTAAATGCATCTATTAAGAATCCAAATCTTTCTTGTGCTGATTCTTCTGTGAATCCAAGTGCTTTAAACATTCTCTCTTGAAGTTTTGCATCATGTATTCTTATAGAACCTCCACCAAGCTCTTCTCCATTTAAAACTAAATCATATGCCTTAGATCTAACTTTACCTGGCTCTGTTTCTATCATATCTAAATCCTCATCCATTGGTGCTGTAAATGGATGGTGACATGCTGTATATCTTTCTTCTTCTTCTGAGTATTCAAATAATGGAAACTCTGTAATCCATGTAAAGTTAAACTCATTTTTGTCTTTTATTAAATCTAACTTTTTAGAAAGTTCTAATCTTAATGCTCCTAAACTTTGGAATACTACTGAGTCTTTATCTGCAACGATTAAAACTAAGTCTCCTTTTTTAGCATTACAAGAATTTAAAAGTCTTTCCATTTCTTCTTCTTTGAAGAATTTAGCTATTGGTGATTGAATTCCATCTTCTTTGTTTTTAATCCAAGCTAATCCTTTAGCTTTATAAGTTTTAACAAACTCACCTAATCTATCTATATCTTTTCTTCCCATATCTGAACCATTTTCAACAACTAAACATCTTACTGAACCACCATTCTCTATAGCATCATTAAATACTTTAAAGTCTATACCTTTAACAGCTTCTGTTAAGTCTTGAATTTTCATTCCAAATCTTAAATCTGGTTTGTCTGAACCATAGCTTTCCATAGCTTCTTTAAATGTCATTCTTTTAATAGGTAATTTTACATCGTGATTTAAAACAGTTTTAAATACATGTTTAATTAACCCTTCATTTAATTCCATTATGTCGTCTTGCTCAACAAAACTCATTTCTAAGTCTACTTGAGTAAATTCTGGTTGTCTATTAGCTCTTAAATCTTCATCTCTAAAACATTTTACTATTTGATAGTATCTATCAAATCCTGATACCATTAATAATTGTTTAAATATTTGTGGTGATTGAGGTAATGCATAAAACATTCCTGGATAGTTTCTTGATGGTACTAAGTAGTCTCTTGCTCCTTCTGGTGTGCTCTTTGTAAGCATTGGAGTTTCAACTTCTAGGAAACCATTATTATCTAAATAATCTCTTATTGCTTTAGATGCTCTATTTCTTATCATAAATATATTTTGCATATCTGGTCTTCTAAGATCTAAGTATCTATACTTAAGTCTTATATTCTCAGCTGCATCTAAGTTTTCTTTTATATATATTGGTGGTGTTTCTGACTCAGAAAGAATTTTTATGTCTTCACACTTTAATTCTACCATTCCTGTTTCTAAATCTTTATTTGGAGCTGATCTTAAAACTATTGTTCCTGTTACAGCTACACAATACTCAGGTCTAACCCCTTTTGCTTTTTCAAATATTTCTTCTTCTACATCATCACCAAATACAACTTGCATTATTCCAGTTCTATCTCTTAAATCAATAAACTGTAACCCTCCAAGTTTTCTATTTCTTTGAACCCATCCCATAAGTGTAACTTTTTCTCCTACATGAGATTCTCTAGGTTCGCCACACATCATAGTTCTTTTTAATCCATTTAATGCTTCTGCCATGTGAACTCTTCCTCCATATCTATATTAATTATATATTAAAATTTATTTTTGGCTTTTTATAATATTTTTAATTTCTTCAAGATTATCTAAGCTTATGTCAAACTCTTCTCTATCTTTCATTCTTTTTACTTTTGCTTTTTTAGATCCAAGTTCCTCTTCACCTATTACTAAGTTAAATAAAGCACCTATCTTATTTGCAAATTTCATTTCTGCTTTAAAGCTTCTTCCTGCATGATTAATTTCAGTATTAACTCCTATTTCTCTTAGCTTATGAGCTAATTCAAAAGCATACATTTTACCTTCATCGCCTCTAGCTGAAATATAAAGTTCTATATAATCTTCTCTTGGAATATCTATATTCTCATCATCTATTGTTGCAATAAGTCTTTCAATTCCCATACCAAAACCTACAGCTGGCATACTAGGTCCACCAATCTCTTCAATTAGCTTATCATATCTTCCTCCACCACAAACTGTATAATCATCATTTAAAATTTCAAATATAGTTTTTGTATAGTAATCTAACCCTCTAACTATTCCTGGATCAACTGCATATGGAATATTTAAAACTTCTAAATATTTCTTTACATTATCAAAGTGCTCATTACAGCTTTCACAAGTATAATCTAAAATTATAGGTGCATTCTTAGTTATTTCTTTACAAGACTTTTCTTTACAATCTAAAATTCTCATTGGATTTTTTTCAAATCTTGTTTTACAAGTATCACAAAGTGAATCATAGTTTTCTTCTAAGAATTTTTTTAACGCATCATTATATTTAGGTCTACATTCAGGACATCCTAAATTATTTATATTTAATTTTAAGCTTTTTAGCCCTACTTTTTTAAGCACTCCCATAGCTAGTGCCATAACTTCTGCATCCATTGAAGGTTCTTTTGAACCAAACATTTCAACACCAAATTGATGGAACTGTCTATATCTTCCTTTTTGTGCTTTTTCATATCTAAAACATGGAGTTATATAATAAAGTTTTGTTGGTTGTGCTTCATTAAATAATCTACTTTCAACAAAAGCTCTAACTGCTGGTGCTGTTCCTTCTGGCTTTAATGTTATGCTTCTATCACCCTTATCTTTAAAAGTATACATTTCTTTTTGAACTATATCAGTTGTTTCTCCAACACCTCTTAAAAATAACTCAGTATGTTCAAACACTGGTGTTCTTATTTCTTTTATACCAAAATTCTTTGATATTTCTCTAAATATATTCTCAACATAATGCCATTTATATGCATCTTGTGGAAGCATATCTTTGGTACCTTTTGGCGCTTGTATTTCCATCTTTTATTCCTCCTTATTTATAAATAACATCTAAAATCTCTTTCTTCTTTGCTATCATTTCATCAATTCTTTTTACATACTCTCTAACATCTTTAACATTTGCAAATCTAATAAGTTTATTTTTATTAGTATAATCAATAATTTTAGAAACTCCATCTGCTCCAAGTGCTAGAATTGTCTGTCTTTCTTCAATCATTTGGATATTGTATATGCATTCTGCACCCTTCTTAGAATAGCCTAAGTTCTCCATATTTCCAACCATATTTTTTTGTCTATACATATAATATGGTTCTAAATTTAATTTTTTAGCTAAATTCTCACTTTCTTTAAACATTTCTAAGATTTCTTCTTGTTCTTTAACTTCTATCCCTTTTTTAAGAAGAAACTTTTCATGCATAATAGATCCTCTCTTCAAAGATAATCCATGAATAGTTAAGTTATCAGGCTTTAACTTTTTAATTTCTTTTATTGTATATTGAACTTCTTTAACACCTTCTCCTGGAAGTCCTATTATCATATCCATATTTATATTATCAAATCCTAGACTTCTAGCTAAATTAAAAGTTTGAACTACTGATTTAGAATCATGTCCTCTTCCAATTAAGGATAATGTCTTATCATTCATTGTTTGAGGATTTATACTTATTCTATCAACCTTATATTTTTTCATAGACATTAACTTTTCTTTTGTAATAGAGTCAGGTCTTCCACATTCTACTGTAAACTCTTTTACACTTTCCTTATTTACAAATGAATTATATATTTCACTCATAACCTTTTCAAACTCTTCATTTGAAACTGATGTAGGTGTGCCTCCACCAAAGTATACAGTTTTAATTTTTAATCCCTTTTCTTCTATATATTTTCCAAGTTCTTTTATTTCTTTTATTAATGCCTCTAAATATGGACTTACTAACGACTTATTACTTTTAATTGGATTTGCAGAAAATGAACAATATACACATCTTGTAGGACAAAAAGCCATTCCTATATAAACAGATATTTCATTTTCTAAACTTTCTACAAATTCTTCTTCTCTCTTAGCTACATCTATACAAAGTTTTGCTTTATCTTCTCTTGCAAAATAATTTTCTTTAAATATTTCTATTATTTCATTTTCACTTTTTCCTTCTTTTAAAAGCTTTAATGCTATTTTAGAAGGTCTTATTCCTACTAATATTCCCCATGGATAATTTTTTTTAGTTTTTTCTTTTAAAATTTCAAATAAAAATTTCTTTAAAGACCATTTTAAATCTCCAATAATTTCTTTTTTAAATTTTAAATTTTCTTCTTTAACTATAATTTCAGAAGAAGAAATAGTAACAGTATACTCTGCTTTTTCTTCCTCTGATACAAATTCTAATATCTCTAAAGGAAAATAAATATTAAATATATTATATACATCAATTCTATATTTTAATTCATTTAATTTTATCTTCATTATATCTCCTTAAACTAAAAAAATGGATTATTATCTCTTTCATATCCTATTGATGTTTTTGGTCCATGTCCTGGATAAACTTCAATATTTGAATCTAAAACAAATAATTTTGATTTTATATTACTTAATAACTCTTCCATATTTCCACCTGGAAAATCTGCTCTTCCTACAGAACCATTAAATAAAGTATCTCCAGATATAAGTTTATTATCTGCTAAATAACAAACCCCACCTTGTGTGTGTCCTGGTGTATGAATAACTTCTATTTCTGTATTTCCTAAAATGATTTTATCTCCTTCATTTACAAACTTATTTGCCTCTTTTAAGTTTCCAAATACAGTATTATCATTTTTTACATACTCTTCTTCATTTTTGTGCATATAAAATGGAATATTATATTTATTCATTAATCCTTCTACAGCCCCAACATGATCAAAATGTGCATGAGTAAGTAAAATATATTTTGGTAATACTCCAAGTTCTTCAATTTTTTGAATTATTCTATTCTCTTCATCTCCTGGATCAACTATTGCACATTCCTTTGTTTCCTCATCAATTAAAATATATGTGTTTTCTTCATATAATCCTGTTACTATTTTTTCTACTCTCATTTCTAAATCCTCCTTAAAAATCTTTACTACTTTCTAATAAAAGAGTTACTGGCCCATCATTCTCTATAGACACCTTCATATCCGCTCCAAATTCACCTGATTGAACCTTTATCTCTCCTTTAATCATTTTTAAAAACTCCTCATATAACTTTTCTGCATCTAATGGTGTCATAGCTTTTGAAAAACTTGGTCTTCTTCCTTTTCTGCAATCTCCATATAAAGTAAACTGAGATATTATTAAAACTTCTCCACCTATATCTTTTACAGAATAATTCATCTTATCATTTTCATCTTCAAAAATTCTTAAGTTTAACATCTTATCTTTTATATATTTTAAATCTTCTAAAGTATCATCTTCTTTTATTCCTATTAATACATTTAGTCCCTTATTTATCTGTCCTATGATTGTACCATCAACACTAACACTTGATTTAGAGACTCTTTGAACTACAGCTCTCATTATAATACGCCTTCTTTCACTAACTATTCATTCTATAAACATCAATTACACCTGAAACATGTCTTATTTTCTTTATAAGTTCTTTTAGTTGATCTATTGATTTTATTTTTATTTTTAAGTTTATAAATGCTACACTCTCTTTTCCAGAATTTGCATTTAATGAGGTTAACATAAGACTAGATTCATTTATTATTACCATTAAATCTGATAAAATTCCAAGTCTATCTTCTGCTTTTATTTGAATTTCAGCTATATATGCTGATTTCTTATCTTCTCCAAAGCTTGCTTCTAATATTTTTTCTGGCTCTTCTTCTAATAAAGCTTTTATATTTGAACAATCTTTTCTATGAATAGAAACGCCTCTACCTTTTGTAATATATCCAAGAACTTCATCCCCCGGCACTGGATTACAACACTTTGCAAATCTAACCATTATATTACTAAGTCCTTTCACTGTAACTCCATAATCTTTAACATCAGACTTATTACTATTCTTAGATATTTGCTCCTCTATACTTTTATCAATAACTTCTTTATTTGGTTTTTCTTGTACGTTAACAAACTCTTCTTTCACTTTACTAGAGAATGAATTTGCATTCACTATGCCTATTCCAATTCCTCCATAAAGCTCCTCTATTGTATGAATATTATATTTTTTTTGAAGTTTTTCACTATTTACAGCTTTATTTATTAAAGTAAATGGCATATTTAATTTTCTAAATTCTTTTTCTAATGTTTCTCTTCCATTTGAAATATTTTCTTCTCTTTTTATTCGTTTAAACCATTGTCTTATTTTACTTTTAGCTTGATTACTTTTTGCAATACTTAACCAATCCATTTTAGGACCATGCATTGCTTTAGATGTTATTATTTCTACAATTTCACCTGTTTTAAGCTTATAATCAAGTGGTACTATTTTTCCGTTAACTTTTGCACCAATGCATCTGTTTCCTATATCTGTATGAATTCTATAGGCAAAATCAATTGGCGTTGAGCCACTTGGTAAATTTATAACTACACCTTTTGGTGTAAATACAAATACTTCATCTGAAAATAAGTCTATTTTAAATCCTTCCATAAACTCTTCTGCATCTGAAGTTTCTTTTTGCCACTCTAACATATCTCTAAGCCATGCAAGTTTTGTTTCAAAATTCATCTCTTTATTCTCTTCTGAACCTTCTTTATACTTCCAATGTGCTGCTATTCCGTACTCTGCTGTTTTGTGCATTTCAAAAGTTCTAATTTGTATTTCAAAAGTTTTTCCTTGTGGCCCTATTACTGTTGTATGTAAAGATTGATACATATTTGGTTTTGGCATTGCTATATAATCTTTAAATCTACCAGGAATAGGTTTATAAATAGTATGAACTATTCCAAGTACTCCATAACAATCTTTAACTGAATTTACTAGTACTCTAATTGCAGTTAAATCAAAAATTTGCTCTATATTTTTATTTTTCTTAACCATTTTTCTATATATTGAATAGAAATGTTTTGGTCTTCCATCAATGTCTGCATCAATTCCTGCATTTTCTAAATTTTCACCTAAATCTTCAACAATAGATGCTATATATTCTTCTCTCTCAACTCGCTTTTCTGCAATTTTTGATACTAAATCATAATACTCTTTCTCATGTAAATATCTAAAGGCAAGATCCTCAAGCTCCCATTTTATCTTTGACATTCCAAGTCTATGTGCAAGAGGTGCATAAATCTCTAAAGTTTCCTTAGCTTTTATTTTTCTTTTTTCTTTAGACATATACTTAAGTGTTCTCATATTATGAAGTCTGTCCGCTAATTTTATAATTATAACTCTAATATCTTTAGCCATAGCTAAAAGCATTTTTCTTACATTATCTGCTTGTTGCTCTTCTTTTGTTTTATATTTTATCTTTCCAAGCTTTGTTACTCCATCAACTAAGTTTGCTACTTCTTCCCCAAATCTATTTTTTATATCATCATATGTGCAATCTGTATCTTCAACGACATCATGAAGAAGTCCAGCTAAAATAGTATCTGTATCCATTCCTAATTTAGCCAATATTACTGCAACATCAATTGGGTGTGTTATGTAAGGTTCGCCTGAAACTCTTAGTTGCTTTTCATGGGCTTTTTCAGCTAACTTATAGCCTTCAATTATTCTATCAATATCAACATTATGACAATTTTTATTTATAGCTTTAATTAATTTATCTATCATGGTAGGATTCTCTCCCTTAAATATAGTTTTCCTTTAGAAAAATCTAAAATCAAAGGCTGGTTAATAAAACCAGCCATACTCTTACCTATCATTATATCTTATCTAATAAATATTTTCAACAAGCTAAATATCATATTTAACTAATGACATAACATCATATTTTTCTAATTTATCTTTTCCATGTAACTCTGTTAATTCAATTACAAAATCCATTGAAACAACTTCTCCACCTGCAAGTTCTACAAGTTTGGCAACTGCTTCTATTGTTCCACCAGTTGCTAAAAGATCATCAACTACTGCAACTCTTTGTCCTTTTTTTATTCCATCTTTATGAATTTGCAACGTGTCTGTTCCATACTCTAACGCATACTCTACACTTACAGTTTCCCCTGGTAATTTACCTGGCTTTCTTACAGGAACAAATCCAGCACCTAATGCATATGCAACTGGCACTCCAAATATAAATCCTCTTGCTTCTGGTCCCACTACTATATCTATATTTTTATCTTTTAAATGCTCTACTATTCTATCTACTGATACTCTTAAACCTTCACCATCTGCTATTAATGTAGTTATATCTTTAAAACTTATCCCATCTTTTGGAAAATTTTCTATTATTGCTATCTTATCTTTTAAATTCATTTTTATTCCTCCCCTAATTTTACTTATTGATGTTATGTAAATACTTCACTATTTGAGTTGCTCTATCCTCATCTCTCGTAGTTAGAAGTTCTAATATAATTCTTCCATTATTAATCTTTCCTACAGCACTTATAGTTGGTGTTATAAAACTTATAATTTCTTCAATTTGTGTAAACTCTTCTTTTGTTTCTGTACACTGTATGATAGATTTTAATCCAATATTATTTGTATTAACTAAAAATCTTTTTCCTTCCCTTAAAATGATACTGTATTCACTCGATAAATGTTCCATATCTTTATTATACCATCTTGTACCTATGAATATTAAATCAAGATACTTATTTATACTCTTCATATTATAATATATAGCAATTCCTTGCATAAGCTTAAATGTTAAAATAGATATAGAAATATCTTTATACCTATATTGACATATTCTCTGATTCGGATTTATATATGTATAATTTCGCTTCAAATCTGTTTCACAATTTTCTAATACTATTAAACTAATATTTAAACTTTCACATAAATTTGCTATTTCTAATGAACCTACATCTATTCCAAGTGTTATGAGTAGATCCGCACCAAGAAAATCCACTTTTTCTTTTATATCTTCTTTATCTATTTTATCATTCTTTCTCTCGCTATCATGAATGATATATTCTACATCTGCATTTAAGTATTTTAATACTAAGCTTAAGGAAGCAATTGCACAAATGCAGTCTACACTATTTATTCCATATACAACAATCTTTTTTCTACTATTGATAGCTTCTCTAAGTGTCTCTATGGCTTTATTCATATCTTTCAATATAAAAGGATTATATCCTGTTATATAGTTGCTACAATATATGCTCTCCCAAAACTTTCGCATATTAACTCTCTCCTCTACAAAATTAGAAAACAATAATATTATAAGTGAAAACATAAGATTTTACAAATATTAATTCAAAAAAAGAAAAAAAAAGTCTTAAAATTAAAATTTTAAGACTTTTTTTATTTAAGGTAAAATTTCTGTATCTACTTTTTTCTTAGGTTTTATTTTACCTTTTTTTATTGATCTATTTTTAAGCATTACCCATACTGGGGATGCTATAAATATTGATGAGTAGGCTCCTGATGCGATTCCAACTATTAATGGAAATGAGAAGTCACGTACACTTGGAACAAATATAGTTACTGCAACTATTGTTACAAGTGTTGTAAGTGTTGTATTTATTGATCTTGTCATTGTTTGTGTTACACTTTTATTCGCTACTTCACGTACTGAGCTTCTCTTAATATATTTAGAATTTTCTCTTATTCTATCAAATATAACGATAGTATCATTCATAGAGTATCCAACTACTGTAAGAATTGCCGCTATAAATGGTGAGTTTACTGTTATATTGAATATCGCATATATACTTACTGTTATAGCTATATCATGTATTAATGCAATCAATGCTGCAATACCAAATTTAAATTCAAATCTTATTGCTATATAAACTAGCATACATAAGAAAGCAATTAATAGTGCTGCTATTGATTTATAGGTCATCTCTTTTCCAATAGATGCTCCTATCTCACTTTGAGATACTAATGCATTATCGCCTACTTTGAATTCTTTTTTAAATTGCGCAAAAATTTCATTTACATCTGCTGATGTAAGTTTAGCTGATTTTATTTCATATTCATTATTATTAACAGTATTTGTACTTGCATCATTTACATATTCAGAAACTATTTTATCAGCTTGTGCTTTATTATATCCATCACCTAAATTAAATATAACCTGTGTTCCACCTTTAAAATCTATTCCAAAATTTAGACCCTTATGTGCAATACCAAATCCAATTCCTATTACTATTACTATTAGAGATAAAGAAAACCACAATTTCCATTTGTCGATTATCTTAAGCATTTTCTTTTACCTCCTTCTTTTTTACTCTAAAAGCACTTAATTTTCTTAAGATTCCCATATCGTATCCTAAATCTAAGAAGAATTTAGTTACTAATAATCCAGTAAATAAACTAATTACAATACCAATCATTAATGTTATTGCAAATCCTTTTACTGAACCTGATCCAAAGAAATAAAGAATTAGAGCTGCTAATATAGTAGTCATATTTGAGTCTACTATTGAAGACATAGCATTTTTATATCCTCTTTTAATTGCTGCACTTGGACTAATCCCTCTTGAAAGTTCTTCTTTCGTCCTTTCAAAAATCAAGACATTGGCATCTACTGCCATACCTATGGTTAAGAGTAGTCCTGCAATTCCTGGAAGTGTTAATGTTACTCCTATTTCAACGAAAGCTAATAATACTAAAGTAATATAGAAAGTTAATGCTATACATGCTATCACTCCCGGTACTCTATAGTAAATTATCATAAATAAAAATACTAATCCTACTCCAATAACTCCTGCTTTCACTGCTGAAGGTAGTGCTGAACCTCCAAGTTGTGCTCCTATTGTTTGTTGTGACACAGCTTTAATCGGAACTGGTAATGCTCCTGAATTTATAAGCCCTGCTAAGTTTTGTGCTTCTTGAATAGTTCCACTACCTGTTATTACTGCTTCCCCATCATTTATTTGACTTTGAACAGTTGGATCAGTTAGTGTGTCTCCATCCATTTTTATTGCTATTTTTTGACCAATAAGCTCTCCTGTTGCAGTTGCAAACGCTTTAGCACCCTCATTCGTAAACTTTAAAGATACTACTGGTTGGTTTGTTTGTTGATCAATTTGTGCTGTTGCTTTTTCAACATCTTTTCCTGTTAAAATTGTTTTTCCATCTGGACCAACAAAAGTTAAGTTTCCTGTTTGACTTAAAGTTTTTACAATTGACTGTGAGTCATACTTTCCTGGAATACTAACTAATATTCTGTTACTTCCTTCTGTTGTTACTACTGTTTCTGCAACTCCAAGCTTATTAACTCTAAGAGCTATTAAGTCTTTAGTTTTTTCTAAGTCTTGATGACTTACGTTTGGCTCTTCTATTTGAAGAAGCACTGATACTCCACCTTGTAAATCAAGACCTTTAGTTATACTTTGGTTAAAAGATTTAACCTGATACCCTGCTATTGTAACTCCTTTAAAGCATACAAACGCAAGAATAATAATTGCTAAAGTGCAAACTATAAATATAGCTGTACTTTTACCTTTGGACTTCATCTTCATCCCCCTTTGTTATTTTTTTATCAATTCATATTTTCTCCAACTAACTAATATATTATTCTATAAAGCTTATTTTACAAAATATATATTAAACAAATCAGTTGCCTTCATATTAATCCACTTTGTATTATATCATAACATCTTTAATTTACAAAGAAAATGACACTTTTATGAAGGTTTCATATATGTTAAAAAAACATAAAAAAAAATGTGCTTAAATTTAAGTTTTAAGCACATTTTGTATTTACATTTCTTTTTCAGTTCCCTTTTGTAACTTTTCTGCTATTGCATTTCTTACTATCTTAAGTCTTGTTTTTCCAGCTGTTTCTATTATGACATGTTCATCATCCATCTGAATTATCTTTCCGATAATTCCTCCTCTAGTCATAATATCATCATTTACACCTAGAGTACTCATCATATCTCCATACTTTTTCTTTCTCTTTTTTTCTGGTGCAAGTATCATGAACCAGAATAGTGCAAATATTACTACTATAGGTATTATATTTAAAAGTATTCCGTGCATTTAAAAATCCTCTCCATTCATATCTTTATATTTAGTCACTTTAAAGAATAGTCTACAATTTTTGTTTTTATTTGTCAAATTTATTTTTTATTCCAAGCTTTTATTTTAGCTTCCTTAAATTCTTTAAATGAATCATTATCTATTGCTTCTCTTATTTCTTCCATTAATTTATTATAAAAATAAAGATTATGAAGTACTGTAAGTCTCATTGCAAGCATTTCTTTCGCTTTAAATAAATGTCTTATATATGCTCTTGTATAATTTTTACATGCAGGACATTGACATCCTTCATCTATTGGTCTTTCATCAAATTCAAACTTAGCATTCATTAAATTAATCTTACCATCTTTAGTAAATACTTGACCATGTCTACCATTTCTTGCTGGTAATACACAATCAAAAAAGTCTACTCCACGCTCTACTGCTTCTAAAATATTTTCTGGTGTTCCTACTCCCATTAAATATATTGGCTTATCTTCTGGTAAATGTGGTACTACTGCATCAATAGTTTCATACATTTCTTCATGTGTTTCACCTACTGCAAGACCACCAATTGCGTATCCATCTAAATCTAATTTTGTTATTTCTTTTGCATGTGCTATTCTTATATCTTTAAAAGTTGCACCTTGATTTATTCCAAATAACATTTGCTCATTATTTATAGTACCTGGTAATGAATTTAATCTATCCATTTCTGTTTTACATCTTTTAAGCCATCTTGTTGTTCTTTCTACTGATTTTTCAACATACTCTCTTGGTGATGGTATTTCTATACACTCATCAAATGCCATAGCTATAGTTGATGCTAAATTACTTTGTATTTGCATACTTTCTTCTGGTCCCATAAAGATTTTTCTTCCATCTATATGTGAATTAAAGTACACTCCTTCTTCCTTTATTTTTCTCATGCTTGCAAGTGAAAATACTTGGAATCCACCTGAATCTGTAAGAATCGGTCTATCCCAGTTCATAAATTTGTGTAACCCACCTAATTTTGCTACTGTAGTATCACTTGGTCTTAAATGTAAGTGATATGTATTAGATAGCTCTACTTGACATCCTATTTCTTTTAAATCCATACTTGAAACTGCACCTTTTATAGCTGCAAGAGTTCCTACATTCATAAATACTGGTGTTTCTACAACTCCATGAGGTGTTTCAAATCTTCCTCTTCTTGCTTTTCCATCTTTTTTTAATAAAGTATACCTTTTGCTCAAATTTTTTCCACTCCTATTCTTTACTTTATAAACATTGCATCTCCAAATGAGAAGAATCTATATTTTTCTTTAACTGCTACATTATAAGCATTTAACACATTTTCTTGACCTGCAAGAGATGCAACTAACATTATTAATGTTGATTCTGGTAAATGGAAGTTTGTAATTAAGTTATCTACAACCTTAAACTTATACCCTGGATATATAAATATATCTGTCCATCCACTTGATTCTTTTATTTTTCCATTTTCATCTGCTACAGTTTCTAAAGTTCTAGTTGATGTAGTTCCAACTGAAATTACTCTTCCACCATTTTCTTTAGTCTTATTTATTAAATCAGCTGTTTCAGCACTTACTTGATAAAATTCTGAATGCATTACATGATTATTTATATCATCAACTTGAACTGGTCTAAACGTACCAAGTCCAACGTGTAGTGTTAAATATCCTATATTAATACCTTTTTCTTTTATCTTTTCTAATAATTCTTCAGTAAAATGTAGTCCTGCTGTTGGTGCAGCCGCTGACCCTTTTTCTTTTGAATAAACAGTTTGATATCTTTCTTTATCGTCTAATCTTTCATGAATATATGGAGGAAGTGGCATTTCTCCTAAAGAATCTAAAACCTCTTCAAATATTCCATCATAAGAAAACTCTATTACTCTATTTCCTGTTTCTAATACTTCTATTACTTCACATTTTAACTTTCCATCACCAAAAGTAAACTTTCTTCCTACTCTTGCTGTTTTTCCTGGCTTCGCTAGACATTCCCACTTATCCCCTTCTAATCTTTTTAATAATAGAAATTCTATTTTTCCACCAGTTTCTTCCTTTTGTCCTATAAGCCTTGCTGGCATTACTCTAGTATTATTTAATATTAAAGTATCTCCTTCATTTAAATAATCTATTATATCACTAAATCTCTTATGTTCTATTTCACCAGTTTTCTTATCTAATACCATTAATCTTGATGAGTCTCTTTCTTTTAATGGATGTTGTGCTATTAATTCTTCTGGTAAATTAAAATCAAAATCACTTACTTTCATCTTCTTACTCCTCACTCTTAAAAAAGCTTTTTTGTTCACCTACGCTTTTATTATTGCTTATTTTTCTTCCTAAATGTTTATATGCTTTTTCAGTTGCCATTCTTCCTCTTGGCGTTCTTACTATATATCCTTGTTGAAGTAAATAAGGTTCATATACATCTTCAATAGTTCCAAGCTCTTCACCTACAAAATAAGATAAAGTCTCTATTCCTACAGGACCACCTTTAAAATTATCTATAATAGCCTCTAGTATTTTATTATCTACCCTATCAAATCCTTTATCATCTACTTCAAGCAATGATAGTGCACCTCTAGCTTCTTTAAAGCTTATTATATTATCTCCCTCAACCTCCGAATAATCTCTAACCCTTTTTAATAACCTATTAGCAATTCTAGGTGTTCCTCTTGAACGCCTAGCAATTTCTCTTGCTCCTTCCTCTGTTATTTTAGAGTTAAATACCATTGCACTTCTAATAATTATATTAGTAAGTTGATCTTCTGTATAATACTCCATAGCACATAAAACACCAAATCTATCTCTAAGTGGCGATGTTAACATTCCCACTCTTGTTGTAGCACCAATTAATGTAAACTTTGCAAGGTCTAATCTTATAGATTTAGCTGCAGCGCCTTTTCCTATAACAATATCTAAAGCATAATCTTCCATTGCTGGATAAAGTATTTCTTCAACACTTCTATTTAATCTGTGAATTTCATCTATAAAAAGAACATCATTATCACTAAGTGTTGTAAGTATTGCTGCTAAATCTCCTGCTCTTTCTATTGCAGGCCCTGATGTTATTTTTAAATTTCCACCCATTTCCTTTGCTATAATATTAGCAAGAGTAGTTTTTCCAAGTCCTGGTGGACCATATAAAAGGACATGATCTAATGCTTCTCCTCTTTTCATAGCTGCTTTTATAAATATATTTAATCTTTCTTTAACTTTATCTTGTCCTATATATTCATTTATTTTTTCTGGTCTTAAACTAAGCTCTTTATTTCTATCCTCATTAAGTTCATCCGGTGTTATTATTCTCTCCATATTAAACCACCTATCCCATTAAAACTTTTAAAGCTTCCTTTATCATTTCCTCTATACTATTATCTATTTTAATTTTCTTAATAGCTAAATTTGCTTCTTTTTCCGAATACCCTAAAGCTAGTAATGCTCCAAGAACTTCTTGAATATTCTCATAGCTTTCTTCTGTTTTTTCTATAATCTCTAATCCTTCATCATTTAAAAACTCATCTGGTTTAAGTTTATCTTTTAATTCTAAAATTATTCTTCCAGCTGTTTTTTTCCCTATTCCAGGTGCCTTACATAAATGCTTATCATCACCTGTCATTATAGCATATTTTAAATTTGTTATTTTACTTATAGATAATAAAGATAATGCTGCTTTTGCACCTACTCCATTTATAGATAATAACATATTAAACATATTTAATTCATCTCTTGAAATAAATCCATATAATCCAATAAAGTCTTCTCTTACTATTTGTGTTAAATATAATATTACTTCTTCTGAAACCTTTGGCATTTCTGACATAGTTATTCCTGATGTAAATATTTTATATCCTATATTATTATTTTCTATTATTATGTAATCTTTAATAATTCCTATATATTTACCTTTTATATATTCATACATCTATTTCTTCCTCCCATTTTCTTTATATGAAAGTACGTTCTCATTTTAATCTACTTATTACTTTATCATTTTACTAAAAATCTTTCAATGAAATAATATAAAAAATAAGGCATAATATTCATTATACCTTATTAAAAGTTATCTTTAAGAATTTAATCCAGACATTTCCTCTTCTACTTCTGCTAAACTTTCTGATGAAAAATAAGTTTTATTTCTTATTCTTTCATATTCTTCTGGTCTTAATCTTATTAAATCTAAGGATGTTTCATACTGAGTTACTATATGCATATCTCCATTTTCATCTGATTTAAATATTGCTAAATATCCATCTTTTTCTCCAATATGATATTTATTCTTCTCCTTAGCTTTGTCTTTATCTTTTTTAAAACTAAATATTTTTTCCCCTTTATTATCTAAAGCATACCCTTCATTCTTTAAAGCTTCTTTTATTACTTCCTCCGTTATCATTTTTTCAACGCCATATTTCTCTTTAAACATATCTAAGCTTAAAGTTTTTTCTAACTTTTCTCCTGTATAAAGAGCTATCACTAAATCTTCACGAAGCTCTTTATTGTCATAATTTAATACTGGTGTTTCATTACCCTGTTTCTTTATTTTATTATTTAAAACTATATTGTATGTTGCTGCCATTAAAGATATTAATGCTACAATACTACATCCAAGTATTATTCCTGTCTTTTTCTTCATTATAATCACACTCCTTTTTTGTGATTATTGACATATCCCTTTGTTTCTATACATTTTATTCACTTTAAAGTTAACTTTCTTGATATGAATTATTCTAATTTGAACAAAACTTTAACTACTTTAATCAAATTAAATTAAATAGATAATTATTACTCTCTTAATGTTTTGTTTACAAAAAAGTCATAATATGATATGTTTTTTTTAGTACATAATTAAGGGGGATTTTTATGCGAAAAAAAAATTTTAAAATTTATTTACCACTACTTACAATCTTTTTATCTTTAAGTTTTATAGGCTGTTCTGCTCATGTACCTAAAGATGAAACTTCACAAAATAAACCAATCATAAATGAACAAACTAATGAATCTAATACAAATTCTAATAATACAGAGTCAAAAACTAATTCTACTACTCTTAAAAAAAATATAGATTCTACTGAACTTAAAATACATTTTATAAATACAGGGAATAGTGATGCAATATTAGTTCAAGGTGATAAAACTTTACTAATAGATGGTGGAGATAATGATGATGAAAAATTAGTTATTGACTACATAAAGAAACAAAATATTAATACAATTGATTATCTTATTGCAACTCACCCACATGCAGATCATATTGGTGGACTAGATAATGTTATAGACAATCTACAAGTTAATAATCTTTTTGTAGCAAACGGTGACTCTGATACAGCTACTTATAAAGATTTTATAACATCCGCCTCAAATAAAGGTTTATCTCCTAGTGTTCCTTTAGAAACGGCTACATTTGAATTAAGCAAAACTGCTAACTTTAACGTCTTTAATACTAATGGTGGCCCTAATTCTAATGATCAATCATTAATTGTTTTATTAGAAAATGGTGATGATACACTTTTATTCACAGGTGATGCTGAAAAAGATACTGAATTAGAAGTTTTAAATAAACTTCCTGATATAGATTTACTAAAGGTTTCACATCATGGTTCTAAAACAAGTACAAGCTCTGAGTTCTTAAATAAAGTAAAACCCGAATATGCTGTAATCACTGTAGGAAAAAATAACAAATACAATCATCCACATAAGAGCACTATGGATAAATTAAAAGAAAGAAATATTATAGTTCATAGAACTGATGAATGTAATAATATTATTTTTACATCTACAGGTAAAGGCTTAAAAACTGATTGTGCTAAAGCTTCCTATAATTTTAGAGATAAAGAAGAAAAGAAAGTAGAAATAGTACCTACTAAACCTTCTACTCCAGAGAAAAATACTACTAAAAAACCAGCTCCTTCAACTAATAAACCATCTACTAACAACAATAACAGTAATACTGCTCCTTCACCAAAATCACAAGGCAAAATGGTTTGGTTATCTGCAACTGGTTCAAAGTATCACTCTAAAAATAATTGTGGTAGAATGAATCCAGCTAATGCAACACAAGTTGACTTAAATACATTATCTGGATATGAAGCTTGTTCAAAATGCTTCTAATTTTAAAAATGCTCCATTAACTTGGAGCATTTTTTATTTATCCATGTATTCCCACCCCTTATCTGTTACTTTATAATACAATCTTTTAGGCATAATTTTTATTATAAAATATAAAAATTTATTAATCCTTCCTGGAATACATATTATATTTTTTCTTTTATAAAGTTCTTTTAATGATATAGATACAACCTCATTAACATTCATCCACCTTATAATTCCTCTATTTTTTAATAAATCCTCATCCATTTGAAGCCTTGAATGAAAGTCTGTTCTTACAAATCCAGGACAAAGACATTGAACCCTAATATTATAATTCTTTAACTCTAATGCTAAGCATTCTGAAAAAGTAATTAAGAAACTTTTAGTTGAACAATACATTGCTGAACATCTAAATGCATTAAATCCTGCCATTGAAGCAGTATTTATAATATATCCTTTCCTATTTCTTTTCATTATTTCACCAAAAATCTTAGAAAGTTTTAAACTTACATTTATATGAACATTTACCATTTCTAAAGAAAACTCTATTTTATCCTTTATAAAACTTTCTCCACCACCATAACCTGCATTATTTATAAGAAATTCTATAGAATTATCCTCCTTAAATTCTTGAATAAAAGAATCTAACTCCTTTTCATTTTCTAAATTAATAATTCTAATTTGCACATTAACCTTATATAACTTTTCAATATCTATCTTTACCTTTTTTAAAATTTCTTCCCTTCTACCCAATAATACTAAATCATACCCCTCTTCACTTAATCTATATGAAAACTCTCTTCCTATTCCACTTGTTGCTCCTGTTATTATTACTTTTCCCATATAACAATATCTCTCCATTTTCTGTTTTAATTTTAAATTTTACATTAATTAATATTTAATGACTACTATATAAATAAAAAAAGTCTGTTTTCAAATTATATATAAAATAATTTGAAAACAAACCTTATAGTCTATAGGATAATTAAAATCCTATCCTTCCCATCCTTCTGGGAATTCAGCATTGTGGTACACTTCTTGAACATCTTCATCATCTTCAAGTAAGTTAAGCATTTTTTGAAATTTTTTAGCATCTTCTTCTGTTATAGCAGTCATAGTATCTGGTACCATTTTAATATCTGCTTCTAAGAACTCTATTCCTTGCGCTTCTAAATTTTCTCTTACAACACCAAAAGTATCTGGTGTTGTATATACTACAAATACCTCATCCTCTGCTTGGAAATCATCTGCACCTGCATCTAATGCAGTCATCATAACTTCTTCTTCATCTAAGTCTTTTCTTTCTATAACAATTTCACCTTTTTCTTGGAACATGAATCCTACACATCCTTGTGTTCCCATGTTTCCGCCACCTTTAGTGAAAGCACTTCTAACATTTCCTGCTGATCTATTTTTATTATCTGTTAATGTATCAACTATTACAGCAATTCCTGATGGACCATATCCTTCATATACAATGTGGTCGTAGTTTACTGCTGCTAATTCTCCTGATGCTTTTTTAATAGCTCTTTGTATAGTATCATTTGGCATATTTGCTGCCTTTGCCTTCGCTATTACGTCTCTAAGCTTTGCATTAGCGTCAGGACTAGGACCACCTTCTTTTGTAGCCATTATTAACTCTTTACCTATTTTTGTGAATATTTTTCCTCTTTTTGCATCCGTTTTACCTTTTTTGGCTTGGATATTATGCCATTTTGAATGTCCTGACATTTTTATTCCTCCTGTCGTCTAATAAAGTTTTTACTTTAAAATTATATCACTCTAATTTATATACTTCAACTTTCCAATGTTTATATTTTATTTACATTTTTTATATTATATATTTTTATATAAATGATTATTTTCTTTAAAGTATATTTCTTTCTCAGTTTCTTTTATTATTGCTTTTCCATTTGTTATTTGTGTAAATTCTTCTATCATTTTTTCTAAATTTACTATTTCAGCATAAATATAAATTACAACTTTATCTGTATATTTCACATCTTCTATATGCCATTCTTGTTGTCCACATGTATGCTGTATCTTCCCAAGTAAATCATAAGGAACTTCAATAGATACCTTACATCCTTCTACCTTCTCTACAATCCCACCGGCTTTTAACGCAATACTTGCTCCCTTGGTATAGGCTCTTGTAAGTCCACCTGCTCCAAGAAGTATTCCCCCAAAGTATCTAGTAACTACAACTGCACAATCTGTTATATTACTTTTTTTCATTACTTCTAATATAGGAATTCCTGCTGTTCCTTGTGGTTCTCCATCATCTGAATATCTTTGAATGCCATAATTTTCTCCAATAACATAGGCAAAACAATTATGTCTTGCTTGTTTATGCATATTCTTAATTTCTGCTATAAACTCCTTTGCCTCTTCTTCATTTTGCACTCTTTTTGCATATCCAATAAATTCTGATTTTTTTTCTTCAAACCTATCTTCACCATAATTTCTAATTGTTATATAGGCCATCTAGTTCCTCCTTAATAATTTTTATTCCTGCTTTTATCTTTTCTTCATCAACTTGAGAAAATCCTAATCTAAAACATCTTTCTCCTTCTTTTTTTTCTTTGAAAAAGAATACACCAGGAGTTATAAAAACATTTTTTTCTCTTAATTTTAGAAACAACTCAATGGAAGATATTTTTTCTTCTTTAAATTGAATATAAAAGTTTAATCCACCTTTAGGTTTTCTATACGTAACATATTTATTTAAATTCTCATCTATCTCTTTATTCATAAGAATATATCTTTTCTTATACTCCTCTGATAGTTTTCTTATATTTTCTTTCCAATTCCACTTTCCAATATAATATTCTAAAGCCCTTTGCATTAAACTTGATGTTGCTATATCTGTATTAAATTTAGCTTTTAAAAAACTTTCTCTAAATTTAATTGGTGCTACAATATAACCAAGTCTTATTCCTGGTAAAAATATTTTTGAAAAACTTTTTATATAAATAACCCTATCACTTGTATCTAATTTCTTAAAAGGAATATATTCTATTGATTTTTCATAAATAAGTTCTGATAAATAATCATCTTCCATTATATAGAAATTATATTTATTTGCTAGCTTTAAAATTTCTCTCTTTTTTTCTAAGCTATACGAAATTCCCGTTGGATTTTGAAAGTAACTCATTACATATAAAAGCTTTATTTTATTCTTTTTAACCTTCATTTCTAGATCTTTTAAATTTAGTCCGTCATCCTCTATATTAATCTCTAAAATTCTAGATTTTTTCCATTTAAATACTGATAATGCCCCACCATAAGTTGGCTTTTCAACAATAACTGTATCATTAATATTAAGTATTGCTTTAGATGCAATATCTATTCCTTGTTGTGCACCTGATACAATAATTATATTTTCATTATCTAAAGTATTTTCAAAAAACACCTTATTTATAGTTTTTCTAAGTGGTTCATATCCTAATGGGTCTTGAGTTACTAATACCTCTTCTCCATCTCTATCTAATACTTTATTTATAATCTCTTTAAAATCTTTTATAGGAAATAATACTTCTTTATTAGTTTCACCAGTAAAATCTATAAAATCTGTTTTTTTCCTTTCTAGCATTTTAAATGTTTTAGAATATTCTTTCCTAAAATCAAAAATCACTTCTTTTTTTCTTGCAAATGTTCCACTACCTATTTTTTGAAATGCATAACTTTCTTGCTCTAATTTTTTGTACGCATTTATTACGGTTATTTTATTTATACCTAATGTTTCACTTAAATTTCTTATTGGGGGTAATTTTTCTCCATCCTCAATTTCATTATTGTCTATAGCTAATTTTATATTATTGTAAATTTCCATATATTTATTGTTATCTTTCGTAAAATTTATATTATCAATCCACATAATACTTACAGCCTATCCCCTCTATTTTATCTTTTTTAATTTAGTTCTTTTACTATATATGCCTGACATCTATTATATATTTCATCATCTACTTCTACTTGTAATCTAGTTCCGTTATCTACATAATCTTCCTCTAAAATCCTTGCATTTCTATGAAGTAATGATACTATGTCGCCTCTGTCATAAGGAATTACAACTTCTATATTTTTTAAACTATATGGAAGTTTTTCTTCTATTTTTTCTAATAATAAATCTAAATTCACTTCATCTTTAGCTGAGATTTCTATTATGTCATAATTTGAAAATCTTTCTTTTAATTTTTCTATATGCTCTTCTTTTGCTTTATCAATTTTATTTAAAACTAAAATTGTTTCTTTATCTAATGCATTTAATTCATTTAAAACTACTTCAACAGCTTCTATTTGGCCTTCTGCATCTTCACTTGAAGCATCTACTACATGACATAAAAGATCTGCATATATAACCTCTTCTAATGTTGATTTAAAAGCCTCTACTAAGTCATGTGGTAATTTTCTTACAAACCCTACTGTATCTGTAAGAGTTATAAGTCCTTTATTCTTAAGAACTATAGCTCTAGTTGTAATATCTAAAGTTGCAAATAACATATCTGCTTCAAATACTTCTTCTTTTACTTTATTTTCTTTTGAAGTTGCTACTTTACATAAAATATTTCTAAGTGTTGATTTTCCCGCATTTGTATATCCAACTAAAGAAACTTTTGGAATACTCTCTTTTGTTCTTTTTTCTCTTTGAATTTCTCTAATCTTTTTAATTTTTTTAAGTTCCATATTTAACTCATATATAGTATCATCTATATGTCTTCTATCTGTTTCTAATTTTTTCTCTCCAGGTCCTCTTGTTCCTATCCCTCCACCTGTTCTTGATAAAATTGTTCCAAGTCCCATAAGTCTACTCTTTCTATATTTAAGCTGTGCAAGCTCTACTTGAATTTTAGCTTCCTTAGTTTTTGCACGTCTTGCAAAAATTTCTAGTATAAGAGTTGTTCTGTCTATTACCTTTGCTCCTATTGCATTTTCTAAATTTCTAACTTGTGCACCTGATAATTCATCATCAAAAATTATAAGATTTGCTCTTTCTAATTGTCTTAAATGAGCAATTTCTAAAACCTTACCTCTTCCTATATAAAAAGCTGCATCTATTTTATTTCTTGCTTGGAATACCTTTTCTAAAACAGGTATTTCACATGCTTTTGTAAGTTCTTTTAATTCTTCTAAACTTTCCCTAGTATCTGAACCTACAAGTATAGCCTTTTCTTCTAAATTTTCTTCTACATCATTATCTTTTATTAAGCTTTCTGAATACCTTATTTTATCTAGAATATTTATAGCATATATCCCATCTTCTGAAATATTAGTTTTTTCATCACACATTAAATCAGTATTATAAACTGTTAATGTAGCTAATGAGTAATCTATTATTTTACCTTCATAGATACCTACAGCAACTATTGCATCTAATTTTAATTTTAGTAACGCCGTTAAATCTAATGCTGATAAATTACTATATCCATTTGGATGCGTGTGTATTACTCTCACTCCTGCAAGTCTTTTTTCATAAATATCTAATATAGGTAACTCTACTGATGTTGAATCTCCTATTGCAACTGATGTTACTTTTCCACGTCTATCAATGGCTACACTTACTTCTCTTTCAATTTGTGTAGATACACGCGTAATAATATCTATTATTTCCTTAGAACACACTTCTATTTTTTGAGTTTTTATATTATATACATCTTCTAATTCATTTAATATAGAATTTCTTATTCCTTCAATATTTCCATATATCATAAAATTCACCTCTTACTTCTCTCTATTTGAATTTGCTTTAATTCTACTCCATCTCTTCTTCATTGTAAACTATGCCTCTAAAAATTCTCCTTGATTTTTCCTTCATTATAAAGTATTTTATTTATTAAGGACAATCGATAAATAATTATTTTGGAGGGTTTTACATATGGAAAATAAAAAACGTAATATACTTTTTTCAGAAGAACAAATTAAAGTACGAAACAAGGAAGTTGGAGCTCAAATTGCTAAAGATTTTAAAGATAAAAATCTTTATGTTTTATCTTTATTAAGAGGTAGCTTTATATTTGCTGCTGATTTAGTTAGAGAAATTGATACTAAAGCCAAAATTGGTTTTATGACAACTTCAAGCTATGGTGATGGAGAAGAAAGTAGTGGAAATGTTAAAATAGTAAATGATATTCCTGATAACATTGAAGGTTATGATGTATTAATTGTTGATGATATAGTTGACAGTGGAATTACTATGAACTTTGTAGTAAATCATGTAAAAAAATTAGGTGCTAAATCAGTTAAAAGTTGTGTACTTTTAGATAAACCATCAAGACGACAAGTTGATATTAATCCTGATTATTGCTGTTTTTCAATTGATGACCTTTTCGTTGTTGGATATGGTTTAAATTATGGTGACCATTATAGAAATATTCCTTACGTTTTTAACTGGGAAGCTTAAATTTAAAAATATTTAAATCTAGATAAAATTTTATCTAGATTTTTTTAATCTCCACTTTCAAAATCATTTGAACCAAATTGACCAAAGTCTACTGCTGTATTTGGAATTTTTCCAACTACTATGGTTTCTGCTAATGGTACTTCTGCATTCACAACTACTTCTTCCATATATAAAGGAATTTGTACATTTACCCTTGCTTCAACTTGAAGATATATTGTATACCGTGTCTGATTTATTCCTGCACTTTCAAAACTGCTATTAAATTTTGTAGCTACATTTCCTATTGGATCTACATTTACTGTTATATCTGGTCCAAATTCATAATAAATACTACTATCTGTAACCCAACCTAACGGTACTTTCAATCCTTCTGTTCCCATCTCTTGTATAGCTTCATTTGCTCTTGTTGAAATTATTCCATTTAATTTATTCAATTTCATTGTATTTGCATTCATCATGTTTATATTTCCATCTTTATCCTTTTTTATATCTAAAACTTCATCATTCTTGAATAATTCATCATATGCTTCTATACTTATTTCATTTATTATACGTACTATTTTATTTTTCATAGTTGCTTTTGCAAGTTCTAATACTGTTGGCATTACTCTCTTATCAAAAAAAATTATGAACATATTTATTAAAAATAAAAAAAGTATTAAAAATATAAGCCAGGGTTTAATTTTTTTCTTTTTTTTCTTTTTTGTATAATATAGCATAAATAATCCTCTTTATTTATTCCTCCATTGTTTTCCTAATAATATAATTATGTTATAATTGTAAATAATATTATTTTATTTTTAATATTTGAAATCTAGGAGGGACAGATGGCAAAAGATAATATCTCAAAAAATAATAAACCTTCTAAAGGTTCTAATTCTAAAAAACATGGACTAGAACTTAATAAAAATAATGACGGTTTAAATGGGGGAAAAAAGAAAAAATCTAAAAATAGAACAAAAAAATCTAAAGGGAAAAAAATTCTTAAATACTCATTCTTATCATTACTGCTTTTATTTTTATCTCTATGTGTTGTAGGAATAGGATATGTTTTTGCAGTAATTAAAGCAACACCTGAATTAGATGATATGGCTGTAGAAAAAATTAAAACTGGAAATCAATCTGTAGTAATGACAAGTAAAAACGGTACAGAACTTGATGCTCCAGCTTTTTCAGAAACAGTTAGAACAAATCTTAATTCTAAAAATATGCCACAAAATTTAAAAGATGCAATCGTTTCTATAGAGGATGAAAGATTTTATGAACATAGTGGTATTGATATAAAAAGAATTGCAGGTGCACTTGTATATGATGTTAAGTATGTACTTACAGGAAAAGGTGGTGTCCAAGGTGCTTCTACTTTAACACAACAATTAATTAAAAATACCGTTCTTACAAATGAAAGAAGTATTGATAGAAAAATAAAAGAAATTTTCTTAGCACTTCAGCTTGAAAAGCAATTATCTAAAGATGAAATTTTAACATCTTATCTTAACAACTTCCCTGTAGGTGGAACTTCTTACGGTGCTGAGGCTGGTGCTAAATATTACTTTAATAAAAAAGCTAAAGATCTTTCTTTAATAGAATGTGCTTATTTAGCTGGTGTAACACAAGCAACTCATACTTATAATGCTTTTAATACTGACAATCAAAAAGATCCTACAAAATATATCAACAGAACAAAAACTGTTTTATCTAAAATGAAAGAGCATAATTATATTACTGAAAAAGAATATAATGACTCTATTAAAGCTTTAGATTCTGGAAAACTTAAGTTTAAAAGAGGCTCTACTAATTACAATATTAAACATGAATCATTTTTAACTGCTTCTTTAGATCAAGTAAAGAAAGATTTAAAAGCTAAATTTAAATCTACTGATGAAGAAATTAACAATATGTTAGCTACTGGTGGATTACAAATTCAAACTACTTTAGATGAAAAACTACAAACTGAAGTACAAAAAATAATTGATGACCCTAGTAATTATAATATTTATAATGCTAGTAAAAAAGATAAAAATGGAGTTTATGAGCTTCAAGGTGCTACTGCAATAATTGATTATAAAACTAATGAAGCTGTTGCTATGGTTGGCGGGCGTGGAAAACAACCTGCAAGATCAAACAATAGAGCTTATTCTGATTTAAGGTCTGTAGGTTCTACTATAAAACCATTAACTTCATATGGTCCTGCTATAGATCAAAAAGTAATGACTGCAGGCTCAGTTATTGATGATGCTCAAACACCAAAAACTCAAAAAGTTTACAAAGGTGCTAATTCACCTAATTCATATAAAGGACTACTTACTTTAAGAGAGTCTTTAAAGTATTCTAGTAATATTGGTTCATCTTTAACGGCAAATGAAGTTGGTGCTAAAACTGGAGTTAACTATGGAGAACAACTTGGATTAGTTTTTAATGAACACTCTCAAGATTTAAGTGCTGTTGCCTTAGGTCAATTTGATAATAGAAATGGTTCTGATGGAGGAAATGTTTTCAAAGTTGCTTCTGCTTATGGCGTTTTTGGAAATGGTGGTGTTTACTCTGATCCTAAGTTATATACTAAAGTTTTAGATAGAAATGGAAATATTATTTTAGAATCTAACTCAACTAAAACTAATGTTTTTTCACCACAAACTGCATATATTCTTTATGATATGTTAAAAGAACCATTAAACTATAATGGTGGATCTGCAAGATTTAGTGCTATGCCTGTTTCAGGGAAAACTGGAACTACTAGCAATAATAAAGATTATTGGTTTGCAGGATTAACCCCTCATTATAGTGCTGCTGTATGGGTTGGATATGACGATCAAAGACCTATTCAAGGTGGTGGTTCTGGTAGAACTGCTGCAAACCTTTGGGGAAAAATTATGGCTGTTGCCCATAAAGGTCTTAGTACTACTGATATAAAAAAACCAAATGGAATAGTAACTACTTCCATCTGTATGGATTCTGGTAAATTACCAACTGCATTATGTAGACGTGATCCTAGAGGAAATAGAATACGAAGTGAACTTTTTATCTCTGGTACTCAACCTACTGGTTATTGCGAAACTCATGTTGAAGCAGAAGTTAACAAAAATAATAATTTTTTAGCTAATGGAAATACACCAGCTCACCTAAGAGTAAGCAAAGTATTTATCAAAAAAGATTATCCAAATTCTAATGCTGCTGATAGTAAATATGCACTTCCAACAAAATATGATAATTCCAAGTATGTTGAACCTGAAACTGAGGATGAAGCTGAAGATTTAGAAGAGCAAGATTCAAATGAAGACAATACTGGTGGAGCTACAACTCCACCAACAAAACCAATAGTTCCACCAACAAAACCTGTTGATCCACCAAAGCCCCCAAATCCTGTGACACCAATACCAACTCCACCACCTACTGAAGGCGGCGGTGATACTACTCCTTTAACCAAAAAAAATAAATTTACAATTGCAGCATAAAAATATACTTTTTAAAAGACGAAGGTTATAAATTATAGCCTTCGTTTTTTTCATTTTAAAATACTAGCATTTTTTTATTTCAATTAAATTTCTTGTGAAAACCCTATTTTTTCATATCTCATTTTTGAATTTTAAAATTTAAAAAATTTCATTTTAAAATACTTTAATACTCATTTTATACTATTTTAAAGTTTAAAATGATTTTTTTTATTTTTTTCTTGCATTTTAAAAAATATTCATATAAACTTAATATAAATTATATTATTAGGGGGATATTTTATGGATACTTTAAATTCTTTAATTGTTAATTTTAACGATTTTATATGGACTTATATTCTTATTGCTTTACTTCTTATTTTAGGTTTATATTTTTCTATTAAAACTAATTTTGTTCAATTCAGATTTCTTAAGGAAATGTTCAGACTTCTATCTGATGGCTTTAGTTCAAATAAAGCTAAAGGAACTATTTCATCTTTCCAAGCTTTTTGTATTAGTACAGCTTCTAGAGTTGGTACTGGAAATTTAGCCGGAATCGCAATTGCTATATCAGTAGGTGGTCCTGGTGCTATTTTTTGGATGTGGCTTATTGCACTTCTTGGTTCTGCATCAAGTTTTGTTGAATCAACACTTGCTCAAATCTATAAAGAAAAAAATGGTGATGGTGCTTTCAAAGGTGGCCCTGCTTATTATATAGAAAAAGGTTTAAAGAAAAGATGGCTTGGGGTATTTTTCTCAATTCTTATAACAATCTCATTTGGATTAGTATTTAATGCTGTTCAAGCTAATACAATTACAGCATCTTTTAATGAAGCTTTTAATTTAAATCCTATTCTAATAGCTAGTGTTTTATCTATATTAACTCTTTTCGTTATCTTTGGTGGTGTACAAAGAATTGCTAAAGTTTCTGAAGTTTTAGTTCCTATTATGGCAGTTGCTTATATTTTAGTAGCATTATTTGTTATTTTTATAAATTTTGATAAACTTCCATCAACTATATCACTTATATTCCAAAGCGCTTTTGGAATAAAACAATTTGCAGGTGGAACACTTGGAGGAATCATTTTAGTTGGAGTTAAACGTGGTTTATTCTCTAATGAAGCTGGTATGGGAAGTGCCCCAAATGCTGCTGCTACTGCTACTGTTTCTCATCCTGTTAAGCAAGGTCTTATACAGACTTTAGGTGTATTCACAGACACTATAATAATTTGTAGCTGTACAGCTTTCATTATTCTTTTATCTGGTGTAGATTATACAGCTCCTGGTGTAGAAGGAATTCAACTTACGCAAAAAGCCTTAAGCTCACAAATTGGTTCATTTGGTAATATATTTATAGCAATTTGTATTTTACTTTTTGCATTCAGCTCAATTATAGGTAACTATTATTATGGAGAATCTAATATTGAATTTTTAACTTCAAAAAAAATATATCTTTTCCTATATAGAGTACTAGTAATCTTTATGGTTTTCTCAGGATCACTTGCTAAAGTATCTGTTGTTTGGAACTTAGCCGACGTATTTATGGGACTTATGGCAATTGTTAACCTTATAGCTATATTCTTATTAAGTAAATTTGCCTTTGCAGCCCTTAAAGATTATTCAAATCAAAAGAAGGCTGGTATTAAAGAACCTATATTTAAAAAATCTTCAATAGATGGATTAGAAAATGTTTCTGAATGGGATTAAATTCAAAAAAGCTCAGTAGTAAAAATTCTACTGAGTTCTTTTTTGTAATTTTCCAGAAATAAAAGATAGACACCCCCTAGTTTGTCTATCTTATTCCAACTTCTTTATATAATTTTTCTTCTATCTCTCTTCCACAAACTTTCTTTATTAAACTCAAACATAATTCTAGAGTTCCCATAATATTTTTGCTTAACATTATCTTCCCATTGTCTGTATAGTTTTTATTTATTATTCTTAAACTGTCTCTTTCTTCATTTGAAAGTTTTTCTAAAAACTTTCCTTGTGGAACAACTATTCCATTTAACTCTTTACATTTAACTAAATAATTTATTCCATCTTCTAATGCACATATATAATCACACTCATTATAATTTTGTAGTAGATAGTCTATTACTTTTTTGGATCTTTCTAAAGAATCAAATCCACCTGGAATAATTATTATGTTAGGATTTTGATTTATTTCTATTTCTTTTTTTATCTTTAATTTTGCATTAGACTTCATTTTCACTTCATCTACAAATGAAATTCCATATACATTAAATATTTCATCCTTCGCTATTTCATTTGCTTTACTTAATAATTCAAATGGCATTGCGTAATCTAATACGCTCATCTCTTCTAGTATTAGTATTCCTACATGTTTTTTTGCACCTTTATTAGATGTGAAAAAATTTTCTTTTGTTATTCTAAAAGTAAATCCATCTCTAGCTTTTCCCATTTGCTCAAAATTAAATTTCTTTGCAAGTTCTATTCCCTTTTCATTTTTTATAGTGTCCATCATTATATTTCCACCAAATTCTTGGAAATAATACTCAAGCATTAAATTTATGGCTTCTCTACCATAACCCATTTCTCTATACTTACTATGAACCTTTATATTAAACCTTGCTGTTTTAGTAACTAAATCATATCCATGAAAACTAACTTCTCCAACTGGAATATCTTTATTGTTATAAATAAGGCAATAAAAATTTTTTCCATCAGAAGGACTTACCATTTTTCTATAGAAGGGCTCCCATTTATTTCTAGAAAAATCAAATACTCCACCAATACCTTCCATAGTTTCTCTATCACTCCACAATTCTGATACATATTCCATTTCATTGAACTCTGGTTGCTTTATATAAACCTTTTTTCCATTCCTTCTATAAAGACCTTGCATTTTTTTCACCACATATCCCCTTCTTTTTATTTAATTTTATTATAGCAAAAATATATGCACTTTTTCCACTATTTTGATTTTATTTATTTTTTAATTTTTCTCAAACTATAAAAATTTTATTTTCTATATTTCACTTTCACTTTTTTAATTAGTATTTGTAAACTTTAAGTAACATCTTTTTAAACATTTTTATTTCATCCTCCATTCTAAGCCATTTATTCGAAGTCATTTTTCAACAATTTTTTAATTTTTTTTGAATAAACGTATTGATTTTTCTCCTCAAAAATTTTATAATTATTTTGTTTGTTTAGTAAAAATAAACTTTTTATTTAGTAAAGCTTATTTTTATAGATAATTTTTTATGAAAGAAGGTGTTTTTTTGGAAATAGGTGATAAAATTCGTAGTCTTCGTATTGCAAAAGGATTAACTCAAGAGGAGCTTGCCAATAGATGTGAATTATCTAAAGGTTTTATTTCACAAGTTGAAAATGACTTGACATCTCCTTCAATTGCTACTTTAGTTGATATCTTAGAAATTTTAGGCACAAGTTTAACTGAATTTTTTAGTGATAAAAAAGAAGAACGTGTAACATTTACTTCTAATCATATGTTTGAAACTGAGGATAATGATTTAAAATACAATTTAAAATGGCTGGTTCCAAATGCGCAGAAAAATAGTATGGAACCTATTATGTTAACTCTTTTCCCTAACGGACGTTATATTGAGGAGGAACCTCATGAAGGTGAAGAATTTGGACTTGTTTTAAGTGGTAGTGTAACTCTTCATTTAGGTGATTCTACATATAAGATAAAAAAAGGTGAAACATTTTATTTTAAACCTAAATGTAATCACTTTATATCTAATAATGGAAAAACCATAGCAAAAATAGTTTGGGTGGTTACTCCTCCATCATTTTAAAAAATTAATTAGAATTTATATAGAGAGGTGTTTTTTATGAGTAATAATATTTTAGAAATTAAAGGTATTAATAAAAAATATGATGATAATGTAGTTTTAAATAACTTAAATTTAAATATAAAGAAAAACGAGTTTCTAACATTACTTGGTCCAAGTGGTTGTGGAAAAACTACTACATTGAAAATAATAGCAGGGTTTGAGACAGCAGATAGTGGTGTTGTTATGTTTGGAAATGAAAACTTAGCTTCTATTCCCCCTCACAAAAGACCTGTAAATACAGTATTTCAAAAATATGCTTTATTTCCACATATGAATGTATTTGAAAATATTGCTTTTGGTCTTAAAATTAAAAAAGTTCCAAAAGATATAATAAAAGAAAAAGTAACTGAAATACTTAAATTAGTCGCACTTCCTGGCTTTGAAAAAAGAAATATTGATTCTTTAAGTGGTGGTCAACAACAAAGAGTCGCTATAGCTCGTGCCCTTGTAAATGAACCAAAAGTTTTACTTCTTGATGAACCTTTTGGTGCCCTAGATTTAAAACTTAGAAAAGAAATGCAAATAGAGCTTAAGAAAATTCAACAAAGACTTGGAATAACTTTTATCTTTGTAACTCATGACCAAGAAGAGGCTTTAACTATGTCTGATACTATAGTCGTTATGAATAAAGGAATTATTCAACAAATGGGGACTCCTCAGGATATTTATAATGAGCCTAGTAATGCATTTGTTGCTGATTTCATTGGTGAAAGTAATATAGTAGATGGAATAATGCATGATGATTTTAAAACAGAATTTTGTAATAAAGTTTTTACTACCTTAGATAAAGATTTTGAAAAAAATGAACCTGTTGATGTTGTTATTAGACCTGAGGATATCCAAATGGTTAAACCTTCATCTGATACTTTAAATGGAATTGTTAAATCTGTTATTTTTAAAGGTGTTCATTATGAAATTGAAGTCCAAATTGAAAAAACTAACTATAACTGGATTATACATAATACTAAAATGGCGGAAGTTGGAAGTAAAATAGGTTTACTTCTTCAACCTGAAGATATCCATGTAATGAGAAAGGTAAGATAATTATGAAAAAAAGTACTAAATTCAGCTTTCTCTCTGCACCCTATGTTTTATGGAGTGCTATCTTTATAGTAGTGCCACTACTTATTATTGTATTTTTCAGTTTAACTGTAGAAACCTCTACCGGTTATAAATTTTCACTTGAAAATTTCTCAAGAATGTTCCAAGAGCAATATTTTACTATTTTTATTAAATCAATTGTTCTTGCTGCTATTTCTACAGTTCTTTGCCTAATTCTAGGTTTTCCTATCGCATATATTGTTTCTAAAATGGATATTAAAAAACGCAACTTAATTATTATGTTATTTATTCTTCCAATGTGGATGAATTTTCTATTAAGAACTTATGCTTGGATTCCTATCTTAGGGAAATACGGAATTGTAAATAATTTTCTTGGACTTTTTGGTATTGAACCAATTCAACTTCTATATAGAGATGGAACTATCCTTTTAGGTATGGTTTATAATTTCCTACCTTTTATGATTCTTCCTATATATACTGTTTTATCTAAATTAGATATAAATTTAATAAATGCTGCTAAAGATTTAGGTGCAAATAATAAAACAATTTTCAAAAAAATAATCTTTCCTTTAAGTTTACCTGGTGTAGTTTCTGGTATAACTATGGTATTTATGCCTGCTGTTTCTACCTTTGTAATTTCTAAACTTTTAGGTGGTGGAAAAACTATGCTTATAGGAAATGTTATAGAGCAACAATTTACAGCAACTAATAATTGGAACTTTGGTTCATCTATTGCAATTATATTAATGATTTTAATTCTTATATCAATGGCTTTTATGTCAAAGTTTAGTGGAGATAATATGAAAGGTGGTGGGAAGTTATGGTAAACAAATTTACATCCTTTATAAAAAGATTTTATCTTTTTATAATTTTTGTATTCTTATATGCACCTATTATTACACTTATTGTTTTCTCATTTAACAAATCTAAGAGTATGGCGAAATGGACAGGCTTTACTTTTGATTGGTACAAGTCGTTACTTCAAAATGACACCTTACTTGAAGCACTTTACTATACAGTTTTAATAGCAGTTATAGCTTCTGTTATAGCTACTATAATTGGTACTATTACTGCTGTTGGTATTTACTATATGCGTGGAAAAAAGAAATCATTATTATTAAATATAAATAACTTACCTATTTTAAATCCTGATATAGTTACAGGAATATCTTTAATGAGTCTATTTATATTTTTTAAATTTACTTTTGGATTTAAAACAATGCTTATAGCTCATATTGTTTTTGATATTCCTTATGTTATTCTTTGTGTTCTTCCTAAACTAAGCCAGTTACCTGATAATACTATTGAGGCTGCTATGGACTTAGGTGCAACACACTCTTACGCTCTTAGAAAAGTTATTTTGCCACAAATAAAGCCTGGAATTGTTGCAGGACTTCTTATGGCATTTACTATGTCTATAGATGATTTTGTTATCTCCTTCTTTACAACTGGACCTGGAGTTACAAATCTTTCAATTGAAATTTATTCTATGGCTAGAAAAGGAATTAATCCACAAATTAATGCTCTTTCAACATTAATGTTTGTAACTGTACTTGCATTACTTCTAATTGTAAATAGAAAAACTAATTCAACAGGAGGTTCAAATGGAAAAGCTAAAGAATATTAAAATTATTATCACAATCATAGTATCTTCTTTAATATGCATAGCTCTTATTTTTGGTTATATAAAAACAGAAAGAAAAGATAATTCCACTGGTAAAGTTCTTAATATATATAACTGGGGAGATTATATTGATCCTTCTTTAATAACAAAATTTGAAAAAGAAACAGGTATTAAAGTAAATTACAATACTTATGATACTAATGAGACTATGTATGCAAAAGTTAAAAATGGAAGTAGTAATTATGATATCGTAGTTCCTTCTGACTATATGATTGAAAAAATGATAAAAGAAAATTTACTAGAAAAAATTGATTTTAGTAAAATTCCAAATTATAAATATATAGGTTCACAATTTAAGCATTTATCTTATGATCCAAAGAATAAATATTCTGTTCCTTACATGTGGGGTACTATTGGTATTGCCTATAACTCTAAATATATTAAAGAACCTATTACAAGTTGGAAAGATTTATGGAACCCTAAATATAAAGACCAAATAGTTATGTTTGATTCTGTTCGTGATTCTATGGCTATTGCCTTAAAATCTTTAGGTTATTCTATGAATACTACTAATCCAGAAGAAATTAAACAAGCTAGTACTCTTCTTAAAGAACAAAAGCCTCTTGTTTTAGCTTATTTTGTAGATGAAGTAAAAGATGCTCTTTTATCAGGAGAAGCTACAATTGCTCCTGTTTGGTCTGGTGATGCCTCTTATCTTATGAGTGAAGATCCTGACATTAAATATGTTATTCCTAAAGAAGGTTCAAACGAATGGTTTGATGCTTTAGCAATTCCTAAAAATGCACCTCATAAAGAAGTTGCAGAAGAGTTTATTAATTTTTTATGTAATCCAGAAAATGCTTTAACAAATGTTGAATATATAGGTTATCAAACTCCTATTCCAAAAACATTTGATATGCTTCCTGAGGATATTCAAGCTGAATATCCTACAAAAGAACAGCTTAAAAATTGTGAAATTTATACTGATTTAAATCAACAAGCTTTAGATCTTTATGATGAAGAATGGATTAAATTAAAATCTTAAAAATACGCTGCTATTAAATGCAGCGTACTTTTTTTATAAATTAAACCAAATTTCTACTTCTCTTTTAGAGCTTTCCATAGAATCTGAACTGTGAACACAGTTCTCACCAATACTACTACCATATAAATTTCTAATAGTACCTTCTTTTGCCTTTAATGGATTTGTATCTCCATTTAGTTCCCTAACTCTTCTTATAGCATCCCTACCTTCAATTATAAGTGCACAAATAGGACCTCTAGTTATAAAACTAATTAATTCATTAAAAAATGGTCTTTCTTTATGTTCTGCATAATGTTTTTTAGCTGTTTCTTCACTTGCCGTTAAAAGTTTTAATTCTTTAACTTCTAAGTTCTCACTTTCATACATACTTATAATTTTTCCAATTACCTTTTTCTCTACCCCATCTGGTTTTATTAAAACTAAGCTTCTTTCCATTTTATACCTCCTTTTACTTATATAGTATATTATAAATTTGAAACTGTTTTCATGCAAGTATTTATGCTATAATTATATAAAATTTATTTTTGGAGGTTTTTTATGGAAAGATTATTAATAAATGTTAGTGGAAAAGTTCAAGGAGTTGGATTTAGATATTTTTGTCAACGATTAGCTTTAAAATACTCTCTAGTTGGAACAGTTAAAAATTTAGATAATGGACATGTTGAAATTATTATTCAAGGTAGTACTAATAGCACTAAATCTTTTATCTCTACTATGCTTGAAGGAAATAAATTTATTCATATATCAAATCATAAAATTGTTGACCTAGACTTTGATTCTACCTTAAAAAAGTTTTCTATTTCTTATTAATTCTATTGTTGTAAATATTTACAAGTGATATAATTTCATTATGTTTTACAAATTTTATGGAGGTTTTTTTTATGGGCGATCCATTAATTCTTAGAAAATTAGCTTTAGATATGATTAAACGGAATAATCTATCTAAAGCAAAACTTGCGCTTTCAAAATCTCTTTTGTTAGACCCAAGTACTCATGATACTTATACTTTACTTGGAGATATTTGTTTTTTAGAAAATAAACATTCTTTAGCTAAATCTTATTACTTATCAGCCATGCATCTTTTAGTTTTATCTTCAATTAAAGAGTTAAATGATGATGAAATAAATTCAAATTTCTTTTCTCTTCCTAATGAAATACAAGATTCACTCCCTTCAAAATATGCCTACTATATTTTGAAAGAATATACAATCTCCTATCATATAGGACAAATTATTTTAAATGAAGAGTCTAAGGAATATAATAAAGTTTATAAAGAAGCTTTAATTACTAAACTTACTTTAAACTCTATTTTATCAAGACATGGTTTATCTTATGAAGATTATCTTGAATATAGAAATTTCAAACTTATCCCTACAGGAAGAGATTTTTTAATAAATAATCTTAAATGGAATTCTATTTTTTCAACTGATGTAAAAACTTTATACTTATAGTCTAAAAAGCAGATACTACTCTATTTGTAGTACCTGCTTTCTTCTATTTTTTCAATTTATCTAAATATATTTTTGTTTCCTCAAATATAACTTTTCTAAGTCCAATTAATGCAATTAAATTTGGAACTGCCATTAAGCCATTAACAATATCTGCTGATATGAAAATAACATCTATTGTTAAAAATGATCCTATAAGAACAAGTCCTATATATAATATTTTATAAGGAAGTATTAATTTCTTTCCAAATAAATATTCAATACACTTTTCCCCATAATAATTCCATCCAAGTATTGTTGTAAAAGCAAAGAAAATTAATCCTATATTTACTATATACTTTCCTATTATTGCAATGGGGAATCCTGCTTCAAATGCAGCTGTAGTTAAGCTTGCTCCATCAAGAGGTGAATTATACATTCCTGTAAGGACTATTACAATCCCTGTCATAGAGCAAATTATTATAGTGTCAAAAAATGTTCCTGTCATAGATATTAATCCTTGCTTTGCAGGCTCTTTTGTTTTTGCTGCTGCCGCTGCTATAGGTGCACTTCCAAGACCTGATTCATTTGAAAATACTCCTCTACTAATTCCTCTTTGCATTGCAATCATAAATGTTATACCAAAAGCTCCTCCAAGAACGGCTTCTGGATTAAATGCACTTCTAACAATTAAACTAATAGCCTCCGGAACTTGTCCAAAGTTAAAAATTATAACTATTAAAACTCCTATTATATATAAAGCTGCCATAAATGGCACTATTTTTTCTGATACACTTGATATTCTTTTTATTCCACCTAGTGTTACTAAAGCTACTAATATAGTTACTACAACTGCAGTCACTACAATTGGAATATTAAAACTATTTTTCATTCCCTCTGACATAGAGTTAACTTGTGCAAAAGTTCCTATTCCAAATAAAGCAACTAGTACTCCAAAAAAGGCAAATATCTTTGCAAGCCATTTATTATTTAGACCGTTTTGAATATAATACATTGGTCCACCTTTAACCTCACCTTTACTGTTAAACTCTCTATACTTTATAGCTAAAAGCCCTTCTGCATATTTAGTTGCCATTCCAAAAAATGCTGCAATCCACATCCAAAATAAAGCTCCTGGACCTCCGGCTTTAATAGCTGTTGCAACTCCTACTATATTTCCTGTTCCAATAGTTGCTGAAAGTGCTGTGCAAAGTGCTCCAAAACTTGATACATCACCCTTTTCATCACTTTCTGTATCTTTACTAAACACTAATTTTAATGCATGTCCTAATTTTGTAACTTGTAAAACTCTTAGCTTTACTGTTAAATACACGCCTGTTCCTACTAACATGATTAATAATGGTGGCCCCCATACAAAATTGTCCACCGCTGTTAAAAATTCTTTCATAAAAAAATCCTCCTAAAATTTAAATTTTGGGAGGAGATTGTATAACAAAATAGAGATTTTGTTATAAATCCCCTGTCCTTTTACCTGAGAGTTTCGATATAGAGTTTCCTATATCTTGCTCCTTCGGTGCTCTTTAATAGAGTCTCTCCAGAGGCTCGTCCAGTAGCAGTCCTTTTACCTGAAAGATTACCATCTTCGGTGGGGATATATTCTCCCTCTCTCCTACTACCTTCATCCGAACATATTTAATTTATTAATATTATAATAATTTTTTATACTTTTTGCAACTTTTTATTCTTTATTAAGCGCATTTACATAGGCTAGTATACTAGCTTCTATTACATCTGTACTGACTCCTCTTCCTATTACCTTACTATTTTCTGATTCTAATTTTACTGATACTTCTCCTAAAGCATCAGCACCACTTGTTATTGCATTTATACTATAATCTTTTACTATCCTCTTTTTATCTAGAACTCTTTCAATTGCATTATAAAGTGCATTAACTGGCCCATCTCCACAAGCTGCTTCTTCTTTTACTTCTCCATCAATTTCAAGCATTACTGTAGCTGTTGATGTTATATTATTTCCTGTACTCACATTAAAAGATTTTAATTTATACTTCTCTTTTATATTTATTCTTCCATGATTTAATATAGCTTCAATATCTTTATCTGATATTTCCTTCTTCTTATCTGCTACTTCTTTAAATTTTATAAATGCTTCATTTATTGATACTTTATCTATATCATAGCCAAGTTCTTTTACTCTATCTTCAAACGCATGTCTTCCAGAGTGTTTTCCTAGTACCAGATTATTAGTTTTAAATCCTACAGATTCTGGTGTCATAATCTCATATGTTTCTCTATTACTTAATATCCCATGTTGATGTATTCCTGATTCATGTGCAAAAGCGTTTTTTCCAACTATCGCTTTATTAGGTTGTACATTAACTCCTGTATAATGTGATACTAGACTAGATACTCTATAAATTTTTTCTGTATTTACATCTAAATTAAAATCATAAATGTCTTTTCGTGTTTTTATAGCCATAATAATTTCTTCTAATGCTGCATTCCCTGCTCTCTCTCCAAGTCCATTTACTGCGCATTCTACTTGCTCTGCTCCATTTTTTACTGCTTCTAATGAATTTGCAACTGCAAGTCCTAAATCGTTGTGACAATGAACACTTATTATAGCCTTTTCAATCCCTCTTACATTTTCTTTTATTCCTTTGATTAATTCTCCAAACTCAGTTGGTATAGTATATCCAACTGTATCTGGAATATTTAATATAGTTGCCCCTCCCTCAATTGCTCTCTCTAATACTTTATACAAAAATTCTTTTTCTGTTCTTGATGCATCTTCTGGTGAAAATTCAACTTCTTCAACTAAAGATTTTGCATATGATACCATTTCAAAAATTTTCTCTAAAACCTCTTCTCGAGACATCTTTAATTTGTATTTCATATGAATATCTGATGTCGCTAAAAAAATATGAATTCTTCGTTTATTTGCTCCTTTAATGGCTTCATAGGCTACATCAATATCTTTTTTATTTGCTCTTGCTAAAGCATTTACAGTAGAATTTTTTATATTTTCTGAAATTAGTTTAACTCCCTCAAAATCGCCTTTTGATGTTACTGGAAATCCTGCCTCTATTACATCTACACCCAAGCTTTCTAAAGCTTTTGCTATTTCTAATTTTTCTCTTGGATTTAAACTTACCCCTGGAGTTTGTTCTCCATCTCTTAGTGTTGTATCAAAGATATAAATTTTCTTTTTCATATTTCTGCCCCCTTTTAATATAAAAAAACCACGTATTCTTCCCCATAATTTGGAGCGAATTTACGCGGTACCATCCAATTTTTTCTTAAGATAAGAATATCTTATTTTCCTTTTATTGTCAATTATTTATTTTTAGCAAATTTTTAGCTTTTATGATAATATATTCTTAATAAGAGAAAGGGTGATATTATGATAAAACTTATAGCTACAGATATGGATGGAACACTTCTAAATGAAAAAGGTGAACTTCCTAAAGATTTTTTCAAACTTTTTTATGAGTTAAAAGAAAAACATATAAAGTTTATAGTTGCTAGTGGAAGACCTTATTATACATTATATGAAAACTTCTCCCCCATTAGCGATGAACTAACTTATATATGTGATAATGGTGCAATGGTCGTTGATAAAGGCAATATAATTTCTATTTCTAAAATGAATTCTAATTATATAAATGAAATTATTTCAGAATGTGAGAAACTTCAAAATGTACATATAATTTTATGTGGGATAAAAAATTGCTATCATAAACCATGTTCTAAGGAAGCTTTAACTGAGATAAACAAATATTATATAAAGAAAGATGTTATAGAAGATTTTTCTAACATAGATGATATAATTTTTAAGGTTACAGTTTTAGACTTAGGTCTTGCTCTTAAAAATTCTTATCCTATTTTAAATAGTATTTTTGGAGAAAGATTAAATTGTGTTGTTTCTGGTGATGTTTGGGTTGACTTCACAAATAAAGGAACTAACAAGGGTACTGCCTTAAAAGAAATACAACATCAATATTCTATAACTTTTGAAGAAACTATGGCCTTTGGTGACTTTTTTAATGATGTTGAATTATTAGAAAATGCTTACTATAGCTTTGTTATGGACAATGCTTGTGATGATATGAAAAAACATGGCCGATTTATAGCCAAAAAGAATACAGAAGAAGGTGTTCTTTTAGCTATAAAAGAACATATTTAAAACAAAAACTCCCTTTAAAATGTACTTCTACATTTTAAGGGAGTTTTTTTAATATAGTATAATTGGCATACTACCATCTATATTATTATATATAGTTTGTGCTACATTATAAGGTAAGTTTACACATCCATGTGATCCACCATTTTTATATATACTGCCACCAAATTCATTTCTCCAAGTTGCATCATGTAGTCCTATTCCACCATTAAAAGGCATCCAGAATTTCACTGGTGTTGCATAATCTTCTCCTCTTAGAACTGTATCTAATTGCTTATAAGTAAGCTTGTACACTCCAGGAGGTGTTCCCCAACCTCTATTTATATTTCCAGTTACTATTTTACTCTCTGTTAAAAGTTTTCCATCTTTATAATACCAAATATGTTGATTATCTAAACTTATTTCAACGTAGCTATTTCCTATATCATTTATATTGCCTGCATTACCTTTTTGTTTAAATATCGGCTCTTTATTTATATTCTGTATATTTTTTATTGCATTTGCAACTTCTTTTTGTGTTTCTTTTCTATCAACTACATATCCAAAGTTTCCTCCGCCTATAGTTATTTGATTCCCATAAGAATTTTTAAAGCTTCTATTTCTACCTACTGTCTCAAAGATATTTTCAAGTTCTTTTGCATACTCTAAAATAGCCTCTTCTTCTACAGTTGGTTTCATATTTTTATCTACAGTTAATAAATTCCCTAAATCTTTTTTATCTAGTGCTAAGCTTTTCCCATTATAACTATAATTTATTTCAACTGCTAACATTTTTTCTAATACTTCTTTTGCTTCAATAACTTCTTTTGATTCTTTTGTAAATTTAGGCTTTTTATAAATATCTAAATTTTCTAAATCAATTTCATTTTCACCATTTTGTATTGCTCTTTTTATTTCTGCTTTTAACTTTTTCTTATCTATCTCATTTCCATTAACTTCTTCAACAATCTCAAAGCTTCCATTATTATATTTAAATGTTGCATCTTTTGACTTTATTATGTTTTCCTTTTCGAATAGTTTTAAATCATCTATTTTTTTATCAAGCTTTCCTTCTTCATATGTAACAGAATTATTTAAAACTTTTTCTATTGGATTTAAAAATCCTCCTACCCAAAATAAAGGATTTTGCTTTTCCATTATCTCTTCTAATTCTTTTTGACCATTAAATTTTATATTTATATCTTTTCCTACTAATATTTCAGCTTTATCTTTTCCTTTTATAGTTAATGCATATTCCTCTACTGATTCTCTTAACTTTTCTTCTGCTTCATCTACAGTATGTGCAGCTACACTAATATTATTAACTTCAAATCCAACTAAAAATCTATCTTTATAATAAAGAGTTCCACCTAAATATATTCCAAGTGCTAATGCTCCTGTAATTCCCATCCCAACATAAAGTTTTTTCTTTGATTTGATCTCTTTCTCTTTTTCCTTTTTTCTCTCTTCGCTATCTTTCCCTATCTCTTTTTCTTCATCACTAACGACTATCTCTTCTAATGCTTCAATTCCCTCTTTTTCTTCTACTTTTAGCTTGTCCATAACTTTTCCTCCCAAAATTAAATATTCCCTCTTCTATACCTATGCAACTTAGCTCAGTTTCAGAATTAAAAAGACATATTTAAATTTTATTTTTAAATATGTCTAATCTTTTATATCTTCAATACCATCTTTAAATCATTTCTATTCTCTAGTTTATACCCAAATTTTTTATAAAACTCAACTAATTTATGATTATTTGCCCTTAGTGATAACTTATTGTACTTCCTACATATTGCTTCATTTAAAACAGCTTCTAATAAAATATAACTATACCCAAACCCTCTATACTCTTCTTCTATATATATATTAGATAAGTAATATTCATTTAAAGTACATTCTTTGTAAAATAAGTATTTTAGTACTTCTATTAAAAATTTTATCCTATGTTTTTTTCCCTTTTTATAAAAATACATAATCATATCTGATTTAATAGTTTTTACCTTTAATTCTTTTCCACCAAAAGCTAAAAAGAATCCTATAATTTTTTCATTTCTTTTTAAGACTTTAAAGTTTTTATAAAAAAATCTATTTCCTTTATAAATCATTAGACGCCTTAAGATAGTCAATCTTTCTTCCTCTGTTCCTTCTCCCCATTCATATTCAGGATCCTCTTCTGTTTTATATAACATATGACTGAGCCCTTCAATGTCTTTTTGTTCTGCAGTTTCTATACTATAATTCTCGCTTGAATCCAAATTCTGTACTCCTTTTATCTACCATATTAAATATATTTATTATATATATGCTAAAGCTTCATTTACTTGCATTAATTTTATAATTCAATTCTATTTCTTATTTCTCCATTATAAAATGCTTTTATATTTAAAACAACATCACTAAATAATCTTTCTCTAGCTTCCACACTTGCCCATGCTATATGAGGTGTTAATATTAATTTTTCTTTATTTTTAACCTTTAATAATGGACTTTCTATTGGCAATGGTTCTACATTAAATACATCTAAGCATGCACCCTTTATTAAGTCCTCATCTAATGCCTTTTTTAAATCCTCTTCCACTACTATAGGACCTCTTCCCATATTTATAAGAATAGCATCTTTTTTCATCTTTTTTAGATTTTCATAATTTATTAGATTTTCTGTATTTTCATTTAATGGTGCATGTATTGAAATTATATCTGAAGTTTTAAGTAGTGTATCTAAATCTACACTTTCATATTCATTATTATTATTTTTTCCTGATGTTGAATAGTAAATAACATTTGCTCCAAACGCCATGCAAACTTTTGCTACACCTTTTCCTATAGCTCCAAGTCCTATTATTCCCCAAGTCTTATTTTCAATATCTACAAAAGGTCTTTCTAGATTTGTGAAAAACCCTGATTTTGAATATTCACCTGATTTTACATAATTATCATAATATGATATTTGATTATTTAATGAAAGTAGTGTTGCAAATGTATGTTGTACTACAGTCGGAGTTGAATATCCCGCTACATTTGTAACTGCTATATTCTTTTCTTTAGCATACCCTATATCTATATTATTAAATCCTGTTGCTGTTTCGCATATTATCTCTAAATTTTTGCAAGAGTCTATTACTTCTTTGTCTATTATAACTTTATTAGTTAAAATTATATGTGCATCACGCACTCTCTCTATTCTTTCATCATTACTAGTTGTTCTATATACTGTAACTTTTCCAAACTCTTCTAAAAGTTCTACTTTAAAATCTCCTATTGCTTTTCCATCTAAAATAACTATATTTTTCATATTTTTTCACTCCTTTAATTTATAGCTACATTATATATATTATTATCTTAAAAATACACCTAAAATAAAACATATATATATAACTATTGGATATATATAATAAAAAATCTTTTTAATTTTTAAACCTTCTTCTTCATTATATAATAAAATGAAGATTATTCCAAAAAACATCATCCATTGTGGAAACCTTAATAGTTCAGCTATATTAAATCCTGGAACAAATAACCCACTAATTACAAATAATCCTATAGTAAGCATTCTCTTATTCTTTCTAAATACATAAACTATTAAAGCAAATGCTGGACCTATTATAGCAGTTTCAGTTAATATACATATTGAAAAAATTATTAATACCTTTATTAATGATTTTTTATCAACATTCCTTTTAGATTCTTCTAAAGAGTTTATTAATAATAAAACTCCAGCTAAAGCAAGGAACATATTACTTCTTAATATATCTATACTATCATTTACTTTGCCAAGTAAAAGAAGTGTTCCAAGTGATAGTACAAATACTATTATAATTCCCCATTTATCATTTAAACATTTATCTTTTAAATTTAAAATAAAAAATACAATACTAATAGCTATTAAAATTAATCCATATATAATTATTCCACTACTTATATGTCTAAAATGACTCTCTCCACTTATACTCACTCGTAAACATAAAGAGATAATAACATTTAAACATACCATTATCTCTCCAAACATTAACATCCTTTTTAAATAATTTTTAAAAGAGCTTGTTTTATAATACCCATCTACAGTTAAAAATATAGCAACTGGCATAACTATCCTTCCAGGATAATTAAGCCAAAATGGTACATTAGATAAAAACATAGGAATCGTTCCTAAAATAAAACAAACTACCATAATAACTTTAATCTTAAATCTATCCATCTTTTTCCCCTTTCATCTTCTGTTTATATTAAAATTATACAATGGTTACCTTTACTTTAAAAGTTTTTTATACTAATATACCTTTATGACAATATTTTTAGAAAGAAGGTTTAATATGTTTATATTATCTTATGAATTTTTATCTAATGAAGTAGATGAAAAAGTTGAATTACTACAAATTAATGATATTTTTGATGTTTTTTATGAAAACCCATTAGAAATAACAACTGATGAATTTGGTTATGGTTATTTAGAAAAAGAGAATGTTCCACTTACATTAAAAGTAGCTTTTAATGATGAAGAATCTAAACTGGACAATTTCAAAACTAATGTTTCTTCTATATTAAAAAAAGAACCCTTTAATATAGAAGAAATAAACTATGATTACACTGATTTTAAAATGCCTCCTATAGAACTTAAAAATGACTGGGTGCTAATAGACCCATCATACAATGATGATTATAAAGATAAAAAAATCATAAACTTCATCTCTCAAGGAGCTTTTGGAACTGGTCTTCATGAAACTACTCATGATATTTTAAATTACATATTAGAAGAGGATTTTACTAATAAAAGAGTTTTAGATATTGGAACTGGTTCTGGAATACTTTCTTTAGCAACTGGAATAAAAAATGCAAAAGAAGTATTAGCTTTAGATATACGTGATGTTTCTGATGAAGTAACGTTAAATAGAGATTTAAATAATTTAAATAATATTACTCCTATAATTGGGGATGCTTTAAGTGAAAATTTAATCTCATCTACATTTGATTGTATCTATATTAATATAGGTGGAGAGGAAACTAAGCTTTTTATGAATTTTATAAAAGAACATTTAAGTTCTGACGGTCTTCTTTTAGTTTCTGGTCTTGTTACTTGGAGCTATGATTCTATAAAAGATTTTATTTTAAATGAAGGTTTTATTTTTGAAAAAGAATTTATTACTAATGAATGGTGTACTTGTATATTTAAAAGAAAAAACTAAGGTGCTTTTGCATCTTAGTTTTTTAACTATATAAAACTTATCTAGTGCTTTTCTTCTTAGAATTTCTTTTTTCCATAAGCCTTCTTGCATTTTTACGCTTCTCTCTTCTTTCTTCTTCACTATCTTTAGCTTCTATAATTATTTGTTTTCTAAATGTCTTATGTAATCTATTAATTATAATATACCAAATTAATGAAAATGAAATAGTCATTGCAATAAAAATAACTATAGCAACATCAAATACTATCCCTGAAAAGAGATTAACTAAAAAAAATACTAATCCTATAATCCCCCCAGCTATTATAGATGTTTTCCAATGAAACCCTTTATTTTTCAAACATTTCTCTAAATATTCCTCTATAAATTTCATATACCCCTCCAAAGTTTTGATACTATATATATTCTATAAATGATTAAAAAAACCTTTAAATCATAGAAATTTTCTTTTTTTATACCTTTTATTTTGTAAACATTAAGTTAATAAATTTTCTTTTTAGAAATAATTTTTAAATAAAAATACTTTTTTGTTATTATTAGTAAAATGTAACCATTTTGTTTCTTTATTTATTACTGTATATTTTTTCCTTAATACTTCAAACTAATATTTATAGTGCTTTTGGGCTATGGAAAAATTTTTTTCTTCTTTATTTTTCTGAATTTTAAGAATTTTGTAACTATTAAATCATTTTTAAAATATGTATTTTTATTGTATAATATTAATATATAATGAACCATAATACAAATTATGGAATTACATTTTTTATAATCCTATGCTATAATACATAAATATCAACGATTTATATTAGGAGGTTGTTAAGTATGATGAAAAAAGCATTAGTCTCTTTTTTCACTATAGTTACAGTTACATGTAGCTTAAGCGTTACTTCTTTTGCTGACACACCAAATAACAAGTCCTTAAACGATGATAAAGTACAATATAATCAAATTAGTGGTGAA